>DATAPR010000037.1:0-2991 GCA_036265105.1 Sphingomicrobium sp.
CCCAACATCGTCACGCCACTCATGCCCTATTTCGCGCTGATCGTAGTATTCGCGCAGCGCTACGATAAAAACGCGGGCGTCGGCACGGTTGTCGCAATGATGCTGCCTTACGCGGTAGTGGTCTCGGTCGTCTGGATCCTACTCTTTCTCGCCTGGGAATTGCTCGGGCTTCCGTTTGGGCCCGGGTGATCCTCGAGTGTGGACCAGGAGGTGTTGTGATGCTAGTGCACAGAAGCCAAACAGATGATTCACAACCGATCGGCTCGATACCGCACGCTGGGCCGCCCTCAATCGCATGAACTGAATCATCTGACTGGACTGAGCACTAGCCAGCATAGGTCCTCGACGGTCCGACGATTTACCCTATGGACGGTTTCGGTAATGACTTCTCCCTCGCCTTCGCATCGCTGGTAGCAATCATCAATCCACTCGGTCTGGCCTTTGTCTTTCGCCGACTGACCATCTGCGCCACGCCCTCCGAGCGCTCCAAGCTGTCAATACGGATCGCGCTCTACGCGGTGGCAGTGATCCTCGGCAGCTACTTCTTCGGAAGGTTCGTGCTAGGGTTCTTCGGGATCACGTTGCCGGCGCTGCGCATCGCGGGCGGTGTCATTGTCGCGCTCAGCGGCTGGCAGCTTCTGAATCGGTCCGAACAGCCTTCTGCACCAGAAGTGACGAACACCGCATCGCCGGCGAGCATGGCGTTCTTTCCGCTCACTATGCCGCTGACCACCGGCCCCGGTACGATCACCGTCGCCATCGCGCTCGGTGCGGCACGGGCCGAGCGTAGCGGCATTGGGGTGTTGGTCGCTATAACCCGCCTTCCTCCTGGCTACGCTCGCGGTCGCTGCGATCGTGCTACTCTGCTACCGTAACGCGGACCGGCTTGCCCAACTCGTCGGACAGGAAGGGGCTCGGGTCGTCGCCAGCCTGTCTGCGTTCCTGCTTGTCAGCGTCGGTGTCCAGATCACGACCGCAGGCGCGATCGACCTCGCCAGGCTCGCGATCGAACAAGGGTAAGGCTATAGCCGAAAGCAAGCAGACCGTAGCGGCGGCACGGCTTTGCGCGGCTTCGATGCCAAGGTACCCGGCTTGCGGATCTCCCAATTCCCGCGACAGCTGCCCGGGGCAATGAAAGCCACGGCTTATCTTGCCTTGCCTCGGGCTGGAACCTGGTCATTCGCCTTCATCGGGCTGGTTCGAAGTCACGGGCGTCGCCGCGATGCGGTCCAGCATGGACTGAACCGCGGTTCTCTGTGAACGAATATAGTCGTAGTACAAGCCCTCGGCTCGACGAAATGGTGTCCCGCGAACACTTGCCATGGCATCACGCCGTTCGTCGCGCCGCGCGAGGATCGCGTCGTATCTTCTCTCGAAATAATGGAGGTTGGCGTCGAGGTACACAAAACGTTCGTCTGACAGCAAATCGATCGCTCGCTGTGTCTTGCCCCTCAGGAACGGTGATTGCAGCGTGAATAGCCGAAATGTCGTGTCGTAAAGATCGTTGGGGTCATGCACCGGCAACGTTCTTAAGAGCGCGCCTTGTCGCGTCGGTAGCCAGTGGAATTCGTGGAACGCATCTCGCCGCGGCCCGTCTCGCAAAATATCGCGATAATCCTCGATATCGCCCCCGGTCATCAGTTCGGCCAGATTGACGAATTCGTTCGCGGGTATAGCGAGGTTGAATATTTGCCGAATCTTTGTCGTGCGCACCGACAGTGGCGACCAGATGTTGGCGGCGGCCAATGCATTGCGCATTGTGTGGGAGCAGTTGTCGGCCCAGGCGCTCCAATTGTAGTCGGCTTCGCCCTCGGCATATTCGCGGTTCTTGTCGTTCAAGAAGGCGATAATCGGGTCCAACATCGCCGCGATTACGGGCAGTCGGGCACAAAAGACCGATCGGGCGAATTGCAGCGCCAAATCGGTGCCGATACCGGCTCTCTCCAAAAAAGTCTCGAAGATTTGTGTCCGATGTGGCGCCCGGGAAGCGATGAAAGGTGACGCCGGTGTAGATCCCTTTTTGGCGGTCTCGGTCGGCGGCCAGTCTCGTCGAGCAATACTTTAATCGTCGAGCCATCAACCTGATCCAGGCCAATAATCTCGTTCGCGCGGTTGCGGCCGGCGGGCCGAGACGCTGGCGGTGGCGGGACCGCCGTCCAGCGCCGAGCCCGTGCATCTGTTGGTGGACAGCACTGGGTTGAAGCTGTCTGGCTTCTCACTTTGAATTGTAACAGCCGTCGCTAATCGTCTTTCGACTCGTCTTCACGCTGGTGGTCGGTAGCGGAAGGACGATCACCGTTCCAACCCCTAATCAAAGACGGAACCATGCTCACCGCGCTTGCGCCTAGGGCAACTCCCAAAAACTGGCCGATAGCGATGCTGTAAATAGCTCCAGCAACCAGACAAAGCGCTATCACGAATCCGAATATGAGGCCTAGCCTGCGATTTGCCATTAATGACGCGTACCACATCGGTGACGGCTTTCTTGATTTCGCTCAGCCATACGCATGCGATACCTTGCGTCAAGCCGGATCAGGGTGTCGCCGGTCCGTGTTGCCGGGCATGTGCGGCGAGCAGCCGAGTGGTCCACAGCTCGTTGGGGATAACCCAACTCCTTGGCCTTTCGACACGCCAATGCCACCAGCCAGGTTTTCGCCTCGGCGGTGATGACCGGATCGCGTCCCGCACGCGGCCGACATCGAGCGCCGCGATCACCCCCAGTTCCGCCGCTCGCTCCAGACAGCATGTCACGGTCTGCTGCGTCACCTCAATCGCACGCGCCACGGCATAGGCCGACGGGTTCTGCAAATAGGCCAGAATGATCCGCGCCCGTTCGACCCGGCTCGTCGGCTCGGTCCGAGACCGCGAAATCTCCAACAAACGTTTGCGCCGGGGTCAGGTCAGGTTACGACGTGGTGACCGACATGTGCTAGTGTCGCGATCATCGCATGATTGACGCGCCCGTCCAGATGCGCGGGAACGATAACAGGG
>DATAPR010000038.1:0-1833 GCA_036265105.1 Sphingomicrobium sp.
TTCCGCACTGCCGACCAGATCGCGGCGAAGCTCGGCATCGAGAAGACCGCGCTGATCCGCGTCCGTGCCGGCATTTCCTTTGCGCTTGCCGAGGCGATGGACGATGGCCACTGCGGCCTGCCGAACGAGGAGCTTCTCGCCTTGACGGTAGAATTGCTCGAAGTTCCGGCTGAGCTGGTCGAGACGGCACTCGGGTTGGAACTTCGAGAGGGCGCCGTCATCGCCGACGATCTAGAGGGGCGGCGCTGCGCATTCCTCGCCGGCCTATATCGGGCCGAACGGGAAATTGCCGAAAAGCTCACCGCACTGGCGGCTGGAAGGCCACCCTGGCCATTGATCGACGCCGACAGGGCAATCCCTTCGGTCGAGAAGCGGACGAAGCTGGCGCTCGCCGAAAGTCAGATAGAGGCCGTCCGTGTCGCGCTCGCCTCGAAAGTGATGGTGATTACCGGTGGCCCAAGTGTGGGCAAGACGACGCTGGTCAACTCGATCCTCAAGATCCTCCTCGCGAAGACCGTCGCTATCGCGCTGTGTGCGCCTACCGGTCGCGCCGCCAAACGCTTGTCCGAGAGTACCGGGCTCGAAGCAAAGACGATCCACAGGTTGCTCGAAACAGACCCCAGGACCGGGGCTTTCCGGCGCACGGAGGAGGCGCCGCTCGACTGCGATCTGCTTGTCGTCGACGAGACCTCGATGGTTGACGTGCCGCTGATGCGGGCTCTTCTGCGCGCTTTGCCGGCCGAGGCTGCCCTGCTACTCGTCGGCGATGTCGATCAACTGCCTTCGGTTGGGCCAGGGCAGGTGTTATCGGACGTCATCGCATCGGGTGCGGTGCCGGTCGTGCGCTTGACCGAGGTCTTCCGCCAAGCTGCCGAGAGCCGGATCATCGTCAATGCACATCGCATCAACCAGGGTCTGATGCCGGATCTCGCCCGTGTTGAAAGCGGCGACTTCCACTTCGTTGATGCGGCGCACCCGGAAGAGGGCGTGCGAAAGCTGCTGACGATCGTGCAAGAGCGCATCCCGAAGCGCTTTGGTTTCGATCCAATACGGGACATCCAGGTGCTCTGCCCGATGAACCGGGGCGGCCTCGGCGCTCGCTCCCTGAATATCGAGCTTCAGAAAGAGCTGAACCCGCCCGGCGAGATCCGCATCGAGCGCTTTGGCTGGACCTTCTGTCCGGGCGACAAGGTCATGCAGGTCGAGAACGATTACGACAAGGACGTCTATAACGGCGATCTCGGCGTCGTGGCGCGCATCGATATGGAGGAAGGCGAACTGCACGCCGACTTCGATGGCCGCAAAATTACTTACGGCTTTAGCGAGCTGGATGCGCTAGTTCTTGCTTACGCAACGACAATCCATAAGAGCCAGGGCTCGGAATACCCGGCGGTGGTGATCCCGCTCAGCACTCAGCACTACCCGATGCTGCAACGGAACCTGGTCTACACCGGGGTGACACGCGGCAAGCGCCTGGTGGTGCTCATTGGGCAACGGAAGGCACTGGCGATCGCCGTCAAGAGAGCGCGGGCGCGGAGGCGGTGGTCGAAGCTACGGGAATGGCTGACGTCTCAATGATACCGAGGTCTCACAGCCGATGATCAAACCGTTCTATTCAAGAGCCAACCATCCATGGTCTACCCCAGTTCATCGAGCAGCGCTTTCGCTTGTTTAAGATCGGGGGTGCCGAACCCTTCAGTGAACCAGGCGTAGACCGGCGCGAGGAGGGCACGGGCCTCGGTGCGGCGGCCTTGTTCGCGGTAGAGGCGAGTGAGGCTAACGGATGCACGCAATTCCCAGAGCTTGGCCTGCTGTTCGGTGGCGATGCTCAGA
>DATAPR010000039.1:0-3360 GCA_036265105.1 Sphingomicrobium sp.
CTAAATGGACACCGAGCACTATTTCGTGAGCTGGCAGAAAATCCGACCCGCCGGGGCGACCCTCTTCGGAGAGAAATTCGATGACGACGCAGAAGCGCGCAACTTCGCCGAGTGGCAACTTCGCTGCGAGAGCGAAGGCGAAGTCTCGATCGAACACCGCCGCCGCAACGGCGAGACTGGCAAATTGGAAACCCTAAAGAAGACTGAACTTCGTCCCTACGTGGGCGAAGACGCGGAAGCCTAGCCGATGAAGCGGCCGCTCGTAATAAGGCGTCGTTTGAGGCAGCGGGACCGAGAGTTCGAATCCGCTTCCCTCCAGCGGCGAGTCCGGTGCGAACCTGATTTCGGGGCGAAGCCACTGGGCCCACTCCGCATCCTTCATATCGCTCGGATAAGCATCGCCCTCCCGCAGATAAGTCCGGGATCCTCGCTCCACATCGCGACTCGCCGTTGCTGTGAGGCCCGGACACGGCGAAGCTTTAGATTCCCACCCTGTCGAAATCATCTTCTCACGTGTAGATCGCTCTTCCCTGTACGACACGTCTGGGTCGGTCGATGGACTACGTCGGGTTCTGTTCCTTCGCTGCGAAGCAGCTAAGGGCCAGTAGCACCTGCACGACCCGATCCGTCAGCGCGCGCTCCATCTGGTCATGCTCCAGCAGCCCATGAGCGACGCGATTTCTCAGATTGATGCCACGCGGATCAGCCAGGAAGACCAGCAGGTAGAGCCGGACGTTCTCGTCGACGAGCTGCCGGAACAGTCGGTCGTGCAGGATTTCGCCGAGTCCACGGGTCTGCATGACCCCTCGCGTATACCCGCGCGTCGTCGTGGGTACCCCGCTTAGGCTGGCAAGGGTGCGAACGGCATGTTCGACCTGCGGCACCAGGACGTGGATCGCCTTGATGTAGTCCTGCGAGAGCCACGCCTGGATGCCGGAGACCAAGATCGAGCGCCGCGCACTCGCAAAGACCGGCGATGCCGATAGTGCATCGACGATCTGGTCGGCGGTCATCGCATAGCGCTCGACGAGCTTGTCGAACGTGGCCGCGATCCAAATCGCCTCCAAGCCGATCTGGCTTGCCATCTGGTGGACGAGCCGACCATCCGCGTCCTGGTCCTGCGGCCCGATAATCCCTGCCGGGTGACCTGCTTCATACCGAGTGATCGGGATCAGCGACATCAACGGCGCTTGGCTCCTGATACGCTCGTTCAGCGCTCGCACCTGATCGGCGCGCAGAACGAATATGATGCCGATCCGCCTGATCGCCTGCTGCAAGTCTCCCTCGATGAGCGCGTCAGCGACCCGGTTCACCTCGTTGATGTCGATGTGGAGCGGGATTTGAACCCGTTGCATCCCGGCCTGGGCTTCCTGGCCGCGCGTCTCAAGCACCTGATGCACCCGGTAGACATCATCGTTCATGCCGAGATCGCGGTACTTGTCGTAAACAGGCTGGAGCCACGCGACCGCCAGCATTGCGTTCGCGGCGCTGGCCGCGCTCTCAAAGGCTTGGCCGTAGGCGCGCACCACGCGGTGCACATCGGCCATCTGGTTGATTCGGCGATAATGGCGTTCGAGCCGCTCAGCCGCTCCCTGGGCGAACCAGGGCTCGAAATGCGGCTGGCCCTTTTGGGTCGTGACCTGGAGGGCGTGTTCGAGCTTGTCGATGATGCTCTGCCTCTCCGGGTCGGTGAGCCCGACGCCCGGCGGGTCGTAGAGATTGTCGAAGAGCATCGACCAGAGCCCGCGCTTCGTCACGTCGCCGATCGCGGCGTCAAGGGCGAAGAACACGCCCTTGACCTGCTCGACCCGCGCCTTGTCGTTGATCGACAGCGTAATGCTCAGCGCGCGGGCCGCGAAATCCTCGGCCTGTGAGTCGTGGAAGTAAATCTTGTTTTCAATCGCCTCGACATAGGCGTCGATCGCCTTCCTGGCGAACGCCACGTCGGGACGGTGCTTTGCCACCAGCGCGGTGAAGTCCCAGACGAGGTCCGCGTACCGCGCCCTCAGGATCGGGTGATGCGCCTCGTCTGACCGACTTGCCCAATAGGCGATCGTCGCTTCGTCTTCTCGGGTGATGTCGGGGCTGTAGACCTCGACGCCTTCTTTGGTCGTCGCGGTCATGGACGGTGCGAAATAGGTGCCCCACACGCTCCCACTGGGCTCAGTGCTGGGCATATAGAGGAATGCTGAAATCTCCAGGCAGGTTGCATGACGTTGTTCCGGCGTCAGCGCGTCCGCCGGTCCAGCTGCGGCCTGCACGGTCGAGGCGAGTTCGTGCTCGTGGAAGGGTTCCCGCGAGGTTTCGTAGCGGTCGAAGACTGCCTGGGCAGCTGAAGGGAGATGCTCGTCCATAGCGATAATTTTAAGGTCGGTATTGAGCGCTGCGGCTGTGTAGGCTCGCGCAGCGTGACGATTATATAGCGAGGCGCCGGTCGGGTTTCAAAATCCCCGGGTCGCTCCGCCCGATCTTCGGAAAAGCCCAAAAAACCTGGCCTCAGTACTGCCTTGGCCGCCGTCGCCCGGCCATCCATGAATGTTTTTGCTCGGTCGTGTCGCCGGATCATCATAGGTGAACCTCCAGAAACCGGAGTGACGAGCATCGTTGATCGGCTCGCAAAGCATCGCGGAGGTCGCCTTCGGGGCATGAACACCAGTTCTCATCGAAGGCCTGAGTGCCGGTTATGGGTTCAGAAAGGAGAGGCTCCCCGGAGTGCGCCACAAGGGGCGAGACGCGCCGAAACCGGACATAGGTCTGAATACAATTGCACTGCCGCTCGACCCGGGCAGCGAAAGGCTTCCGAAAACTCCGTAGGTTGGCTTAAAACGTTTGACTGAGGCATCCTAACAGCCGCAACCGGCGCTGCGGCCGCAATCCCTGGAGGAGACTGCCATGCCGTTCTTTCAAAAAGGCGACGTCCGCATTCGCTACGAGGAAACGGACAGCGGTTTCCCGCTCCTGGTTACCCCCGGCGGCGGCTTGAATTCGCGGGTCAGCAACTGGCCGACCGCGGTGATCAACGCGATGGAAGAATTCAAGAACGACCTCCGTTGCATCACGATGGATCAGCGCAACGCCAATGGCGGTGAATCCACCGGTCCCGTGCAGGTCGATAACCCGTGGGATGCGTTCGCCGACGACCAGCTCGGGCTGATGGACCACCTCGGCATCCGTGAATTCTTCTATATGGGCTACTGCATCGGCGGCTGCTTTGCCGGGAAGCTGATGCAGCGGGCACCCAATCGCGTTGTCGCCGCCGTGTTCTGCCAGAGCGTCGGTCATCGGCCGGAGAACCCGACCGTCATGTACCGCCATAGCAAAGAGAACTGGGTGCCCGACTTCATGAAGCGGCGGCCCGAG
>DATAPR010000040.1:0-2050 GCA_036265105.1 Sphingomicrobium sp.
CTTTATCAGCCGCTGTCGCGGGATTACGGTGACATTTCAATTTTGCCCACATCGAATCTGAGGGAGGAGATCATGATCAATCATACGACAGCGCTGCGCCGGCTTCTCGCCGACGAGGCCTTCATCCACATGCCCGTCGCCTATGACGCGCTGGGCGGTCGCCTGATCGAGAGCACCGGGTTCAAATCGGCCTATGTCGGTGGGTTTGTCACCGGTGGCTCGCGCTGCACCTCCGAGCCGCTACTGACGTTGGATGAGCAAGTCCGGGTAGCCGGCGATGTCGCCAAGGCAGTGAAGATTCCGGTGCTCGCGGATGCCGGCGCTGGCTTTGGCGAGCCGCTGCACACGATGCGCACCGTGCGTGAATTCATCAATGCGGGGATCGCTGGGATCCACATAGAGGACCAGCTTTTCCCCAAACGGGCGCATTACCACAAATACGTCGCGCATGTGGTTCCGCGAAAAGAGTTCGTAGATAAGATCCGGCTCGCCTGTCGGCAGCGCGATCAGAGCGACAAGGATTTTGTCATCATCGCGCGCAGCGATTCCTGCCGCTTCGAAGGGCTCGACGAAGCGATCGCGCGGGTTAATGCGGCCGCGGACAACGGTGCCGACATGGGCATGATCTTCCCGCGCGACCCCACCGAATTGCAGCAAGCGCCGAAGCTGGCGAAGATCCCACTGGTCTATGTCGTCAGCCGCGGCAACCGCGACAATCGTCCGGTCGCCAGCGCAGCCCAGCTCGCGGATATGGGCTACAAGATCGCCCTCGACGCGCTTCTCTACCTGCTCGTCAGCTTTCACTTTGCCAAGCGCGCCCTCGCCGAGCTCAAGGCAAGCGGTGATTTTACCGGGCTCAGTGTCGAGGAATGCATTACCGCCCGCCACGACATCGAGACGCTGGTCGGACTCGACGAGTACTACGCGATCGAGGAAGAAACAGTCGAAGAGAGAAAATGGGGCGAGCGGTGACCCAAACCGGGTGACAGCGGCGTCCACGGTCAAGAACCCGTAATTGTGACTCGGCATCGGACCGGGACCCCAACAAGCGCGCCGGTAAGCTGCTGTTATTGCAATCGAAACGTCAGTTTGCAGGGGTCCCAATCGGGGACCCCTGGCTTCAGACAAATAGCCAGCCAAATCAGGGGCTTGATGCAGATCTGGACGGGGTCCCAATTCGGTGCTGATTCACAGGTACAGTCCCAGTCGGACGCACTGAGGTGGATCAAAGACCTCGGAAAGGCACCCTGGCCCGGCTTGGCATTCGCAGCTTCAAACCAACACTGCGCAAGGTGGCGGAGCGTCTTGCAACGGTACACACCCCAGAGGACATGCCGCTGCCGTCAAATGTATTGGCCGAGCTGCAGCGCGACATTGGCGCGGCTGGGCTTCGTCATCAGCCAGATCAGGGCGATCGAGGAGGCGCGTCAGAAACGATTGGAGCAGGAGACTGAGACCGGGCCACATGCCATGGTTCGGCTGCTGGCTGGGGTTGCCGGCGTCGGTATTGAAACGGCAGATATGCTCGTCCATGAGGTGCTCTCGCTGCCAATGCGTGACCGAAAAGCGGTGGCGCGCTACGCCGGCCTGAATGGCTCGCCGGACGCAGAGCGCACTGGCACTGTTGGTACAAGGGCCGCCAGCGCCGATTTGCGAGCGAGGCACCGGCGCGCCGCTGAGGAGAGTGACGCGGGCGCGCACGTTTATGCTCCACTCGATGCCGGTGCCCTTGATGATTCCGTCGCGGATCTCGGATGGGATCGCCGAAGAAATCGAACGCGTCCTCGACCAGAACGAGGAGATAGACCCGGCTCACCTGACCGGCGTCCTCTTGCGGCTGGGAAAGTCAGAGCTTTCGCTTCGGCAACGCCTCCCCTTATAGTCCCGCGGTTTTCAGCGGAGGGCATCGGATGATGTACGGACGAAAAGGGCTGGAACCGCTTGCGATGCCGATGGCCGCGTGGCTCGCATGGCTGGAAAGCGCGAGTTCGATGTGGTCGGCGATGTCAATCCCCGCGACGGCGCCGGCGCGACTCCAGGAATTGCTGCA
>DATAPR010000041.1:0-94547 GCA_036265105.1 Sphingomicrobium sp.
CAGAGGAGGCGGAGCATGGAGCGAGAACTCGACGGCCTAATCAAACTCTATGAAAATGGCGGGATAGATCGGCGAAACTTTTCGCAAGGGGTTCTGGCGCTGTGCATGGCGGCTGGAAGCTTCTCTGCGGCGGCTGCGCCAGTGCCGACGGCCTCCCTCGTTCGGGGGCGGACGATAAATCACGTCAGCATCAACGCGTCGGACGTGCGACGGTCAACGGCGTTCTACGAGCGCCTCACCGGGCTGCCGATCAGAGATCAGGGTGCCGATTTTTGCGAGTTTCGGCTCGAAAGCGGATTTCTCGGCCTCTATGCACCCGAAAAGGGGGATCAGCTGGGAATCGATCATTTTTGCATTGGGATCGACGGTTACGAACCGAAGTCCCTGCTTGCGAGGATCGAACAGACCCTTCCCGAGGCCAAGCCATTTATCGCATTCGGCGACCAACTTTATGT
Source organism: Sphingomicrobium sp. (assembly GCA_036265105.1). GTDB lineage: Bacteria > Pseudomonadota > Alphaproteobacteria > Sphingomonadales > Sphingomonadaceae > Sphingomicrobium. The sequence goes on from DATAPR010000041.1 coordinate 456, forward strand.
TCACGACCCGGACGGCGCCAAAGTCCAGTTCGCGGATGTATCGTACAAGCGGTGAGCGGGAGCCATCCACCCCATCTGTTTTCCACCCATTGCAGACGGTCCGCGGACGAACGGTGGTCACCGTCCCGGGATAGTATTCGGCTATTGAGCAGCGATAGCTTCGCCCGCCATTCCAAGTCTTGCCTTGGCATCTGCGACCATCTTCTGGAAACGCGGGTCGTTCCTTAGCGGGTTGAGGTCGGGATCGACGTCCGCATGTTTGACCTGCGTCAGCGTCGGGACGTTCTCGAAATAGGGTCCGAGCAGCTTGAGGGCTCCGTCCGGGTCGTGAACTTGTGCGGAAAGAGCACAAGCCAGATTGTACCGGGCCCTCAAGTCGTCCGGCGCAACGAGCATGGCGCGGTCGATCCATTCCCGCGCCCGGTCCATGTCGCCAAGAGCAGCCAACGCCGAACCCCCGGCAGTCAGCGCTCCCCCGTTCATCGGATCCTTCGCGACCACTTTCTCGGCACGCTCGATCGTTAATTGTGCAGCACGCCGCCCAGCTTTGTTGTCCCCATCCGCCTCATAACAGCAGTTGAGCATCAGCTGGCTATGATAGTCGGTGTCCATCAGTGACGCCGCCTTCTCGAAATAGGGGACTGCGTCATTGATCCTCCCTTGCCGGAAAATCAGCATCGCGGCGTCGTGATTGGCTTCCCACGAATCGGGATCGAGGCGAAGCGCAGTTTCGATGTGCGCATTGGCTTCGTCGAAACGGCCGTCTTCGGTGAGGTAGCGCGCGCGGATGCAGTGCGCTTCCGCAATGTTCGGGTCGAGCGCCAAGGCCCTCTCAGCGGTCGGAAGCCCGTCTTCGGCCCTGCCGTGCCAGAACCTCAGTTCCGTTTGCGCAAGCGCCATCAGGGCCCAGGCGCGGCCGTAGGATGGATCGAGCGCGGTTGCCTGAGAGCAAATGCGGATGACCATCTCGGCGCGCCGGGCGTCGCCGTAACTGCCGGTAATCCAATGCTCCCGCGCCATCAGATAGAGATTGTACGCGTCCGCACTGTGGGTTCCGCGCTGCTCGATTGCCTTCTTTTCCTTCGGCAGCAGGCGGAGCTTCAGCGCATCCGCGATCGCTTTGGAGATTTCATCCTGGATCTCGAAGATGTCGGTGAGCTCCCGGTCGTAACGCTCGGCCCACACATGGTCGCCGGCCCTGCCATCGATGAGCTGCGCCGTTATGCGCACGCGGGTGCCGGACTTGCGGACGCTGCCTTCAAGGACGTGCGACACCCCAAGCTCGGTCGCCACAGCCTTCACGTCGATTTCCTTCCCCTTAAAGCGGAAGGCTGTGTTGCGGGCGATTACGGAGAGTGAGGAGATCTTCGACAGGTCAGTGATGATGTCTTCGCTGATCCCGTCGCTGAAATATTCCTGCTCGGGATCTCCGCTCATGTTTTCGAACGGCAGGACGCAGATCGAAACCTTCTGCGAAGTTTGCTCGTCGGCCTTTGTTGATGCGACCGCGGCGCCCGGACCGCCGGTGAGCGCTGCAATGCTCGCCTCGATCTTCTGCCATCCCGGCGCATCGCTTTCCCCATCCCAGCCGCGAAGGTCGGCGCACTGGATCTGATTGAAGGGAATCGGCGGGAGCGATCCATCCACCGTCAGCTGCACGAGCGTTCCTGCTTCGCGGGCCCTATCCGCTTCGGCGCGGACCCATTGCGATCCGATCGCTTCGAGTGACCAGACCACGACGACGGCCTTTGCCGCCTTGAGCCTTTCCTCGATAACTTCGCCGTAGGACCGGTGGGCCGGAAGCTGATCGTCGCGCCACACATCATAGCCCAAGGCGCGCAGCGCGTCGGCGATCCGGTGCGCCTGCCGCTCAGTCGACCGAGCGTACGAAACGAAAACTTCTGACATCCACGCTCCCCGCCCTGAGGTCGACCTCATACACGACCGCCTACCAGCAATGAAGAGAGTGCGTCGCGAACGTTCTATTGCTTCCGCAGGCGGTTAGGTGGCCCTGACGTTCGCCTTCCACTTCGCATTGCGGTCGTAGGGTCTTCTGCTAGCCTGAGGTCATCGCTGGGGGCCCGCTTCATGCACTTCCGCCTACCCAAGCCGCTGCACGGCTGGCGCCAGTTCGCCGGTGAGGTAGGAATCATTGTGCTTGGCGTGCTGATCGCGCTCGGGTTCGGGCAGATCGTTGAGCTCTGGCAGTGGCACCAAAACGTCGCAACGGCGCGTCAGGAAATGGCCAATGAGCTTGCGGGAGCGGCTGAGCAGGGCGCCGAGCGGGTGGCGATCGAAGACTGCCTTCGAGACCGTATCGGGAAACTGGCGGCAAAGCTGAATGCGAGTGATGGTCGCTGGCTCGCTGATGCAATGCCGGCGCCGCCTGGGGAAAATCATAGCATGGCCCGAGTTTACGGTGCGCCGCTTAGAGGCTGGTCGACGGACTCATGGGACACCGCCAAATCGACCGGAGTCCTCGACCACATGCATCACGAGGAGGTGGCGTCTTATAGTGCGGCCTTCGGGGAGATCGCCGCCATCCGCGACTTTCAGAACGAGGAGCTTCCGCTTGAGTCGAAGCTCTCCTTCCTTGGCAATGACCAACAGTTCGACAATATTTCGCGCGTCGGTGCACTAGAAACGCTTGGACAACTTGACACTCTGAATGCGGCGATATCGGGATTGAGCGACCTCCTGATCAACCAAGTCGAGAACTTGCATTTGCAAGTGGATCATTCGGCTTCGGCCAAGGTTCTTCAAACGATGCTAGCCCAACAGCGAAAATTTCGCGGACGGTGCGTGAAGACCGTCCAAATCCAATTTTGATTCCGTCAACGGCGGGAGTCAAACACCTTCCTGGCATGAAGAAGTCTTGGAAACGCGCCCAGTTAGCGCAGAATTTCCTCTTCCCGCCATTCTTGGCACCAACGCCGTCGCAGTCGGGCCGACCCATTGCGGTCATAGGTTCGTCTGATACGCTCCCACACTCTCATCCGGGGTCCATCACATGCACTTCCATTTGCCCAAGCCACTTCACGGCTGGCGCGAGTTAGCGGGAGAGGTGGGAATCATCGTGCTTGGCGTTCTGATTGCACTTGGCGCGGAGCAGGCGATCGAAACGATTCACTGGCACGGCCAGGTTACCGAATTTCGGCAAGCCGTCGACGCCGAGCTGGCGGATGACTGGGCCGCCTACCAATACCGGATCAACGAGGAGCCCTGTGTCAAACGACGGATCGGCGAGCTCCAGCAATGGCTTGCCGCTGAGCGCGCGGGCAAAGCAGTGCTTCCTGCCGGAGAGATTGGCAGGCCGTCGACCTACATTTTCCGAATGAGTGTGTGGAAGTCTTCGAGCCCCGACATCATGAACCACCTCAGCATGCGGATCAGGGAGCGCTATGCCTCCATCTACGATCTGGCTAGCCTCGTGAACCAGCAAATCAGCGACGAAAACGATGCTTGGCGGGGACTCAATGCATTCGACGGGCAAGCTGAGCTTGCGCCGGAAGACCTCAGAGAAATCGGCGCGTTGGTGTACCGGGCGAAGTCAATCGACCGATCGCTGACCGCGAACTATTCGTTCTTCGAAAGAGCTGCCGGAGCGCTGCGAATTCGGCCAGACTTCGGAGAGCGAAAGACGGACATCCAGCCTCCCGACCCCGAATTTTGCCGTCCGTTGTTCCCGGGGAGAAGGGCCCTTTAAGCCGCGGCCCAAACGCCCGCCTGCGTTCCAGCCAACCATGCCTTTCGGACCTCGAACCAATGCGACAATGCAACTTGCCTTGAGTTGCAGAACGACTGACGCAAGCCCATGATCTCAGCCGCATGTTGGGAGCGCGTTGATGATCTTTGCGGCAGCGATGCTTTTTGGCGCGCAGGCCCTAGTTGTTCCTCCGGCGCCGCCGATTCACGCGACCTCAGAGGTCGATCCTGAATTCCAGGTCTGGGGCGGCCCTTTTGATGGGATTCCTTCTGCGTCCGACGCCCGGGCAGTGTATCCTCTGAAGCTCCGTGCAGCCACATCGTCGATCGCGTTTAATTGCGTAGTTGGTGGGCATGGGACGCTCACGAACTGCACGGTGAGAGTTGCCGACCCGGAGCTTCCCAGACCTAAAGCCGCCGCGGTGAAATTGCTTCGGTATTTCAGGGTCCCAAACTCTCCCGGCTCAGAGATAACGCTCGCAATGGAGTTTTCGGGAAAAGTTTGGCGTTGCCTGATGCCCTTCTGCATGCCCGAGTTGATTCCTCCGCCGCCAAGTCCTCCCGCGGGTGTCTGCGTTCCGCCGGTCACGCCGGATGACGGCCAACCTTGCCCCACCAAATCCCAGACCCATTGATTGTTGCTGGGGTGCTAATGGCGAACGTTCGCGTTCCGCCCAGATCCGACACTGCGCACTCACTTCAGCGGATGCGCCAATCGATCGGCGGTGTCGTGAAGGTGCTCTCTTTCCCATCCGGTTTGCCGAGGGCGGAAACCTCACGCAACCCATTGACCAATGTCCGCTCGCAAAATTGCGGACGTCATTGCCCTCGAACCGTTGCAGGCGAAGCCCACGCTTGTAAAGGCGATAAGATGCCTCGCGGCGATACTATCATATCAGTCCTCTTGGCGACTTTGCGGCGGCGCGGAATCGGGCTTGCTTTGGCGTCGGCAGCATTGGCGATGCCCGCGAGCGTCGCAGCCGATCCGATTGTTAGGGTCGACAGCGGCCGGCTCCAAGGTGTCACCGAGACCGGCCGTTCGCCCCTCCGGGTGTTCAGAGGCATTCCTTTTGCAGCTCCGCCGGTCGGCGATTTGCGGTGGCGCGAGCCGCGACCTGTCCTTCCCTGGTCGGGCATCCGCAACGCCACTCAGTTCGGTCCGCGCTGCATGCAGCAACCGCTCTTCTCCGATATGATGTTCCGATCGCCCGCCCCGAGTGAAGACTGTCTCTATTTGAATGTCTGGACTCCGGCTAAACTTGACGGATCGCCGCAGCACAGATTCCCAGTGCTTGTGTATCTCTACGGCGGCGGTTTCATGGCCGGCGACAGTTCAGAAAAGCGCTATGACGGCGCCGCTCTGGCAAGACGCGGCATCGTCGTCGTCACGATCAACTATCGGCTGGGCGTCTTCGGCTTCTTCTCCCATCCCGAGCTCACCGCGAGCTCGCCGCATCACGCATCCGGGAATTACGGTCTGCTCGACCAAGTCGCGGCACTGAAGTGGGTGAAGCGCAACATATCGGCGTTCGGCGGTGACCCAAGCCACATCACCGTCGGTGGCGAGTCGGCCGGCTCCATCGCCGTCAGCGCGCTGATGGCGTCGCCGCTGTCGCGGAGAATGATTGCCGGCGCGATTGGCGAAAGTGGGGCGATGATGGCGAACCTGACGCCGCCGCCGCTCGCCCAAGCCGAGCGACAGGGCGCAGCCTTTGCGCAAAGCATCGGTGCACCCACCCTTGCCGCGTTGCGGGCCATGCCTGCGGACAAGTTACTTGCGGCGCAAGGCCGCGCCCGCGACATTTCGTTTGGCGCGGTCATTGACGGCTATTTCCTGACCGAACCACCCTCGGTGACCTTTGCCAGCGGAAAGGCGGCCCACGTGCCGCTTTTGGTCGGCTCGAACTCACAGGAAGGCGGAGCTCAAGCGCTCATCGGGGACAAGTCTCCAACTGTCGCCAATTATCGCGCCGGCCTTGCTCAGCTGTTCGGCGACACGGCGGACACGCTGTTTGCACTCTATCCGGCCAGAACCGATGCCGATGTGATCCCCGCAGCGACAGCGCTCATGAGCGACGGGTTTCTCGCTTTGGCGACCTGGAAGTGGTTCGATTTGCAACGCCGGACCGGCGCTCCAACCTATTATTATTATTTCACTCGAGTCCGGCCACGCTTCGTGGGAGATCCCTCGGCCAGTCCGCCCTGGGGTGCGATCCACAGCGCCGAGATCGAATATGCGCTGGGCAATCTCGATGCCAATCCGCGCTACGTTTGGACCGAAGACGATCGGAAGGTTTCGTCGACGATGAGCGCCTATTTTGCGAACTTCATCAAGACCGGTGACCCCAATCACAAGGGTTTGCCCATCTGGGCCAAGGCGCCGTTGAACGCCTCCAAGATCCGGCGCCAGGTGATCGACGTCGATACGCACAGCGCGGCGTTCCCAGAGCAGCGTCGCTATGTGGCCGCCGAACAGCTTCCTTCCTTTCATTAGAAAGGGACGCACCACAAACAGCGGCATCCAGACCGCAAGGTCGCGTTTCAAAAACTCGCCTCGACGATTCTGAAAGCCGACTCAGGCACTTAGTGCTGCGTCGATAGTTGTTGGAGGTTGGCGAATTTCCGCCGCGACCTCCACGAGGAGTAACTATGCGTAATTTTGTGATGATTGCGGCCGTTGCCGCGATAGCGTCGATCGCTGCCCCAGTCTCGGCCCAGGAGGTGACTTCGCCCGACGGGATTATCCTGACCAACACCCCGGCGATGGCAGGGGGCTTCAATAATTACGGCGAATGCCAGTCGACCTTCCGCCAGCTGCGCAACGATCAGCGAGCGAGCGGCGACCGGGGCGGCGAGCCTTACGACAGCATGAGTTACAGCCAGTACAATGCGGCGAGCAATACAACTACGCGCTGCGAGCAACTCAGCGATGGCCGATATTATGTCGTTTTCAACGCCAACGGCTTCTGATCCGAACGATTGCTAAGCAAAGTGGGTCGGTCCGAAGAGGACCGGCCCCTTATGCCTGGCGTGCATCTCTTCCCAGCCTAGTGGCGAGGTAACGGCGACGCCCGATCGGTCGATCGCTCGCGCTCATTGACGCGGGCCGAGCTGGATCGCACCATAGTTACCGTGATCCTCTTCGCCCTCCATTGCTGGATTGTCGGCCTATGGGTGGCATTCCTGATCTATTGGGCGATCGCCGCGATTTTCGTGAAGCGGGGCGCCGACCGTATGTCGCTCCGCCGCGGCATGAAGATGCGGTTCGCTCTGTTCCTGATCATAGTGATCACGGCTCTTTTCGCTCGCCGGTCTGCCGAACTTCGCTCGCTCCAGTGGACCGAACTCCATAGCATTCCGATGGCAGTGACAGGCGCTCTTCTGGTGACGCTCGGAGCTACGGTGGCCTTTGTCGCGCGAGGAGTGATAGGCCGAAACTGGGGTTCGCCGGGGATGCGCAAGACCGACACGAAATTGGTGACCCACGGCCCCTACAGTCTCATTCGACATCCGATTTACACAGGGATCTTGTTGATGATGGCCGGGACGGCGGTAGGACTGACCCCGATCTGGTGGTCGGTTATGCTGGTCGCCGGTATTTACTTCATCAGAAGTGCTCGTGCCGAAGAATCCTACATGACCGAGCGATTTCCCGACGCTTATCCAGCATACAAGTCACGAACCAAGATGTTGGTCCCCTTCCTGCTTTAGCGTCAGACCGCAATGACCCCTTCGCCTCTTGCGGACCCGACCTCTTCTGTTTCGCTTCCATGACCGCCTGGGCCGGAGTTGGGATCGAGCGGGCCAGGAAGAGCGGAACATCGCGTTCGAGTTCGGAGTTGATCACTCATTACCTTAGTCGCGTAGCGGGGAGGCGAACTTTAGGGAGAAAGGCAATGGCCTCGCCAACTCTTCGCTGGAGCTTGCTCGGTGTCGTATCCCTGGCTTCAGCCGTGCCCGTGCCGGCTCAGCCTGCACCGGAAGAAATTGTCATTGTCGGTCACTACGGCAGGGTTCCGGACAGCGCTCGGAGCGCATCGGTGCCGGTTGGCTACGCCGATCTCGATCTCAGCAACCCTGCCGACCGCGAAGTTCTGAGACGCCGCATTTCGCTGACCGCGCGCTACCTGTGTGATAAGCTCGGCGAAAGCGATATCACAACCCTGGCTCAGCCGTCGTGCCGGGATGTCGCGACCCGAGATGCGTTGCGGCGTGTCGGGACGATCGAGGAACATTTCGCGCCGCGCGGGACGGCTTGGGTACGTCCTCCGCCATGGGCTCCGCCCTATCCGAATGCCTGGGTACAACAATATCCCTAGGCCGCAGTTTCTTGGCCCTGCAACCGGCGAGCGATTAAGTAGCAACGGCCTTTGCGAGACGGTGTCCGCCATCCGCAAATCGTACCTAATCCCCGAAGGCTAGCCTCGGCTTTCCACCATTGCGGGCTTCGCGTCGAGCCACAAGGATTTGGGCTCTCTCGAATAGCCCAATTTGCGATATCCGTTCGATGCATTGCAAAGCTCGTTTTCCCAGACTGTCGCCGCGGCACTGTGGCAATCTAGCCAGGTTCATCGGAATATTGCCGACCCGACTACCAAAAGGGCAATTCCGAGCGCGGCGGCCAATCCTGTCGCAACGATCGTCAACCAAAAGCTTATGGGAGAGGTCGACCTGCGAAAGTCGTTCACCCGTCCGCGAACAACGCCGGCCTGAAGACCGCGGACCAACGACCAAATCGACGCGGCGGTCAGGAGCGCGCCTGCCGCTATCTCAATCATCGCGATCCAAAAGCCCCAATTCACCAAGCGAATGTTATCCTGTTCGCAGCGAGCGGAAAACTGGCAGTGGGCCTCCGCCGAACCAAATCACTGATGGAGTGGCGCACCCGACAGGATTCGAACCTGTGGCCTTTGCCTTCGGAGGGCAACGCTCTATCCAGCTGAGCTACGGGTGCGTGTGGCGGCCCGACTTAGCGAGGGCATCCCTGAGCGGCAAGGCTAGGCGAGGCGTTCGACTTCGGAATAGCGAAAGCAATCGGCGAGGTGATCGTTGACCATTCCGACCGCCTGCATGTGCGCGTAGATGATGGTTGAACCAACGAAGCTGAAGCCGCGCTTCTTCAGATCCTTGCTGAATGAGTCCGATTCAGGCGAAGTCGCCGGAATCTCCTTGGTGGATTTGCGGTGATTGAGGATCGGCCGCCCGTCGACAAAGCGCCAGCAATAGGAATCGAAGCTTCCGAATTCGTCCCGAATCGCAAGGAACGAGCGAGCGTTTCGTACCGTGGCTTCGATTTTTTGCCGGTTGCGGATGATCGCCGCGTCGAGCAGCAGCTCCTCGATTCGCTTTTGGGGATAGAGTGCGACCTTCTCCGGATCAAAATCGGCAAATGCCCGCCGATAGCCTTCCCGCCGCTTGAGAATCGTCGCCCAGCTGAGGCCCGCCTGCGCACCCTCGAGAACCAAGAATTCGAAATGCCGTCGGTCGTCATGGACCGGCACTCCCCACTCGCGATCATGATAATCGATCATCATTTGATCATCGGGCTTCACCCACGCGCATCTCGTCTTCATGCTCTTGTCTCCAGGAACTGACGCAACGCCTGGTGAAGCTTGTGGCGCAAAGAGCCAACGATCATTCCGACATGCCCGGAGGCAATGGCGACCCGCTCACCAGCAGGAGCTGTCGCCGGAGGCGCGATCCGGTCGTGCTCGGCGGTGAAATGAAGGGCGGGCACGGCGAGCTGGTCACTGCCGATCCATTGGCCCGAACCGGCGAGGTCGCGGCCGAACAAATCCTCGATCAATTCCTTGGCGGAAGGATAGGGCAGGGGCTCGCCTTCGTTCGCCCATTCTTCGAGCTCGATGAAGCGCCACGCTTCGACGCTCATCGGGTCAAGGTGCCCGAACTCCGCGAACTTGCGGACGGTTCGAAGCGGATCCAGCGACCAGAAGGCGGCCTGCAGAACTTCCATGGGCAACGCCCCCAGCTGCTCTGCCGACGCTTCAGAATGTCTCCACATGTCCAGAAGCGCATGCTTTGAGTCCTCGGGATAGTTCGCGAAGTGCCACGGGGCTGCGATTGTCACGACGCGCTCCACCGAGGCGAGGCTTGCTGCTGCAATCGCCATGGTTCCGCCGAGGCAATAGCCGACGAGTGTCACCGGTTCACCGATGTGGCGCAAGATTGGCAGCAGGAGCTCTTCGATGTGCGCTGAAACGGACAGCGAGCGGCGCCCGTGGGCCTCCCCCCAGTCGAGTAGAAGAGCACGGCGTCCCATTCCCGCTATCGCAGCGGTAAGCGATACCTGCTCGTCGAGATCGAGGATCCGCGGCGGATTGATTAGCGAAGGGATGATGAGTGCTGGCGCTCCGCGACCGCCCTGGTCACGAAGAACACTTCCGCGAACCCGCGCAACTTCCGGCTTTGGGCCCTCGCGTTCGCGCCTTGGAGCCCGCTCGTAGGCTCGCAGTCCCGCAAGCGCTTCACGCGCAAGCTCGGGATCGCTCTGCGACACTTCGCGCAACAATTCGAGGAACAGTGGAAGCGGACGCGGAGCGCGTTCATGTTGCGGTGCACGATGCTCCGGTAGTAGGGGCATGGCGCGAGTGTGGGAGTGAACGATGGCCAAGTCCACCGGCAAGGTGACGATCAAGAAGTACGCCAACCGTCGACTCTATGACACCGAGAGCTCGGCTTACATTACGCTCGACCGGCTTGCGCAGATGGTTCGTGAGGGCCGCGAGTTCGAAGTCGTGGACGCCAAGTCTGGAGAGGACATCACCCGTCAGGTGCTCACTCAGATCATCGTGGAAGAGGAAACACGCGGAGCGACCATGCTTCCACTGAACTTTCTCAAGCAGCTCATCGGCCTCTATGGCAATTCGATGCAGAATTTCGTTCCGCAATATCTGGAGGCGGCGATGGACGCGTTTCAGCGCAACCAGACCGCCGCCCGGGACGCTTTCGGCGGAAACATGTTTGCCGACTTTGCCAAGCGCAACGTGGCGATGTTCGAGGACGCGAGCCGCGCGTTCGGAGGCAAGTCGAAACCGGAAGGCAAGGCGAGCAATAGCGAGGTCGATGAGCTGAAGGCGGAGCTTGCCGCTCTTCAGGCCAAGGTCGACAAACTGACTCGATAGCCATCATGCCGTTTCTGTTTGCTGCAGCGTTTGCGCTGACTGCCGATCCGACGCCCGCCGTCTCCGGAACTCCGCTCCGGTCGAATCTCGAATATGCCGAGCCGATCGTTGGAAATTGGATCTACGGAAGCACCAATGATGGAAGTGAGGCGACCTTCAACGACTCGAGCGGGCAGCCGCAACTGACGATCCGCTGCACGCGCTCGACCCGCCGAGTCGCAATCCTCAAGGCCGCGGCGGCTGCTTCTCCATCGTTGTGGGTCTGGACCAGTTCCGAGAAAATGAGCCTTCCTGCGACTTACGATTCGTCTGCATCGAGAGTGAGCGCGGATCTTGGAGCTTACGATCCGTTACTGGATGCGATCGCCTCGAGCCGAGGGAGAATCGGCTTCAGCAGCTCAGGCCTTGAAGCGCTTGTCGTTCCGCCATGGGCGGACATCGCCAGGGTGATCGAGGATTGCCGAGTCTAGCCGGCGCGAAGCGATGAAGATTGCCGAGATTTCACATCATTACAAGTCTTGCGCTTACGCTCACAAAAAATCATCTTTCTTCCTGCTTCAACGCAGCGAAAGGAGGTGATCCGATGTCTCATGGTTCAGCAGGGAGGTCGGAAAGAGGTGTTCGTAGGCTTTAACCGCTGACGGACGGCCACATCTCCGGCCGCTGACCATGTCGAAGGGCATCGCTGCTTTGAGCGGCGGTGCCCTTTACATTGATTGTCGAACGAAAACCGCGACTTCGCACTTAGCACTTCATTCGGGAACCGGAACGGCCTTAAAGTGTCTTCTGCCCGATGGAGGGAGATAAAAAGATGGCGAAATCCGCACGTAGAAGTTCTGGTTCGACAAGATCGCGTTCGAGCTCATCATCGTCGCGTACCGGTTCCACCAACACCACAGTCGACAAGCTTGCCAAGGCAGCGATGAGCAAGGAGATGCTCGCCGCTGGACTCGCCGCGGCGGCGGCCGCAATCAGCGCGAGCCCAGCTGCGCGGAAGAAAATCCGTGACGCGGGGCTCGACGCTGCGGATACTGCAGAGAGGGCGGCGAGCAGCGTCGTATCAAGCGCGACCAAGCTCGGCTCGATCATCGCCGAAGCGGTCGCCGATGCTGCGCAGCGCGTGATGTCGGGCAAATGGAACGTGGAAGGTTCTGCTTCGGCTGGATCGGCCTCTGGCGGCGCATCAAAACCAGCGCGCAAGGCACCCGCGAAGCGCTCGGCCGCAGCGCGGAAGTCGACCGCAAAGAAGCCGGCTGTGAAGAGGGCCGCCGCAACCGCGAAGAGAGCAACTTCGAAGAAGCCGACATCGGGAGGCGCGACGCGCGCTAAATCCGCCGGCGGCAAAACGACTCGAGCGTCAAGTGCCCGCAAATCGCCGGCGAAGCGCTCGACTGCAAAACGCGCGACCGGCGGCGCTTCGAAAGCATCGCGCGGAAGCGCTGCAGCGAAGCCTCGAAGCACGGCATCGCGTTCGCGCGGGGCCGGCACTCGATCGCGCGGCACCACCGCACGCCGGCGCGGCGGTCCGAGCGGCGGAACGACGGGCGGAAGTGGCGGCGGAGGCGCAAAAGCCTAAGCGGCGCGATCCTCGAACTGAAGCCGAGCGAGGCGGGAATAGAGCCCGCCTCGCGCATTGAGGCTTGCGTGCGTTCCCTCTTCAACGATGCGGCCCTGATCCATCACGACGATGCGGTCGGCGGCGCGCACCGTTGCGAGTCGATGAGCGATCACGATTGTCGTACGATCCGCCATCAGACGGTCGAGGGCGTCCTGCACAAGTCGCTCGCTTTCCGCATCCAGCGCCGAGGTCGCTTCATCGAGAAGGAGCAAAGGAGCGTCGCGCAAGAGCGCTCGCGCGATGGCGATTCGTTGTCGCTGCCCGCCCGACAGCCGGGCGCCCCCTTCGCCCATGTAGGTGTCGAGACCCTGCGGCAGCGCGCGGAGGAATTCCTCGGCGTGCGCGTCGCGGGCGGCCTGCCACAGTTGCTCCTCGCTCGCATTCCAATTTCCGTAGCGAAGATTGTCGCGGGCTGACGCGGCGAAGATCACCGTTTCCTGCGGAACGATCGCGATCCGCTCGCGAACATCCGCGGGATCGGCGTCCTTGAGATCCACGTCATCGAGCAAGAGGCGTCCCGCCTGAGGGTCATAGAAACGCTCTGCCAGTTGGAAGATGGTCGTCTTGCCCGCTCCTGAAGGACCGACCAGCGCAAGGCGCTCGCGCGGGCGCACCTTCAGGCTGAAATCATTGAGCGCCGAAGTTTCCGGACGCGTTGGATAGTGGAATGTCACCCGCTCAAACTCGAGCGCGCCGCCGGCAGGTACCGGAAGCGCCGCCGGAACTTCCGGCGACCGGATATCGGCCTCGGCGTTGAGCAGTTCAGACAACCGCTCCGACGCGCCGGAAGCACGAAGGAGATCGCCGTACACTTCGGAAAGATTGCCAAGCGCGCCGGCGAGGAGACCGCCGTAGAGGACGAAGGCGGCGATCGTGCCGCCGGTCATCCGCCCGGCGGAAACGTCGATCGCGCCCTGCCAGATGACAAAGACAATTGCGCTGAACATCAGGAGAATGGCGATCGCGGTCATGAACGAACGCAGCATCATCCGGCGCTTGGCTGTCGCAAATACGAGTTGGACGGCGTCGGCAAAACGAGTGGATTCGCGCCCTTGCTGGTTGAAGGCCTGAACAATCTTCATTGCGCCGAGCACTTCGCTCGTGACCGTCCCAACATCGGCAATCCGGTCCTGGCTTTTCACCGAAACCGCCCTCACGCGACGTGCAAGGAAGATGATCGGGCCCATGACCACCGGCACTCCGATCAGCATCAGGCCGGCGAGCTTGGGAGCAAGCACGAACATGATCACCACGCAGGCGAACGCCATGATGGTGTTTCGAAGCGCAACAGAAATGGTTGTCCCGACCACCTGTTCGATGATCGTCGTGTCCACCGTCAGCCGCGAGGTGATTTCGGCCGGTCTGTTCTCCTCGAAGAATCCCGGCGACAGGCGAAGCAGATTTCGGTGCACCGCAAGGCGGATGTCGGCAACGGTGCGCTCTCCGAGCCACGAGACAAAATAATATCTGAAGGCGGTGGCGAGAGCCATGATCGCGACCACTCCGAGCAGACCTTCGAACCATCCCGAAATGTGTGAAGCGGTTCCCGCGCCGGGACCGAATCCTTTGTCGATGACGAGCTTCAGACCATATGGAATCGAGGTCGCCGCCGCTGCGGCAACGAAAAGTGCGAGTGCCGCCAGGGCAATGCGACCGGGATAATTGGTCGCAAATTCCCAGACCATCCTGAGGTTTCGGACTGAACGCCCTTTGGGACGGTTTGCAGTGGGGATCGCCATGAGCGATCAGTAACAGCGCGGCCGCGGCGCCTCAAATGGTTGTCGGCGTGCGCTTCAGAAATGCCGCAGATTGATGAAATTCGAGCTTGAGCTTTTTAGCCACGACACATGCGCGGCCGTTGATCCGGAGAAACCAGAATTCGCGGCACGTCGGAACGGGCAAAGATGACGGCTCTTCCGGTCGCAACAATCCGTGCTGAAGGTTTTTGAAGAGGAAGCAGTTTTCCACACATCCTTGCTGCGGCGCAACAATCCGCCTTGCAAGCGGTTACATTCCTCGCCACATCAGCGCGGCCATGAGGGTAGAAACGAGGTTTGATGCTCTACGACGCCTATGAAGTGCAGCGCTCCCTTCTCGCAGGTGCGAGCAAGCTTGCAGGCCTCGGCGCCGGATGGCTGAACAACCCCGCCAATCCTCTTGGCTACAGTGCGATGGGCCCGATGGTGGCGGCAAGCCTCGAGGTGTTCGCTCATGCGGCAGCCCCGCGCGGCAAGCCCGAGTTCGGGATTGAGAGCGTCAAGCTCGGCCGCAAGGAAGTTCGGGTTGACGAACAGGTTCTCATTCGAAAGCCGTTCGGCCAGCTGAAGCGGTTCGCCAAGGAGGGTCATAACGAAGGACCTCGCCTGCTCATCGTCGCTCCGATGTCCGGTCACTATTCGACTCTTTTGCGCGGCACTGTGCAGCGCCTGCTTCCGAAGTTCGACGTCTACATCACCGACTGGCGCGACGCGAAGCTGGTGCCGATGGCGGAGGGCGGCTTCGACCTCGACGATTATATCGATTATCTGATCGAATTCCTCGAGCACATCGGCAAGACGACCGGCGAGCGGCCGCACCTTCTTGCGGTCTGTCAGCCCTCCGTTCCGGCCTATGCCGCGACGGCGCTCATGAACGCCGACAAGAACCCCTGGCGACCGAAATCCCTGACGATGATGGGCGGCCCGATCGACACTCGAAAGGCGCCTACCGCGATCAATACGCTGGCGACCCAGCGACCGTTCGGCTGGTTCGAGCACAACGTGATCGCGACCGTCCCGATGATCTATCCAGGCTCGGGCAGGAAGGTCTATCCAGGCTTCCTTCAGCTCGCCGGGTTCATGACAATGAACCTCGGTTCGCACCTCATCAGCCACTGGGAAATGTTCAAGCATCTCGTCGTCGGCGACGAAGAGGGCGCGTCGGCAACCCAGAGATTCTATGACGAATACCGCTCGGTCTGCGACATGACTGCGGAATTCTATCTTCAGACGGTCGATGTCGTGTTCCAGCGGCATCTCCTTCCGCAAGGGGAGTTGGATCATCGCGGACGCCTCGTCGATCCGGAGGCAATTCGGGATACGGCGCTTCTCGCGATCGAGGGCGAGCGTGACGATATCTCGGGCATCGGCCAGACCAAGGCCGCGCTCGACATCTCGACAGGGCTCGCCAAGTCCAGGAAGCAATATTTCCTCGCCAAGGACGTCGGGCATTACGGCATCTTCAACGGTCGCAAATGGCGCGAGAAGATCGCTCCGGTCGTCGAGAAGTTCATCGCCGCCAACGCCTAGGCGGCGTTTTTCATTTTCACTCCGCCAAGCATCGTAAGCGCGACGATGCTCGAAGCGGCGGCGACCGCCGCCGACAAGACCATCGCGACATGAAAACCGCTAAATAGCTCCTCTCCGCTGCTCGCGAGCACGGCGCCGAGCAGAGCCGTCGCGATCAGTCCCCCGGTCCTTGCCACCGCGCTGTTGAACCCCGACGCCATGGCGACGTGCCGCTCCTCGACGGAGCCCAGGACCGAGGCGGTAAGCGGAGCGACCGCGATCGTCATTCCGATCGCCATCAAAAGGACTGTCGGGAACGGACCGGTCCAGTAGCTCGAACTCGTGGTGATGAGGAGCGAGGCGGCCATTCCGGCGGCGACCACCAAAGGTCCGATCGTGAGCGGAATTCGTGGACCGGTTCGTTCGGCAAGGCCGCCCATCGTCGGCGAGAGCGAAGTCATCAGCACGGGGAGCGGAAGCATCGCAAGGCCCGCCTGAACCGGTGAATAGCCCCCGCTGCTGATGAGCACATAAGGGATGAGCAGCATTGCTGCTCCAAAGGCGCCGTAGAGAAGGAAGGTGAGGAGGTTCAGGCCGGAAAAGCAGAGTCCTCCGAAGAGCTCGAGCGGCATCATTGCCCGGCTTTTGCGGCGATTCTCGACCCACAAAAAGCCAAGCAGCATCACCAGCCCAATCGCAAGGGTTCCGCCGGCCTGCCCGCCAAAGTGCCGAGTGGCGGTCCACAGGGTGAGCCCGTAGGTGAGGCCGCCAAGGCCCCCGGTTGCAAGAAGCGCTCCGGCATAGTCGGTTCGGCCTTCGCCGGCCTCGCTGCTTTCTTTGACGAAGCGGAGCGCAAGCAGGATCGCACCAGCTGCAAGCGGCAAGTTGATGAAGAAGATGGCGGGCCATCCGGCGGTTCCGACAAGCCAGCCGCCGATCAGAGGCGCGACGGCCGCGGCCGCCGCCCCGGCAGCGGCCCAGATACCTACCGCTCGGCCGCGCTTTTCTCCTGAGAAAGAGGCGTTGAGGAGCGCCAGACTATTGGGGAGAAGAAGCGCCGCTCCGATCCCCTGGACGGCTCTTGCGGCAAGGAGGAGCGGAAGGCTCGGCGCAAGAGCACAGGTGAGGGAAGCCAGTCCGAACAGACTCGTTCCAACGACGAGCAGTCGCTTCCGTCCGAAATGATCGCCGAGCGCGCCGCCCAGAAGCAGCAGCGCGGAGAGCGGCAGGAGATAGGCGTTGACGACCCACTGAACCTCCTGGGCTCCTGCGCCATAGCCCGCTCGGATCGCTGGAAGTGCAACGTTGAGGACGGATGCGTCGACGAAGCTGAGGCTCGAGGCGAGGATGCAGCAGAACAAGGTCCAGCGCGGGCTTGGCTCGTGCCCCGCCGAACCGCTGAAGTGGGCTGAGCTCAATCGACCTTCTGCGCGATCGCGGCCTCGATCATCTTTCGCCACATTTCAGCATCGCCCACCGCCGCCATCGCTTCGTCGGGCTCGCGCGCTGTGTGAAGGACCGCAAGGGCCTGATTCAAATGCTCCCGCCAGGTCCGGTCCACTTCCGGACCGGCGGACCCGTTGTCGCCTTCGGCGTTGCTGCTGAGCTTGGCTCCAGCAAGCACCCGGGCGATGCGCTCGAGCAACGGGCAGTTCGATTCGGGCATAGGTCAGGTCCTCCCTTTGGGCGCTCAACCCGCGCCGCCACCTTCGGGTTCATCGATGAGGGGAAGACCCGCGATTTTCCGTGCGGCGTGGACCAGTTCGACCGGCATCATGGCGACGATCGTGCTGTTATGCTCAACGCCAATCTCGGCCAGTGTCTGAAGCCGTCTCAGCTCGAGGGCGCCCGGCACGGTGCTGATGACTTGAGCCGCCTTCGAAAGCTTGCCGGCAGCTTCCTGTTCGCCTTCGGCACGAACAATCCGGGCGCGCTTTTCTCGAACGGCCTCTGCCTCCTTGGCGATCGCTCGCTGCATCTGCTCGGGAATGTCGACGTCCTTGATTTCGACGGAATCGATCTCGACTCCCCATTTGATCGACGCATCGCGCAGCAATTGCTGGAGCCTGTGATTGATCGAGGCGCGGTCCTTGAGCATCAGGTCGAGATCGCTTTGCCCGATCGCATCGCGCAAAGCCGTCTCGGCCGCCTGAACCGTCGCGCCGCGCCAATCCTCGACCGAAGTCACAACCTGGATCGGCGATTCTGCACGAAACCATAAGACGGCATTCACCCGGACCGCGACGCCGTCGCGAGTGATCGTCTCCTGGGTCTCGAGCTGATAGGTGATGATTCGCTGGTCGACCCGGATCACTCGGTCGACAAAGGGGATGAGCCAATACCAGCCCGGTCCTTTGGTCTGTCCAAGGCGCCCCAGACGGAACAGAACTCCGCGCTGATATTCCTGGTTGATCCCGAAGCTCTTGAGCGACGTGATGAGCGCCGCCATGACAATGACGACGAGGACGATAAGCGGGCCGTAGATCATCTTTTTTCCCCGCAGGAGTTGGTCATGCCTATAGCACTTCGAACAATCCAGCCGCGCCCATTCCGCCGCCGACGCACATGGTAGCGACGATATGTTTCACTCCGCGCCGCTTGCCCTCGATCAGCGCGTGCCCGACGAGCCGGGCGCCGCTCATCCCATAGGGATGTCCAATCGAGATCGCCCCTCCGTTCACATTGAGACGCTCGTCGGGGATCTCGAGCTTGTCGACACAGTAGAGGACCTGGACCGCGAACGCTTCGTTCAATTCCCAAAGCCCGATGTCGTCCATCTTGAGGCCGAAGCGCTCGAGCAGCTTGGGGACAGCGAAAACCGGCCCGATTCCCATTTCCTCAGGAGCAGTTCCCGCAACTGCCATTCCAATGTAGCGGCCGAGCGGTTCCAGGCCCCGCTTACTGGCGAGCTCCCCGCTCATCACGACGCATGCGGAGGCCCCGTCGCTCAGCTGGCTCGCATTGCCTGCGGTGACCAGCTTGTCGGGCCCGCGCACCGGCTCGAGCTTTGCGAGACCCTCGAGACTGGTGTCGGCACGATTGCCCTCGTCGCGATCCAAGGTCACCTCGCGCATCGAGACTTCGCCGGTTTCCTTGTCCTTCACGGCCATGCTCGTGGTCACCGCGATGATCTCGTCGTCGAACTTTCCAGTTCGCTGAGCTTCTGCAGTCCGCTGCTGCGATCGAAGCGCATATTCATCGCAGCGCTCACGGCTGACGTCATAGCGCTTGCCGACGATCTCGGCGGTGTCGATCATCGGCATATAGACGCCGTTGTGCATGCTCAGAAGTTCGGGATCGGGGCCGAGGCGGAGTTCGCCGGTCTGGACGAGACTGATGCTCTCGACACCGCCGGCGACGACAATATCCATTCTGTCGACGATGACTTGCTTTGCCGCAGTCGCGATCGACATGAGGCCCGAGGCGCACTGCCGGTCCATCGACATTCCGGCGACCGTCACCGGAAGCCCCGCACGGAGCGCAGCGGTTCGCCCGATCGTCGTTTGCACCCCTTGTTGGAGCGCTGCTCCCATGATCACGTCGTCGACTTCGGCGGGATCGACGTTCGCTCGAGCAATGGCGGCCCGGATCGGATGGGCCGCAAGAGTGGGCGAGGGGGTGGCATTGAATGCGCCGCGATAGGCCCTGCCGATTCCCGTCCGGGCAGTCGAAACAATCACGGCCTCTCGCATACTGCTCTCCTCAAACGACGATCAGCGTGAGCCAGATCGCAGTGAGCGCCGGCTTGTCCCCATTCTCGATCTCGACACTTACAAGGTGAGTCATCAGCCATTGCCCCGGCGCTTTCTCCTCAAGCGAGTCAAGCGCGAAGCGGCCGCGGAGGCGGCTGCCCGAGCGGACAGGCGCGAGGAATCGGACCCGGTCGAGCCCATAATTGATTGCCAGCTTCATGCCTTCAGGAACAAGCATCGCCTCCGCGCCCATTCGCGACAGGAGCGAGAGGGACAGAAAGCCGTGGGCGATCGTAGTGCCGAATGAAGTTCGTGCAGCCGCTTCGGGGTCGACGTGGATGAACTGACGATCCTCGCTTGCCTCGGCGAACGCGTCGATTCGCTCCTGATCGACGGTGATCCAGGAAGAGCTGCCGACCTCTTTTCCGACGTGCTTCCTGATCTCTTCGAGACTGACTTGCGGCATGGCGGATGGTATCCCTGGAAAGTCTGAGCGCAAGCTCGAACAGGAGCTCTAGAAAGGCAGCGGAGCGGTCTGCTGGTCCGAAGCTCGGACCAATTTGAGCTTGTCGGCCTCAAGCGCTCCGATCAGCCTTCCAAGGATCGCCAACCGGTTGCTTGCAAGCACGTCATTGTCGCGGCTCGAATCGTCGTAGACGAGGTCGAACGCAAGAGCCGAAGAGCCCGCTCCCGAGAGCGCGCAGCGGATGAGCTTGCAGCCCTTGAGCGAGCCGACGGCTTCATTCGCAGCGTCTGCGACACTGGCCAGGGAGCGCTCTGAAACCTCGCCGCCGACAGCGAGATAGAGCGTCACTCGCCGCGCCTTGGCCATCGCTATGTTGTGGATCTCGCGCTCGAGCAATTTGGTGTTGGCCATGATCAGCTGCTCGCCGGTAATCGAGCGAAGCCTCGTCGTCTTCAGTCCGATCCGTTCCACCGTTCCAGTGCTGTTGTCGTAGCGGATCGTGTCGCCCTTCTTGAACGGCTTGTCGAAGAGGATCGAAAGGGCCGCGAACAGATCCGCGAATATGCCTTGAGCGGCAAGGCCTATCGCAATGCCGCCGATACCGAGGCCCGCGACAAGAGCAGTGACGTTCACTCCGAGATTGCTGAGGATCAGGACGAATGCGATCGCGAACAGGGTGACACTGACGAGCACTCGGATGATCGCCATTGCGTTGCCGAGCGTTCCCGAACCGCTCTCTCTTGCAACCTTGTGGCCGATCATTCCGAGGATCAGCTCGCGGCCCCAGATCGCGCCCTGGACGGCAAAGACGATGACGAAGGCGACATAGAGAAGCCGAGCGATCTTGTGCGGAAGATCGGCGTAGGTCGCAACGATGTCCGCCGCCGCAAGGATCATGAAGGCAAGGTTGGTCTTGGCGAGAACCCGGCCGATCACCGTTCGCCAGCTCCACGAATCCGGATCGCGAGCCACCGTTCTTCGGCCAATTTCGCGCAGAAGGAGCATCAGTGCGACGAGTATTGCCGCAACGACGACTCCGATCAGAAGCCCGTCGCGATTGGCATCAAACCATGCCCGGAGCGTGTTCACCCCCATGGCGCACGTCTTGGCCGCGAGCGGAGCAGCAATCAAGCAGCGAGGGCTTCGTTCGACCTCTTCCGCCGCTTGGGCCGAGCAAGGAACTCCATTAGCGCGACTTCCGCACTCGACATCTGGCTACGGGCCCGTGGCCGCTCCATTCCGGAGAGTGGATCGCGAGGATCGCTCTTCACCGCTTCCAGAAGCTTCGGGTGGACATAGGACTTGCGGCTGATTGCGGGCGTGTTTCCTAGCGCTTCGGCGACCGGCTGGATCACGGTCTTCACGCTGATCCGAGCGTCCTCGACCTTCTTCAGCAGCTGTTCGCAGGCAATGACGCTCGCGCTCCAGGTTCGGAAATGCTTGGCCGTGAACTCGTCTCCAGTCGCCTCCTTGATATAATTGTTTACGTCGGTGGACGTGACCGGCTTGGGCTCGCCATCACCGTTCAAATATTGAAACAGCATCTGGCCGGGCAGTTCCTGGCAGCGCTTGCAGATTCTCTTGAGGTTCGTGTCGGTGATCTTCACCTCGTGAACGATCCCATGCTTGCCCGTGAACCGCATCATCAGCCCGTGGCCGGTTCGTTTTAAGTGGCGAGCGCGCAGAGTCGTTGCGCCGAAGCTTTTGTTCTCCTTGGCATATTCCTCATTTCCGACGCGGATATGCTCGGTGTCGAGAAGGCGAACGACCCCGGCGAGGACGGCTTCCCTTGTGAGATCGCGCGCTTTTAGATCCCTTTCCACCCGGCGGCGAAGACGGGGAAGGCTTTTGCCGAACTCGAGCAGCCGTTCGTATTTCGCGGCCTCGCGTTTTTCCCGATATTCTGAGTGATAGCGGTATTGCTTGCGGCCTCGGGCATCGATTCCGGTCGCCTGGAGATGCCCGTTGGGATCGGCACAGAACCAGCCGTCCTTGTATGCCGGCGGCAGTCCGATGGAGTTGAGACGATCGATCTCGCTTCGATCGGTGACACGGTTTCCATCACTATCGAAATAGGCCCAATAGCGCCCGACGCGCTCGCGGCGAATTCCTGGTTCTGCATCACTACTATGGCGCAACAACTTCTTCTCTCGGCTCGTTTGGATGCATAAGCGAGCGAGCGAACGGCCAAGTTCCTGGGCCAACAGAAAGGAGCCTTGTCGATGCAAATTCCAGACGCGAGAGTCCTCATCATTGCGACCGACGGCTTTGAGGAATGGGAGCTTTTCGGACCGCGTCAGATCCTTCAGCAGCGAGGGGCCGAAGTCGTTCTCGCCTCGCTGACTCTCGATCCCATTCAGGCGACGGTTCACGATGATCCTGGAAAGACGATCCGGCCTGACCTGACCATCGATGATGCCAATTCCGACGATTTCGACGCTCTCATTCTGCCGGGGGGCGTCAGGAATCCCGACCAGTTGCGAATCCATGGCAACGTCATCGCGCTGGTTCGACGCTTTGCCGAACAGGGAAAGCCGGTCGGAGCGATCTGCCACGGGCCCTGGCTTTTGGTGGAAGCCGACCTGCTTCGCGACCGTACAGCGACGAGCTGGCCATCCATTCGAACCGACCTTAGGAATTCGGGCGCGAAAGTGGTCGAGGACGCTGCAGTGACCGACGGCAATATCGTGACCAGCCGCAATCCGGACGACGTCGAAGCCTTCACCAACGCGCTCATCGACCTCATCGAGAGCGAGCCCGAGGTCGGCGAGATCCGGCAACCGAGCGAACTTCCGGCCTAACCGGATCGAAACCAATTTCGATTAATGCCGCTGCTCATGAAGGCGGCATCGGTAGTCAGGATCGAAAAGACCGTCGATCGCACGGCCTCGGCGCTGTTCGCTCTGGCCTGCGGCTATGCGGCCAATTTCTGGTTTGCTGGCGAGCTTGCGTGGCCGGTGGCTGGTGCGGCGACGGCCGCAGCCGCAGCTTTTGCCTATCTTCTCAGCGTCCGAATGCTGGATTTCGTGCAGCCGCTGGCTCCAAGATTGCCGGTGCCGATCTTCGATGTGCGTGATGTCGAGCCGATGGAATCGGCGGGGCTCATGACGCCGCAGGAGACCGAAAACAGGGACCCGGCCGAATTGCTGCTCACCGACCGATTCGAGCCGTCGCCAGAGGACGAACCGCTCCTTCTCGATGATGTGCTTGAAGAACCTGGATCCAACTCGCGCGTCGTGCGGTTGTTCGATCCCTCGACAATGCCGACCGCAGCAGGGCGCAAGCCGCGAATCGACGGGCATTTCGAGAACGCGGTTACCGAGGCGCAGACACAAGATGCCGCCAGGGCGCTTCACGAGGCGCTTGCCGAACTTCGCCGCTCGCTTCGCTAATTTCAAAACGCGGCTTACCTATTCATTCCCAACTGATTTCCTGCTTGTCTAGGAATTTACCTATCGCTAGGAAACTTCGGTGGCAACCGATCCGCGCCTTGTCCTTGAGCGTCTGTGCATCGAGCGCGGCGAAGATTTCGCAGGTCTGTCGCGCATGCTCGGGCGCAATGCTGCCTATGTCCAGCAGTTCGTCCGGCGCGGTGTCCCCAAGCGCCTCAAAGAGGAGGAACGGCGCAAGCTTGCGCGCTATTTTTCGGTCTCCGAAGCATTGCTCGGAGGTCCTTCCGAAAGCAACAGGATGTCGAGCGGGCTCGTCAGCGTCAAACGTCACCCGGTGAGCGTTTCTGCAGGGCCTGGCGCGCTCGTGACGGAGGAATCCGGCAAACCCTGCTTCGCGTTCGATGAGCGGTGGCTAAAGGCGCTGACCGCGAGCCAGCCATCGAAGCTCTCAATCGTTCGAGTGGAAGGCGATTCCATGGCGCCGACGCTCAATTCCGGCGATGACATCCTGGTTGATTTGGGAGATTCGACCGAGCGACTTCGGGACGGCATCTATGTGCTGAGGATCGACGAGGCGGTGGTCGTGAAGCGGCTCGCTCTAAATCCGACCGGGCGCCGGGTGACGGTACAGTCCGACAATCCCGCATATCCCGACTGGCCGGACTGCAGTCTTCATGACCTCAACCCGATCGGCCGAGTGATCTGGGCGGCGCGACGCGTCATCTAACCGCGCCTGCGCCTGAGATCGACGAGCCAGGTGATGATCGCGAACACGATGCCGACGCCGAGGCCGATCAGCGTGCCTTTCAGGGGATTGCGGATCGAAAGGCCATAGAGAAATCCAAGGAGGATGAAGATGGTGAGGAAACATCCTCCCGCTCGAGTTCGGCTGCCTTGCATGGCCGGGCCCATGGCAGAGCGCGGGGAGGCGCGCCAGTCACAGCGACGGGAAGTTCATTTTCCGAAGGAAGGCCGTGAAGCGCGGATCCGAACGCAGGGGATCGAGAAAAGCATCGACCTTCGCTGCGTTCAGGCCGGCATCCTTGATCTCATAGCCTCGGTCCAGGGCGGCAAAGGCCCGTTCCTTGTCGCCCATCTGCGCATAGATCTCCCCGAATTGCGTACTCGCGGCATCTCCAAAGAGCTGCCGCAACCGTCCCAGCTTCTGCTCCGCTCCGGCCCGGTCACCGGTTCGGGTACGAAGGATCGCTTCGCCGGTGAGGCGGCGCCAGTAGTCGGGCGTTCCGGCATTGTAATGGGCCTGTGCTTCCTGAAACCGACCGAGCAGCAGGAGAGAATCGGCGATCGTCATTTCATCGGGCTGAACCCCGCGAAGTTTCTGAGCCAGCTGGCCTGCGTAAGCGATCGCCTGCGGGTACCGGCGGCCGTGGAAAAGGGCATTCAGCCGGACGCCGTAAGGAACGGGATTGAGCGGATCGAGGGCGATCGCCTGGTCGGCGAGACTGAGGGCACCTCCAACATCGCCGAGCGACGAGACCGCATCGCCGAAGGCCGCCACGATATGGGCGTCTCCGGGCGCCAGCTGCCGGGCTCTCTTCAACTCCACATATGCAGGACCGATCTGAAGGAGATCGGCATAGACGAACGAAAGCGCGCTGTGTCCTCGCGCAAGATCGGGCGAAATCTCGAGTGATGTCCTGGCGAGCTTGAGCGATTCCGCTCGATTGGCCGCGAGTTGCTCGGCATTGGCGTAGCTGTTGCCATATGCCGAAAGGATCAGCGACTTGCGTGCGTATGCATCGGCGTAGCGGGGGTCGAGCGCAATCGCTGAATCCAGTAGGTCCAACGCTTTTTCGAAGTCCTCCTTCTTGTTCGACCGATCTCCGATCTCGCCGGCCTCGATGAAAAACCGCTGTGCGTTCGCATTTTGAGTTCCCCCGACCGTCACGACCGAGCGTGCAACCCTGCCCAAAGCAACGCTCAGTGAAGTCGCCACATTCTGGGCGATATCCGTCTGGATCTTGATCGCGTCACCCGGCGAACGGTCATAGTCCTGCGACCAGCGATCGAGCCCGCTACGTCCGTCGATGAGCTCGGCCGTGATCCGGATCGTCGATGGGGATTGACGAACGCTTCCAGTGAGGATGTTGGCAACATCCAGCCTCTTCGCCGCGGCTTGCGCATCTTCGTTTCGGACGGCCTCGGACGAGGTCCGGCCAACGACCTTCAAACCGGCGACTCGCGACAGCGAGCTTCGGATCTCCTCGGCGACCCCGTCAGAGAAATAGGCCTGAGCCGGATCGCCGCTGAGGTTGGCGAACGGGAGAACCGCGATGCTGTCGGAAGACGCGCCGGCGGCGCTTGATTTCAGGAGAGCCCAGCCGCCAACGCCGGCAACCGCGATGGCGGCGACCGCTCCGCCGGCGATTGCCGTCCGTCTGTCCATTGAGGCCTTCGATGCCCCGCTCTGTGGGCGCGCGCCTTCCTCGCCCGTGTTCCTCAGGACCGCGGCGAGCACCGATCGATAGCGCGGGTCCGATCGATTGCCGTGCCATCCGACGAGCGCCAGAGCCTGGGTTTCACCAAAGCCGAGTGGCAAGTGCACCTTGTCGATCGTCACCGGGATATAGACGTGGCGCTGCTGGGCGCGGGTCGCCTCGTCCTGGACAAACGTTCCCTCGGGTCCAACCGATCTCTTGCTCCAGACGACAATTACGCACCTTGCGGCATTGAGCTCGGTTTCGATTTCCTGGCGCCAGGCGGAGCCGCCGCCGATCTGCTCGTCCCACCAAACGGAGTAGCCGTCGGCCTGGAGCGCGTCGACGAGCGGCTTGATGCGGCGCCGATCCTCGGCCTTATACGAAACGAAGACGTCGGCCATCCATGCCCCCCACGTGCGAGGCATAACATGGTCAATGCATCGTTGACGACACTTGTCGGCAGTCGCGAAACGGGCGCCATGCTACCAGCCGGCGATGGATACCCCGTTCATCAGCGGCCGCCCTGCTCTTGCCGATGCCACCGAGCTCATGGAGAGGTTCGGCGATCATGCCCCGTTCGAGGCGGCGGCGCGCGCCGAGCGAAGCCGCGACGACGGCAATGTCGTTCGCTTCTGCCACTGGCGGCAGATCGAGCGAATGATTGCTACCCTGAGCAGCTCCGAGGCTCTTGGCACCGTCCACTAAGCCATTGAATTGACGCGTCTACTGGCGGTCTCACGAGCCGCCCATCGGGAACTGCTGTTCAGACTGGCGCCGTTCAGGAGCGCCGCGTAAGGCTTTGATCTTGATGATTGGGCGGGGATCAAGGCTGAGTGCCGCGCGGCTGCTATGCGCGGCAGGGTCTGCCTCGCTGTTCGCCTTCCCGGCCGCCGCTCAGACTGCGCCGGCTCCGCAGCAGCCTCCACCCACAACCGAGCCCGAGCTCGATCCCAACGCTCCGCTTCAGCCGATGCCAGATCTCGGAGTCGATTGGCCTCAGCTGGACGTCAAGGAGACCGCGCCGGCAACCCAGAAGGTTTCAACTCTGGGTGAGAAAGCGGCTTCGCGCCAAACGACCGACGAGACAGGAACCCTTCGATACACGGTCGAAGTGGATGGCCTTCCGACCGGACTTGCGACGCAATTGATGATTGCGTTTCGCAAGCAATCGACGCTCGAGGCCGAGCGAAAGGATCCCGCCAACGCGGCCCAGATCGGACGCCGGGCGAGCGCGGATTCAGACCTCGTTGCGCAATTGCTTCGAAGTCAGGGCTATTATGACGCTTCGGTCGACGCGAGCACGGTTCGCAGTGACAGCAGGCTGACGATCATCCTCACGGCCGATGCGGGAGTTCGGTACCGCTTCGCCTCGGTCGAACTGCCGGGACTCGAAGCGGCGGGCCCGGTTGCCGCGAAGCTTCGGGAAACCTTCGCGGTCAAAACCGGCGATCCTGTAATTGCCTCGGACGTGATCTCTGGGGGTGCGGCACTGACACGTGCGCTTGGAGAGGAGGGTTTTGCCCAGGCCAAATTCGGTGCGCAGGACATCGAGGTCAATCACCAAACCCACCTCGCCTCGCTCATTCTGCCGGTCACGCCCGGCCCGGTCGCCCGGTTCGGTGCGATCCATGTCACTGGCCGGCCGCCGTTCAGCGCTCACCACGTCGCAATCCTGGCGCGATTCAGGCCGGGGGACCCGTTCAAGCGGTCGAAGATCGACGATCTGAGGCGTGCGCTGATCGCAACTACACTGGTTTCCAATGCCGACATCCAGCTGGCTCCTGCCGAGGGTGGACGGGTGGTCGATCTTGACGTGCATCTGGAACCCGCGCCCAGGCACACGATCGCCGGCGACATCGGTTACGGCACCGGGCAGGGCGCCCTCGTCGAAGCGACCTGGACCGACCGAAATTTCCTCAATCCGGAAGGTGCTTTGATCCTTCGGGGAATCGTCGGCACGATGGAGCAGCTTGCGGGGGTCGAGTTTCGGCGTTCGGACTTCCTTCAGAGGGACCAGACCCTGGACCTCCAGTTCACCGGCTCTCACCAGAAGTTCGATGCCTATGAGGCCAAGACCATCCTTCTTGGCGGAAGCATCGAGCGACTGAGCAACTTCATCTGGCAAAAGAAATGGACGTGGAGCTACGGTGCGCAGCTTCTCGCGACCGACGAGAACGGCGTTTTCAGCTCGGACGGGATCAAGGACACGCGGACATTCTTCATCGCAGCTGTTCCGCTGACGCTTGGCTATGATGGAAGCAACAGCCTTCTCGATCCGACAACCGGGTTCCGGCTGAGTGGCTGGATCAGCCCCGAATATTCGGGCCATGGATCCAGCCTCACCTATGTCCGGTCTCAGATCGATGCGAGCGCCTACCACCCGGTTTCGGGCCAGATCGTCATCGCTGGCCGGATCCGACTCGGAACCATCGTTGGAGCAAGCACCTTCGATCTCGCTCCCTCGAGGCGCTTCTATTCGGGTGGCGGCGGATCGGTTCGAGGCTACGGTTACCAGCAGCTCGGACCCAAGGACGCCGCCGGCGATCCGATCGGCGGCCGGGGCCTTGCGGAATTCGCTCTCGAAGCGCGCATCCGGCTAAAGCAATTTGGCGGGAATTTCGGGATCGTTCCGTTTTTCGATGGCGGTTCCTTGTCCACTTCGGCGATGCCCGATCTCAGGCAGTGGCGTTTGGCGGCGGGGGCGGGCGTTCGCTATTATTCGCTGTTCGGGCCGATCCGGATCGATGTCGGAGTTCCGCTCGACCGCCAGAAAGGTGATGGTCCGTTCGCAGTCACCGTATCGCTCGGTCAGGCCTTCTGATGGCCGATTCGGCTCTTGCCGAACGACCGGGCTCCCAAACGCCGAGGGTCGAGCTGAGGAGCGACTGGCGCTGGCGTCTTCTCAACGAGCTGTTCGCGCTTTTCATCGCGCTCTTGTTTTTGCTCGCCGCGCTTCTGGTGCTTCTCGACAGCGCGCCTGGACATCGCTTCATCGTCGACCAGATCGGCAAGTTCGAAACGGCCTCGGGCCTTCGCGTTCGAATCGGTCGAATTGATGGATCGATCTTCGGAAAATCAGAACTTCGCAACGTGACAGTCGCCGATCCGGGCGGCGTCTTCCTGACATCGCCCGACATCAAGCTGGATTGGTCGCCCGGAGCATGGCTCGCCAACAGGCTCGACATCAATGGGGTGACGGCCGAGCGGGTCGCTCTGGTGCGGCTTCCCAGACTGAGGCCGAGCACGACGAAGGGGCCGATCCTTCCCGGGTTCGACATTCACGTCGGCGAGCTTCGAATAAACCGGCTCGAAATCGGTCCAGCCGTCAGCGGAAAGCCGCGTAGCGGCAGTCTTTGGGGCAAAGCCGATGTGCATTCCGGACGAGCTCTCCTCGAACTCACGGCGCTCATGGCTAATGGCGGCGACCGGATGGGTTTCCATCTCGATGCCGAGCCGGACCGAAACAAGTTCGATCTGAGCGGACGGGTCATCGCGCCCGCCGACGGGCTCCTTCCGGCGATCGTCGGCCTCAAGCGGGCCATCAATCTCTCGGTCGCCGGAAGCGGAAACTGGTCGCGCTGGCGGGGGTCGGCGGCGCTGGATCTCTCGGGTCGGCCAACCGCCCGGCTTGGGCTCGGTGCCGATGGCGGAGTCTATCGGCTCGAGGGCCGCTTGGCTCCGGCATCTTTCCTTAGAGGCAAGCTTCAGCGCCTTACCGTCCCCTTCGTTACGATCCGGGGCGAGGCTACGCTCAAGGACCGAATCCTTGACGGCGAGCTGACCGCTTCGACCGTTGAGCTTCGCGCCGTTGCGAAAGGCGCGCTGGACCTTGCCGGCAATCGCTACCGGGGCATGCGCCTCGGGATCGATCTCCTGAAACCGCCCGCGCTCTTTCCCAACATGACCGGCAAGAATGTTCGGATGGTGTGGACTCTGGACGGGCCATTTTCGAAGGCCGACTATTCGTACCGGCTGACGTCGAACTACGTTCAGTTCGACAACAACGGCTTTCTCGGCCTGCACGCGGAAGGGCGAGGACGGCTAAGCGCGTGGCCGATGCGCGTGCCTGTTCGGCTTTCGGCAAAGGCGATCACCGGGATCGGCGAAGTCGCCGGGGCAATGCTCGCCAATCCGACGATCGAAGGCTGGCTGACGATCACTCCAAAGCTCGCCCGCGGCGACAATCTGAGAATCACGAGCGCAAAATGGTCCGGCAGGATGTCGGTCCTCATCGATCTCGTGACAGGCCGCTTCCAGGTCCTGCTCTCGGGGGCAATGCAGCGTTACCTGATCCCGGGACTCGGGGTGGTCGATGTCATGACCGACCTCAAGGTCTTGCCTGGCCCGAACGGTCACGGCTCGCATGTCGTCGGATCCGCCAAGGCCTGGGTCCGGCGGCTCGACAACAGCTTCTTTCGCGAGCTCACCGGGGGCTTGCCGTCGCTCACCACGAACCTCGAGCGGGGCAATGACGGGATCGTCCATTTCACGAACCTGCAGCTCTATTCTCCAAAGCTTCGGCTGTCGGGCGCCGGAGTCCGGTTCAAGGATGGGACCTTCCACATCGTCGCGAGCGGGCGGCAGTCGAAATATGGTCCATTAAGGCTGGTGCTCGACGGGCATATCGAGCGCCCCAAGCTCGACCTCATCCTTCAAAGCCCGAACGAAGCGCTCGGGATCGAGGGGATGCATCTGCTTCTCAATCCGACGCCAGGCGGCTTCGACTATCGGGCGAGCGGGGGCTCGAAGCTTGGCCCCTTCACAAGCAATGGGCAGATCCTGCTTCCAGCTCACGCACCGACCGTCATCGCGATCGCAGCGCTCGATGCCGGCGGAGCTCATGCGAGCGGAAGCCTGCGCTCCGATCCTGGCGGGTTCACGGGACGGCTGAGCCTTGCGAACGGCTCAATTGGCGGGACACTCGACTTCTCGCCGGTGTCCGAAGCGCAGCGGATCGACGCTCATCTCACCGCCGAGAATGCGACTTTCCCCGGCGCCTTTGCCGTCCGCAGCGGGCGCGCCGACGGCTCCATCATTCTCTCAGATGAGCGCACCAGCATCGACGGGGTCATCGACGCCCACGGCGTGGAAACAAGCGGAATGACGCTCGCCCGGCTCACTGCCAATGCCAAGCTGGTCAACGGCGTTGGGCAAATCCGCGCCGCTTTTGCCGGACGCCGCGGCGCGAACTTCGATTTTTCGACACTTGCCGATGTGTCCCCCGAAGCGATCCGTCTCACCGGCCGGGGCCAGATCGAGCGGCAGCCGCTCGTCCTCAACCAGGCGGCGGTTCTTAGGCCGACGGGGGATGGCTGGGAACTCGAGCCAACCAGCGTCAGCTTCGCTGGCGGCACCGCGACAGTATCGGGACGCAGCGGCTCGGCACCCGAAGTCCATGCGCAGGTCGCCGCGATGCCGCTCGAGGTGCTGGATATCTTCTGGCCCAATCTCGACCTTTCGGGCTCGGCCTCGGGCCGTATCGATTATGCCTGGAAGGCGAACCGGAGCGGCCGGCTCGATCTCAAGGTGCACGGGCTGAGCCGGGCCGGCCTGGTCCTTGCCTCGAAGCCGATCGACGTCGGGGTCGCTGCGATCGTCAACGGCAATCAGGCGGCTCTGCGCGCTGTGGCGGCAAGCGAGGGTGCGATCGTCGGGAGGGTCCAGGCGCGCTTCTCTCCGCTTGGAAGCGGTCCGCTGATGGCCGAACTCCTGAACGCGCCCCTGTTCGCGCAGCTGCGCTATTCCGGTCCGGCGGACACTCTGTGGCGGCTGACAGGAAGCGAGGTCATCGACATGTCCGGCCCGCTCGCACTCGGAGCGGATATCGGGGGTCGGCTCGCCAATCCCGTCATCCGGGGATCGCTAAGGACCGAGAACGCTCGCCTCGAAAGCCAGGTCACCGGGATGGTGATCGACCATGTCGCTGCCGATGCTCAATTTTCCGGGCCGCAGCTGATCTTCAACAAAATCACTGGAAACTCATCCGGCGGCGGATCGATCAGCGGCAACGGCTCGGTCACGTTCTCCGGTGGCAGTGCGCTCCTCGATTTGACCTTCAACGCGAGCCAGGCGCTGCTCCTCAATCGCGATGACGTCGCGGCGCGAGTGACCGGGCCGTTGAGGCTCCGTTCGGACAGCGCCGGCGGCACGATCTCGGGCAATCTCAAGCTCAACAAGGGACGCTTCCAGCTCGGCCGGGCAAGTGCTGCGGCAGGGGTTCCCCAGCTCAACGTGCGCGAAACCGGCCTCAACGAAGAGGATGTCATCGAGCCGGCCGCAGTTCACCGCTGGAAGCTGGATCTCAATGTCGCGGGAGGCGACCTTTCGGTGACCGGGCTCGGAATCAACAGCCGCTGGACGACCAACCTGAAGATCGGCGGCTTTGCCAACGAGCCGCGGTTCGGCGGCCATGCGGATCTGGTGCAGGGCAATTACGATTTTGCCGGACGAATTTTCAGGATCGACCGCGGCACCATCCGGTTCAACGGCGAGAGTCCTCCAAATCCGCTTCTCGACATCCAGGCCGAGGCTGCCGTCCAGGGCATCGATGCAAGTGTCATCGTTCGGGGAACCGGCCTGAAGCCCGAAATCACCTTCTCGAGCTCGCCGCCTCTGCCCCAGGACGAACTTCTCTCCCGGATCCTGTTCGGGACATCGATCACCAACCTGTCCGCCCCCGACGCCCTTCAGCTTGCCTCGGCAGTGGCCGCGCTCCAGTCCGGTTCCGGAAGCCTCGACCCGATCAACGCCCTTCGCCGAGCGGTTGGTCTCGATCGCCTTCGGATCGTGCCCGCGGATGTCTCGACGGGACAGAAGACCGCCATCGGGGCTGGCAAGTACATCACTCGCAAGCTCTATGTTGAAGTTGTGACCGACGGCGCCGGCTATTCGGCGACGCAGGTCGAATATCAGATGACCCGCTGGCTGTCGGTGCTCTCGACCGTTTCGACGATCGGCCGATCGAGCGCGACCGTCAGGGTGAGCAAGGATTATTAGCGAAGAAAGCGGGCACCGGACCGGCACTGCGGCAAGAGTGGCGCCGCAAGATGAGGTTCGCTAGGCTCGAGGGCACCAAGGGGAGGGGACATGAAGAACTGGAACGTCCGGAAGGCGGTGGTCGCTCGGGAGGACATGCCCGAGGAGCACAGACTTCGCCAGTCGCTCGGCTGGCCCCATCTGGTCGCGCTCGGTGTCGGAGCGATCGTTGGAACCGGCATCCTCACCCTCATCGGCGTCGGCGCCGGCAAGGCCGGTCCAGGCGTCATTCTCTCCTTCGCGATCGCCGGACTGATCTGCGCGTGCGCGGCGCTCGCCTATGCAGAGGTCGCGACGATGATCCCCGCATCGGGGTCGGCCTACACCTATTCCTACGTGGTGTTCGGCGAGCTCATCGCATGGATGATCGGTGTCGCTCTGATCCTTGAATATACGCTCGTAGTCAGTGCGGTAGCGGTGGGTTGGTCGGGCTATGCGGCGGGATTTTTGAAGTCGATCGGACTGGGACTTCCCGATGCCCTAATCCAAGGACCCCAGCTTGGAGGGATCATCAATCTTCCGGCGATTTTCATCATTGTCGTGGTTGCTGGGATGCTCGTTGGCGGAACTCGCGAGAGTGCGACTGTAAATGCGATTCTCGTCCTCATCAAAATGGCAGCGCTCGCGCTATTCGTCGCGGTCACACTGCCGGTGTTCGATCCCTCGCACTTCCACCCGTTCATGCCTTACGGTTTTCCGCGGAGCGGCCCGTCGGGAAGCGAAGTCGGAGTCATGGCCGCCGCGGCGATCATCTTCTTTGCCTTCTACGGCTTCGATGCGATTGCGACCGCAGCCGAAGAGGCCAAGAATCCGAGCCGAGACCTCGCGATAGGGATCGTTGGATCCATGGTGGTCTGCGTCCTCATCTACATGGCGGTTGCGGCGGCGGCGATCGGGGCGGTCGTTTATACGGGTTTTGCAAATAGCCCCGAGCCCCTGGCGCTGATCCTGCGCGAAATCGGAAAGCCCTGGGCCGCGCGAGTCCTTGGAGCCGCCGCGGTCATCTCGCTTCCGACCGTGATTCTCGCCTTTTTCTTCGGCCAGAGCCGGATCTTCTTCACGGTTGCCCGCGACGGTCTCCTGCCGAGCAGCCTTGCACGCGTGTCGTCGCGCGGAACGCCTGTCAGGATCACGATCTTCACCGCGATCGTCACCTCCATCTTCGCCGGACTGATCCCGCTTGCGTCGATCGCAGCGCTGGCGAATGCGGGAACGCTCGCGGCCTTCGTCGCGGTCTGTTCCGCGATGCTCGTGCTTCGCCGACGCGAGCCCGACCGTGAGCGCCGTTTTCGGGCGCCGCTCGCGCCGGTCATCGGGACGATCGGGATCCTTGGCTGCATCTATCTCTTCATCAGCCTTCCGAACCGAACCCAGATTTTCTTCGCGACGGCCCAGGTCATCGGCCTCTTCCTCTATGCCGTTTACGGGAGCAGGGCCGCGGAGCGGGCGCGTGACGGCGACGCCTGAAGCCGCAGCTTTGCGGGCCGAGCCGAGCGCAAGACCCAAGTCCGACCGCGGCTCTCTCATCTCGCTGCTGCTTGCCGTCGTGCTGATCCCGGCGGTGCTCGGAAGCTCGAAGACTATCTTCAACGATGGAGACGTCAGCTGGCACATTGCGACAGGGCAGTGGATCCTTGCCCATCGCCTCATCCCCCATTCCGATCCCTTCTCCTTCACCTGGGGGGGCAGGCCCTGGGTCCCCATCGAATGGCTCGCCGAAGTCATCTTCGCCGCCGCCTACGAGCTTTCGGCCTATGCCGGTGTCGCGGCTCTGGTCACTGCGGCTCTCATGGCGCTCCACGTGATCGTGTTCGCCAACGCAAGTCGGTACGTCCGAGCGCTGATCGCGATCATTCCGATGGATTTCGTGCTCGTGCCGATGCTGCTCGCGCGTCCGCACCTGCTTGTCTGGCCGCTTCTCGCGGCCTGGATGTGGCTGATGCTAAGAGCAAGGGAGCAGGACCGGGCGCCCCCGCTTTCGTGCGCGCTGCTGATGACCCTTTGGGCGAACCTCCACGGCAGCTTTGTGCTGGGAATTGGGATTGCCGGCCTGTTCGGCCTCGAGGCGCTGCTCTTTTCAGGCGACCGGACGCGCGTCCTTCGCACATGGGTGCCGTTCGGAATCGCCTGCGTTGCCGCGGTTTTCATCAATGCCAACGGTGTCTCCGGAGTCGTTCATCCGCTCCGAATGGAAGACCTTCAGATGCTTCCTCTGATCGATGAGTGGAAGCCTTCAAATCCGAAAGTCACACCCTTCTTCTTCGCCATTCTTGCGCTCACTCTTGCGCTCATCGCATGGAAACGGCCGCGCCTGATGTGGACCAGGTGGCTCCTCCTCGCCGGGATGCTCGGCCTCGCTCTCCTTCAGGTCCGGCACCAGGCGATGCTGGCGATCATCGCCGCGATGGTTCTCCCGGAGGGATTTGGGCGCAAGGGCGTCGCGTTTGTCCCAGCGGACCGAGCGGCGATCGGCGTTGTCTCGGCCGCCGCCCTCGCGCTCATCATCGCGCGGGCCATTCTCCCACTCAGTCCCGTCGAAAATGAAACGAATCCCTGGAAGCTGATCGCCCAGGTGCCGGCGCAATACAGAAGCCAGCCCGTGCTCAACGGCTATTCGATGGGAGGCCCTCTCATTCTTTCGGGAATACGCCCGTTTATCGACGGGCGAGGCGACATGTATGGCGATGCCCTGGTCGCTGACTATGTGCGGATCAGCCGCGGCGATCCGGCCGCATTTGACGCCGCGGTGCGGCGCTGGAACATCCGTTGGACGATCCTTCCGCAGCGAACGCGTCTGACTGAAATTCTGGCCCGCTCTCCAGGCTGGCGGCGGATCGCCAGTGATGAAGCTGGGACGGTCTACGTCAAGACAGCGCCCTAGCGCTTCATGAACCCTTCGAGCTCCTGGCGCAGCTCGCCGACCGACATTCGGCGCCAATGTTCGCCCCACGGCGAACCGGAATCCTGCTCGCTTTCAAGATAGGAGGGCGGGTTCCAATGCTCCGAAGTCACCTGGGGGCGAGCTCGCGCAAGATCATGGAGGTCGAATGGGCGGTCGAACCGCAAGCCTGCCTGGTCGCCGAAGACCCAGGCGACCTTGGCCGACACGGACAATTCGTCACCGAGTTCGAGCAGAGGCTCGGAGCCGACGGTGAGCATTTCCGAACAGTCGATCATCGCGCCGGTCGCCGAAATATTCCGAATCCGGATCGGGGTGCTCTGATAGTCGTGATGCAGCAAGCCCGACCAAACCAGTGGGTGGCGCCGCTCGCCGCGGCCTTCCGCTCCCGAATGCTGAGTTTCGACCTCGACCTCGGTCTCGGTCTCGAACTCCAGGTCCGGAAAGCTCCGGCGGATAACTTCCCTCAGAACGGTCGCCTGCTCATCGGCTCCGCAATCGATCCTCGTTTCGTGGGCGAATTCGAGCCCGAACCTGCCGTCCCGGAGCCAGCGAACGACGCATTCGACCGTGCCATTCTCTCCGAGCTGAAGCTCGAGCCTTTCCCAGAGCATGAGATCAACAGCGCCGCCGATCATCGCCCCGCCTCCGGAGACATTGATGAGCTGAACCTCGTGAACGACATTTCTGCGCTTGATGCTGACCTTCTCGTCGAGAAGACGATGGCGATCCTCGGAACGGCTGTGATTGGTTCGGGCCGCCTCGCGCTCGATCAGGCTATCGAGCTGGTCGGCCGATGCCCCCTTGCGCTTCTTCGACCGCAGGATCGTGTCCTGCGACGACCTCGAGCCGCCAAGAATCTTGGCCCTGATGTTCATGAGTCCACTCCGTAGCTCCGCTCGGCGCGATCATGCGCCCGCCATGGTTACGGATTCGTGCATTCTGCCCGATGTGGATGTTCAGTGATGCCGATGGAGGGAAAGGGAAGGTGGGAGGGTTCCCTCCACCGGCGTCCCGAAAGTCGCAGTTTAGCGCAAAATTATGACGAATAATACATATCGAATTCGACCGGACTGGGAGTGGTCTCCCAGCGCATCACTTCCTCCCATTTCAGATCGATGTAACTGTCGATCTGGTCGTCACTGAACACGTCTCCGCGAGTGAGGAAGGCGCGGTCGTTGGAGAGGCTGACGAGGGCCTCGCGAAGCGAACCGCAGACCGTCGGGACGTTGACCAGCTCCTGCGGCGGCAGGTCGTAGAGGTTCTTGTCCATGGGATCGCCGGGATGGATTCGGTTCTGGATTCCATCGAGACCCGCCATCAGCAGCGCCGAATAGGCAAGATACGGGTTGGCGAGGGCGTCGGGGAAGCGGAATTCGACCCGTTTGGCTTTCTCGCCCGCACCATAAGGAATTCGGCAGGACGCCGAGCGGTTGCGGCTCGAATAGGCGAGAAGAACAGGCGCTTCGAAGCCCGGAACGAGCCGTTTGTAGCTGTTGGTGGTGGGGTTGGTGAATGCGTTGAGAGCGCGAGCGTGCTTGATCACCCCGCCGATGAAATAGAGCGCCGTTTCGGAGAGCCCGGCATAGCCGTTGCCGGCAAAGAGGGGCTTGCCGCTCTTCCAGATCGACATGTGCGTGTGCATGCCCGAGCCATTATCCTTTGCGATCGGCTTGGGCATGAAGGTCGCGGTCTTGCCGTAAGCGTGGGCGACCATGTGAACGACATATTTGTAGATCTGCATTCGATCCGCGGTCTCGACGAGGCCGCCGTACGTCAGGCCGAGCTCGTGCTGGGCGGCCGCGACTTCGTGATGGTGCTTGTCCATCGGAAGACCCATCTCGAGCATCGTCGCGACCATCTCGCCGCGAATGTCCATCGAGCTGTCGACCGGAGCGACCGGGAAATAGCCGCCCTTTGCGCGCGGCCGGTGCGCAAGATTGCCCCCCTCATATTCTCGGCCCGTGTTGGTCGGAAGCTCGATATCGTCGATCCTGAAGTAGCTGACTTCGTAACCGTCCTCGAAACGAACATCGTCGAACATGAAGAATTCCGCTTCGGGACCGACGAATATTGTGTCGCCGACTCCGGTCTGCTTCAGATAGGATTCGGCGCGCGTCGCGGTCGAGCGGGGATCGCGCCCGTAGAGTTCGCCGGTCGAGGGTTCGACGACGTTGCAGAACAGGACCATCATCGGGGTTGCGCTGAACGGATCCACATAAGCCGCGTCGAGATCCGGCTTCAGGATCATGTCGGATTCGTTGATCGCCTTCCAGCCCACGATCGAGCTTCCGTCGAACATGAAGCCGTCGGTGAGATTGTCCTCGTCAATGACGCCCGAAGCCATGGTCAGGTGCTGCCATTTCCCCTTGGGGTCGGTGAAGCGGAGATCGACCCAGTCGATTTCCTCGTCCTTGATGCGCGAAAGGATGGTGCCCGCGGTGTTCGCCATTTGAACTTGCCCTCGCTGTCGTCACCCCGGCGACGGCCGGGATCCATGTGAGAAAACGCCCAAACAAACGGGACATGGATGCCGGCGTTCACCGACATGACGACCGTTTGATTCGAGCTTGGGAGTTCAGATTCCCCAGCTAAGTCACGAAGTCAGGTGGGCAGCGAATATTTCACCGGCGGCCGTTGTGCCTCGAACGGGATCGACTAGCATGCCGGCGACTGGAGGGGTCATGCTCATCGCGCTTCTCGTTCCGCTTGGCCTTGCAATCCTGTTCTTCGCCTTTTTCCTGACCCGGGCGGCAATCGCCGAGCGGGCTGCACCCGGGTTGGAGCCCATCCTGCTCGGCGCCGTCGTCAGCTTCTTCGATACGCTCGGAATCGGCTCCTTTGCTCCGACCACGGCATGGCTGAAGTTCCGCCGGCTTGTCCCCGACCGTCTCATTCCTCCGACCATGCTGGTCGGACTGACTCCGCCGGCGATGACCGAAAGCGTCATTTTCCTCATTCTTTTGGGAGTGAAGGTCGATCCGGTGCTTCTGTTCGGATGCGCGATAGCGGTGCTTCTGGGCGGCCTTGTCGGAGCGCCGCTCGTTGCCCAGGCCCGGGTGTGGATCGTCCAGCTGGTGGTCGCGATCGGCCTCGTCCTTGCTGCGATCGCATATGCGATGACCAACCTTCATCTGTTTCCCGGAGGCGGAACCGCCGCGAGCCTGCCTCTTGGCCTGACGATCGCTGCAATCATCGCCAATTTCGGCTTCGGAATCCTTCTCAATTTCGGGGTTGGAAATTACGCTCCGACGCTGGTGACGCTCAGTCTCATGGGAATGGACCCCAGGCTGATCTTTCCGATCATGGCTGCGGGCGCTGCGGTCATGGGCGCCGGCGCCTGCGTTCGCCACATCCAGATGGGCCGGATGGATCTGAGGGTCGTGGTCGGTCTCGCCCTAGGCGGTGTTCCGGCGGTTCTTGTTGCAGCCTTCATCGTCAAGACGATGCCGCTCGAGCTCTTGCGCTGGCTGGTGATCGTCGTCGTTGTCTATGCAGCGGCAGTGATGGGACGGGCCTCAATGCTCGGCCGCCGCTTCGAGCCTTTGACCGCCGAGGAGGTCGCCGCGACCAGCTGAAGAGGCGGAACCGTTGCGGGCCCCCTTCAGTCTTGCGGGAAGTCTTGCGACGAGAGGTCTTGCGGCCCAGCATCGTTCTCTTCTTCCGCTAATGAACTCACCGCTTCCAGGATCCTCACAGTCCTCGAGGACGGGGCCGCTCCGGCTCACACATTTTGCGCCCGATAGCCGGTCAGGCGAGTTTTGGGTTCATGCAGTCGGCCGCCATCACGCTCGCCATGGTCGTGGCGGTCGTTCTCATCCACTTGAGCTACATTGATTTTCGCTTCCGCTATCGCGGCGGGGTCCGGTGGTTCTGGTTGCTAACGCCCGCCACGCCGCTCGTCTGGATTTCACGAGCAGCGATCATCATGGCTCTGCTTCTTGCCCTTTCGACGCCCTTGATCGGCTTTGGCAGATCATTTGTCCTTTTGCTCGGCGTCCTGGTCCTGGTTTTCCTGCACATCATCAGCCTCGTCCTGGTTGAACTGCTCGAGCCGCGTTGAGGGACTGCGGCCGCTTCGCCAAAAGACGACCGGACCCCCCCTTCACAGAGCCGGAACCCCTCGCTATCAGGCCGCCCATCGCACCGGCTTACCGCTCGGAGCGAGCCTGCTCACATGCCTCCCGGCACGTGCAGTCAAATCGCGTCACAAAGGGGAATGATGGCCACCAAGGCAGGGTCCGCTGAGGTTTCGCAGACCGCAGGTCCGACCGGAGAAGGCGTCCGCCGCCGCGACTTCCTGAATGTCGCCGCGGTCAGTTTCGCAGGCGTCGGCGCAGTCGTCGCAATTGCTCCGCTATTCGTTCAGATGGCGCCGTCCGCGGACGTGCTCGCGCTGTCCACAGCGGAAGTCGATATCTCCAAGATCAAGCCGGGCCAGGGCATCAAGGTCAGCTGGCGCAAGCAGCCGGTGTTCGTGCGCTACCTGACCCCCAAGGAGATCTCGGAAGCCAATGCAGTGCCCCTTTCGGCGCTTCGTGACCCGCAGACGCTCGCCGAGCGCACCAAGCCCGGTCACACCAACTGGCTGATCACTCTTGGCGTGTGCACCCATCTTGGCTGTGTTCCGCTGGGTATCGGCGAAGGCGAGAATCGCGGCCCCTACGGCGGCTATTTCTGCCCGTGCCACGGCTCTCAATATGACACCGCGGCGCGAATCCGAGCCGGGCCCGCGCCGAAAAATCTCTTCGTTCCGGACTACAAGTTCACATCGCCGACGACCGTCACGATCGGCGAGAAGGGGTAAACAGAACCGATGAGTTTTTCCTGGGCCAAAGCGTACGAACCCAAGCATCCGCTGATGCGCTGGCTCGACGACCGCCTGCCGCTGCCGAGGCTCGCCTACGGCGCCGTCGGCGGAGGATATCCGGTACCTCGCAACCTCAATTATTGGTGGAATTTCGGCGTCGCTGCGGGGTTGTTCCTGACGATCCAGATCATCACCGGGATCGTGCTTGCAATGCACTATACGGCATCGGCCGACGGTGCGTTCAATTCGGTCAACCAGCTGATCATGCGCGACGTCAACGCAGGATGGCTGCTTCGCTACGCGCATATGAACGGAGCGAGCTTTTTCTTCATCGTCGTCTATATCCACATCTTCAGGGGCCTCTATTACGGGTCGTACAAGGCGCCGCGCGAGCTCGTGTGGATGCTCGGGCTCGTCATTTACCTCCTGATGATGGCGACCGCCTTCATGGGATACGTGCTCCCCTGGGGGCAGATGAGCTATTGGGGCGCCCAGGTCATCACCGGCTTCTTCTCCGCGTTCCCGCTTGTCGGCGAACCGCTGAGGATCTGGCTCCTCGGCGGCTACGCGCCGGACCAGGCAGCGCTCACTCGCTTCTTCTCGCTTCACTATCTGCTGCCGTTCGTCATCGCGGCCGTTGTTGTGCTTCACATCTGGGCGCTGCACATTCCAGGATCGGGCAATCCGACCGGTGTCGACGTCAAGGACGAGCGCGATACCTTGCCCTTCCATCCCTTCTTCACGGCCAAGGACGGATGGTTTTCAGCGGCGATCCTCCTGGCCTTTGCGATCGTCACCTATTTCGCTCCCAACTATCTTGGGCACGCCGATAATTATATTCCGGCCAATCCCTTGGCGACTCCGGCCGAAATCGTTCCCGAATGGTATTTCTGGCCGTTTTACGCGATTCTTCGTTCGTTCACGGTCGACTTCATCCTTCCGGCGAAGCTGTGGGGCGTGCTGGCGATGTTCAGCTCTATCCTGCTGCTCTTCTTCCTTCCCTGGATCGACCGCTCGCCGGTTCGCTCGGGTTCCTATCGTCCGGTGTTCAAGCGCTTCTTCTGGCTGCTCGTGATCGACGTCGTCGTTCTTGGCTGGGCCGGCGGCGGAGCGCCAACCCCCTTGCGCAACGTCATCAGCCAGCTCGCTGCCGCTTATTACTTCCTCCACTTCCTCGTCATCCTGCCGCTGGTTTCGGCCTTTGAAACGCCGCTCCCGCTGCCGCGATCGATCAGCGAATCGGTGCTTCACGGCGAGGAAGCCGAAGCCGCGCCCGCGGGGGCGAAGCCGCGGCGCACCAAGACCGCAACGGCAGCAGCCGAGTAAGGGGACAGGGGACAGATGCGTTTCATTCTCGGCTTCATCGGCGCGGTCTTTGCCGGAGTTCTGCTGATCTCGCTGATCAGCGGGGTCGCGACCTACGTCAGCAGCCCGCCTGCGCCGCTTGCGGCGGATGAGTTCCACAAGCCGCCCAAGCCGCTGCACCTTTCGAGCGACGGACCCTTCGGGAAGTTCGACAAGCGCCAGCTGCAGCGCGGCTTCCAGGTCTACACGGAGGTCTGTTCAGCCTGCCACAGTCTGAAGCTGGTGTCGTTCCGCGACCTCAAGGGCCTCGGCTACGACGACGCCGAGATCAAGAAGATCGCCTCGGACTGGAAGACCCAGGTTCCTTCGATCAATCCCGACACGGGCGAGGAAACGACCCGCAAGGCGCTGCCGTCCGACAGCTTCCCGCCGCCGTTCGCGAATGAGGTCGCGGCTCGCGCGGCGAACAACAACGCTCTTCCGCCCGATCTTTCGCTGATGACCAAGGCTCGCGAGGGCGGAGCGGCCTATGTCTATTCGATCCTCACCGGTTTCCAGCCGCAGCCCGCGGACCTTCTGAAGAAATTCCCGGACGCGAAAACTCCGCCCAATCTCCACTACAATCCTTATTTCGCGAACCTCAATATCGCGATGCCGCCGCCGCTAACGACGAACGGCCAGGTCACCTACGCCGATGGGACACCCTCGACCGTCGACCAGATGGCGAGGGACGCTGCGGCCTTCCTCGTGTGGACTGCCGAGCCCAACCTCGAGGACCGCCATGCCTATGGCGCGGCTGTCGTCGTCTTCCTCCTGATTGGGACGATCCTTGGTTTCCTCGCCTATCACCAGCTCTGGCATGAAACGAAGCGATCGGTCCGCGAGACCGGGCCGCTCGAACCTCAGAACCAGGCGAAGAGCCGCCGAGCCAAGACGAAGGCCGGAATCGCCGGATAGGCTCGGGCCGCTTGCGGGCGCCCTTGAAGGCTCCGAGACAGCCTTAGGAACGGCGCTCGGGAACGTTCGTTTTACATCTGTCTCCTCTTGGATCTCGACAGGTGTAAAATGCGGATTCCCTACATCTCCCTGCTGGCCGCGGGCGCGCTCGCGCTCGGCGGCTGCGCTGACTACGGCTACGGCTACGGCGGCGGCGGCTATTATGGCGACGCTTATTATGGCGGCTACGGCTACGGTTCTCCCTACTTTGGCTGGTACGGCGATTATTATTACCCCGGCGCGGGCGTCTATGTTTACGACAGCTATCGCCGGCCGCGTGTCATGACGACCAATGAGCGTGCCTATTGGAGTCGGCGTTCTCCATCGCTGAGGACCGGCTCGACGACTGGGGTTCGCGAGAATTGGAGTGGTTTCAACCGTCGGCGCTCCGGCAACGGCGGTCGCTAGGCCTCGGCCGGCCGACGTCGGATCAGAACGATCGAGGTGAAGGTCATGACCGGGACTCCGTCCTGGTTGGTGACGGTCGTGTGGGTTCGGAAGGACCCCATCTCGGGTCGGCTGCGCGACAGGGTCTTCTCGACGATTTGGCCGTTCACGTGGAGCGTGTCCCCGGGATAGACCGGCTTTTTCCACCTCAGGTCGTCAATTCCGGGAGAGCCGAGCCCCGCTTGCTCATGCGCGACCACATGGCGGGCAATCACGCTCATCGTCATCGCCGCGGTGTGCCAGCCGCTCGCCGCCAGCCTGCCGAAATGTGTCTTGGCGGCGGCTTCATCGGAAAGGTGAAAGGGCTGGGGATCGTATTTGCGCGCGAACTCGAGCACCTCCTCGCGAGTGACCGCATAGGAGCCGAAGAAGGTCTCGGATCCAACGTCCAGGTCTTCGAAATAGATCATCGAGGGAAGCGATAGCTCCGAGCGCCGCTTGGCGCGAGTAGGCCTCGCCGCTAGGCTTGCCCGGTGGCAACTCAAGCTCCTTTCCCGGGCCGATATCATCCGCGCCTGAT
Organism: Sphingomicrobium sp.; assembly: GCA_036265105.1. Taxonomy (GTDB): domain Bacteria; phylum Pseudomonadota; class Alphaproteobacteria; order Sphingomonadales; family Sphingomonadaceae; genus Sphingomicrobium. Next base: position 44,190 of record DATAPR010000041.1, read on the forward strand.
CGAGGCAGCGATCGCCCTTAACGAGAACCGGCTGGAGGTCGCGGAACGGCTCCTCAAGCCGCACCTCAAGGAAGATCCCTTCGACGCCCGGGCAATCCGGATGCTCGCCGAACTGGCCGCGCGCATCGGACGGGTTCGAGATGCCGAGCATCTCTTGCGCCGGGCAATTGAAATCGCTCCCGGCTGGGTCGCGCCCAAAGCCAATCTCGCCTTGCTCCTCGGGCGCGTCGGTCGCCCGGGCGAGGCGATGGACCTTCTCGACGACATTTTCGCGGAAGAACCCGACGACCTCGGCCACTGGAATCTCAAGGCCGCGACTCTCGGTCGCCTCGGAGATTTCGACGAGGGAATCGCGATGTACGAGAGGGTTCTTCGCCAAGCGCCGGACCGCTCCCGTGTGTGGATGAGCTATGCCCATATGCTCAAGACAGTCGGTCGGCTCGAGGAGGGCATTGCCGCCTACCGCAAGGCGATCGAGCTTCAGCCGACGCTCGGCGAAGCCTGGTGGAGCCTCGCCAATCTCAAGACGGTGAAGTTCACCGATTCGGACTCGGAGGCGATGGAACGGGCATTGGCGAACCCTGCGATCAGCGACGAGGATCGCTTCCATCTCGATTTCGCGCTCGGCAAGGCGGCGCACGATTTTGGTCGAAACGGCCAGGCGTTCGATCATTATTCGAAGGCCAACGCTCTGCGATTGAAGCTTCACCCCTACGCACCGAGGGACGTTCGAAAGTTCGTCGATGACAGCATCGCGGCATTTACGGCCGAAGCCCTCGCCGAGCGGAGCCCGGGCTTTGAGTCTCCCGAGCCGATTTTCATTCTCGGCCTGCCTCGCTCGGGCTCGACTCTGCTGGAGCAGATTCTCTCGTCGCACAGCCTGGTTGAGGGAACGTCCGAATTGCAGGATATCCCGATCCTGGCGCGGCGTTCAGGCAATTATCCGCAGATGGCGCTCGATCTCGGCGCGGATGAGCGCCGGGCGCTTGGCGAAGACTATCTGAAACGGACCTTGGTCCAGCGCCGGACCGACAAGCCCTTCTTCATCGACAAGCTGCCGAACAATTGGATGTACGTCGCCTTCATCCACCTCATTCTCCCCAACGCGAGGATCATCGACGCTCGCCGCCATCCGCTCGCCTGCTGTTTTTCGAACTTTCGGCAACATTTCGCGCACGGTCAAAGCTGGACCTACGACCTCGAGCACCTGGGCCGATTCTATTCGGACTATGTGCGTCTGATGGGGCACATCGACAGCGTTCTTCCGGGGCGGGTCCACCGAATTATCTACGAGCAGATGGTCGATGACACCGAAAATGAGGTGCACGCGCTGCTCGACTATTGCGGCCTTGAGTTCGAACCGGCCTGTCTTGAATTCTACAAGACCCAAAGGGCGGTTCGAACGCCCAGCTCGGAACAGGTGCGCCGGCCCATCTATCGGGACGCTACCGAGGAGTGGCGGTCGTACGAAAAATATCTCGGGCCGCTCAAAGACGCCCTTGGACCGGTTCTCGATTCCTACCCGCGCCCGCCCGCGTCCTGAACGCAACGCCCCCGGAACAATCGTGCGTCGGGTGCAGAGTAGCCGTTGACTTTCTGCATCAGCTCTGACGCAATGTCGTCACAAAGCCGAATTGGGGGACATTGGCGATGACTGACCGTACTCTGGGCGCCCTTACGCTCGGACTTCTCGCATCTACCGCACTTGCAACACCGGCGTTCGCTCAGAACGTGCCGCCAGACACCGCGACGCAGCCGCAAACCACCGGCCAGTCGCCCGCTCCGGCGACGAACGCGACTGACGTCACCACGCCTCCCAAGGGAGTCCAGATCGCCCAGTCGGCAAGGGGCGTTCCCGATCAGAGCGAGATCATCATCACCGCGACGAAGCGCGAGGAAAATCTCCAGAACGTGCCGATCAGCGTCCAGGTGCTGGGAACTCGAAAGCTCGACCAGCTGAACATCTCGAACTTCGAGGAATATACGAAGCAGCTCCCGTCGGTCACCTTCAGCACGGCCCAGCCAGGCTTCACCACGGTCTACATGCGCGGAATTGCGACCGGCGGCGATGACAGCAACCACTCGGGTTCCCTTCCGACGGTCGGCACTTATCTGGACGAGCAGCCGGTCACGACGATCGACGGAACGCTCGACGTCCATATTTACGACATTGCCCGGATCGAGAGCCTGTCGGGTCCGCAAGGCACCCTCTTTGGCGCATCGAGCGAGGCCGGCACGATCCGGATCATCACCAACAAGCCGGAGCTCGGAGTAACGACCGGCCGAATCGACAGCGAGCTCAACAGCGTTGATCACGGCGGCATGGGCGGCAAGCTCGAGGGCATGATCAACTTGCCGCTCGGCGACCACATCGCCTTTCGCGCGGTTGGTTTCTATCAGCGTGATGCCGGCTACATCGACAATGTTTTTGGCCAGCGGACGCTGTGCGGCGATCCGACGTACGACCAAAACGGCAACATCAACGGCTGCGTCCATAACGGAGTCCATTTCGACAACAGCCAGTATGTGAAGAAGAACTTCAACGATCTCGAAACCTACGGCGGCCGGGCCGCGCTCAAGATCGACCTTGACGACAATTGGACGGTGCTGCCCCAGTTCATGTACCAGAGGGCTGTCGCCCACGGCGTCTGGTTCATGGATGCGGACCAACCGGACCTCGACACCGTGAGGTTCCAGCCCGAGATCGCGAAAGACCGATTCTGGCAGGCGGCGCTGACCGTCGAGGGCAAGATCGCGAACTTTTTCGATCTGACCTACGCCGGCGCCTATATGGACCGTCCGCGCTACACGACCAGCGACTATACGGACTATACCGTAGCCTACGACAATGCGTACGAATCCTACGGCGGGCTCGCGAGCTACTTCAACTACCGCGATAATAACGGCAATCTCATCAATCCCCGCCAGCACATCATTGGAACTGACCATTTCCAGAAGATGAGCCAGGAGGTTCGGGTTGCAACGCCTTCGAACCAGCCGATCCGAGCCCTTGTCGGCGCTTTCTACCAGGATCAGAAGAACCACATCTTCCAGGACTATCTGATCGACAATCTCGCAACGGACCTGTCGGTGACCGGCTATCCGGGAACGCTCTGGCTGACCAACCAGAGACGCGAGGACAAGGACTGGGCGCTGTTCGGCGAAGCCAATTGGGATATCACCCACACTCTGACACTGACCGGAGGCCTTCGCTTCTACAGGTTCGACAACACGCTCTATGGCTTCGCCGGGTTCGGCCCCGTCAATCCGGACTATTCGCATACCGGAGAAGCCCGCTGTCTGACCGTCAACGGGCTGCCGTCCTTTCAGGACCCGGGCGCCGCTCTTGCGACCGGCAACTCGGGTCTTGTCATCCCTTGCTACAACGTCGCGGATATCGGTCCGAACGGCGAGGCGGTGCCACGTCGAAGCGAGGGCACCGGTCATATCCACCGCCTGAACATCCAGTGGAAGCCGCAGGAAAATCTGATGTTCTATGCGACCTGGTCGAGGGGTTTCCGGCCGGGCGGGATCAACCGGCAGCCGGATACGCCGCCCTATGCGCCGGACTTCCTCACCAATTACGAGGCCGGCTGGAAAACAAGCTTCGGGGGAAGCCGGCTCACCTGGGACGGCGCCATCTATCACCAGATCTGGACAAGCTTCCAGTTCGGCTACCTCGGGCCCAACAGCCTAACCGTCATTCAGAATGGCCGAAACGCGAAGGTCGACGGCATCGAGACGCAGGTCAATTATACCGCGGGCGGTCTCTCGCTCAGCGGCGCGGCCGCATATACGAACGCGAAAACGAGCGGGAACATCTGCCAACTTGCAATCTCGCTCGATCCGAGCGCCGACTGCAGCGGCGCCGGGGATTCCATCGTCGTTCCTTCGGGTTCGCGCCTGGCGATCACGCCCAAGATCAAGGTCAGCGGAAACGCGCGCTACACCTGGCCCATGTGGACCGGCAAGCTGCACGTCCAGGGCGCCGTCAGCTACCAGGGTTCCGCTTTATCCGAACTGCGGCCTGCCGACGAACTGATCACGGGCAAGATACGAGCTTCAACTCTCGTCGATCTGTTCTTCGGATATGATTGGAGCCGCTACAGCGCTGAACTTTTTGCGACGAACGTCTTTGACGATCGCAACGAGCTTTCGCGATTTGTGGTCTGCAGCATCTGCACGCAGGTGAAAATCGTTCCAGGAAGGCCACGGACGCTCGGCATCAGGCTTGGAGCTCATTTCTGATCGCTTGAAGCTGTCCTTGCGCCGAGTGCGATCAGGCGGTTGAACAGGGGGCGTGAGTCACTCGCTTGACTTAGACGCCGCCAAGCTGCGGCATTTGGGCGGATTGATCCTGCTCGCCTGCACCTGGCTGGCGATGCTGCTTCTTGGCCGCGATTTTCTCGATCGCAGCGTTTCCGGAGCGCTCTACGCGGGCGGCCACCCTTCACTCATCGTCATCGCCCGCGTCCTGACGGCTCTTGGGGAGCCGACCGTTCTGGTCACGGCGGGGTTCGCTCTTGCTTTCTGCCTCTTGCTTGGGGGTCGCGGCCGATTTGCCCTGGGCCTGCTTCTCGTCATCCTCATCGGGCGCGGCCTTAGCGAAGTGCAGAAATATTGGATCGGCCGTCCGCGGCCCGATATCGACCCCCATCTCGTCGCCGTGAACACTCCGTCCTTTCCGAGCGGACATGCAACGAGTTCGATGATTTTCTACCTGACGGTGGCGCTGGCGCTCGTGCCCAAGGGGCGCCTGCGCCCAATCGCAGTTGCTGGAGCACTTCTGCTGTCTTTTCTGATTGGCATCAGCCGAGTCATGCTCGGGGTTCACTGGTCAAGCGATGTGATCGGCGGCTGGTCGTTCGGATTGTTTTGGGTGACGCTCACTCTCGGCCCGGCTGAGCGGCGTTTCGGCCCGAATTCCCGATTCGCCCCGAAACAGCTATAAGCCGCCCCGAAGAGGGAGGCTCAAATGACCTCATCGAAGCCGTTCACATGGATCGCAGCAGCGATCTTCGCTCTCCTGGCCATCGTTCACGTCATCCGGCTCTTCACGCATTTTCAGGTGATCATCGGGTCCCACCACATCCCCCAGGTCGTGAGCTATGTCGCGATCGTTGTCGGCGCATTCCTCAGCTGGATGCTGTGCCGCGAGGCGAGGGGAGCGCCGCCCGGCAAGCCCTAGGGACCCCGTCTGCGGATGATCAAATGGTCCTAGACGTTGAACCGGAACAGCATCACGTCGCCGTCCTGGACAACATAATCCTTGCCCTCGGATCTCAGCTTGCCGGCTTCTCGAGCGCCCGCCTCGCCGCCAAATTTGACATAATCGTCATAGGCAATCGTTTCGGCGCGAATGAAGCCCCGCTCGAAGTCGGTGTGGATCTCGCCGGCGGCCTCGGGGGCCCGCGCGCCCTTGTGGACTGTCCAGGCACGCGATTCCTTGGGACCTGCCGTATAGAAAGTGATGAGGCCAAGAAGCGCGTAGGCGGCGTGGATCATTCGGTTGAGACCCGTCTCGTGAAGACCGAGATCGGAAAGAAACACGTCCTTCTCATCGCTCGCCAGAGTCGCGATTTCGGCTTCGATCGCGGCCGAGATGACCACCGCCTGGGCGCCTTCGGTCGCGGCCTTGTCGAAGATCAGCCGCGATAGAGCGTTGCCGTCCGCTGCGTTGCCCTCATCGACGTTGCAAACATAAAGTACCGGTTTTCCGGTGAGGAGCTGCGCCCGCTCGAGCGCCCTGGCCTCCTCGACATCCTTGGGCCTTGTAAGGCGGGCCGGTTTGGACGAGCGAAGCAGTTCAAGGGCCTGTCCAAGTACGGACGCCTCGATCCTTGCTTCCTTGTCGCCCTGCTGCGCTTTCTTCACGATATTGGGCACACGCCGCTCGAGCGATTCCAAATCGGCCAGCATCAGCTCGGTTTCGACCGTCTCCGCGTCCGCGATCGGATCCACGCGTCCCTCGACATGAGTGACGTCGCCGCCTTCGAAGCAGCGCAGCACATGGATGATCGCGTCAACCTCGCGAATGTTGGCCAGAAACTGGTTGCCGAGACCCTCGCCCCTGCTTGCACCGCGGACCAGGCCGGCAATGTCGACGAATTCGATTTGAGTCTCGATCTCCTGGGCTGATTTGGCGATGACGGCGATCTCGTCCAGCCGGGCGTCGGGAACCGCGACGCGGCCGACGTTCGGCTCGATCGTGCAGAAAGGGTAATTGGCCGCCTGAGCGGCAGCTGTTTCTGTCAAGGCATTGAAAAGCGTCGATTTCCCGACATTCGGGAGGCCGACGATACCGCAGCGGAAACCCATGATTTGCCTGTGAGGTGAGGGAAGTTGCGGTCCTCTACGCGAATTCGAGCGGGATCCTCAACCGCGCGTCTCGATCCTCGCCTTGCACACTGCGCGGGCGCATATCAGGCCAGGTTGAAACTGACCGACAGGCGTTCGCCTCGCCCGGTCCCGGGGAGAACCTCGTGCCGGAGCCAGCTCTCCCAAAGGAGCAGCAGTCCTGGTCGAGGCCGGACCGTGACGAACGACTGCAAATCCTCAGGAGCGTTTTTCGCGCGGGCCGGGGCTGCCATCATCAGCGGGAGCCTTGGGTCTTCGAAGCGGATTTGGCCCGGGCTACTTGGGACCTCGACATAGAAGGTGCCGGAGATGATGCTGTTTGGATGGATGTGGCCCGCGTGGTGCCCCGAGCCCTTGAGGAGGTTTACCCAAAGGCTGTCGATCTTGAGCTTGTGGGTGAGATCGAATGAACATTCGCGTGCGAATTCGGCCCCGTGACGAGTGAGGATCTTCGCGAGCTCCGAAAAAGCCGGATCGCGCCTGGGAAGGTCGCTCAGCGAAGCGTAACTGGTGTAGCCGGAATAGCGATGGTCACGGCTCCAGCGGCGCCCCGCCTCATCGTCCTCCGCCAGGCTTCGGATCGAATGCGCAAGATCTCCAAGAAGGTCCGTCGTGCCAAGGTCGGCCTCATGGAGCCGTGTCGCGAAGAGGGATCTGAGTGCCATTCCCAAGCGCTCTGCGGCTCCTTTCTGCGGCACGCAAGAGCGTGGACAGGGTGAGGGCCGGGCTCTAGCGTCGTGAGCGACTGGGGAGGGTCAATCATGCGCCGCCACGTGTTTGCGTCTTCGCTTCTTTTGGCGCTTGCGCTTCCGCTTGGGTCTCCCTCCCTCGCAGTTCCCCCAGCTCGAGCAACCGAAGCCGCCGCCGAAAGGCCTCTTCTCGACGTCAAGGCGGATCCGCTTACCGGCAAGATCATCGCGACCTTTCCAAAGCCGGACTCGAGCGGCGTTTCCGCGCGCTACATCTACCTCACGCAGCTCGGCACCGGGCTCGGCTCGGCGCCGATCGGGCTCGACAGGGCATCGGCAAGCGAAACCAGAATTTTGGTCTTCCGGCGCATCGGCAAGAAAGTCGCAGCGGAAGTCGAAAACAGCAAGTTCGTGGCGTCGAGCGGGGATCCCGACGAGCAGCACGCCGTAGACACCTCCTTCGCCACGTCCACCTTATGGATGGGAGACGTTCTCGATACGGCCAAGGACGGCTCCTACACCGTCGATCTTGCGGGCTTTTTGGCTCGCGATGATCTCAACGTTCCGCGGGCGATCAAGAACGGCGGCGGAGGCGACTTCAAGTTCGTTCCGGAGCTCAGCGCCGCCGATCCCAATTTCGTGAAGGTCTTTCCAAGGAACGCCGAGTTCGCGGCGAAGCTGACGTATCGGTCTGATGATCCGAAGCCCGAAGTCACCAACATCGTCAACGGAAATACGCTTACCCTCGTCCTTCGGCATTCGCTGATCGCGCTCCCGGAGGCCGGCTATGTGCCGCGCACCGATCCTTACGGCTATACGCTCGGATTGCAGAAAGTGGACTTCTCGGCGCCGCTCGGAGCTCCGCTCGTGACCGATCTTGCGCGTCGCTTCCGGCTCGAGAAGGTCGATCCCGCCGCAGCTCGTTCGCCAGTCAAGAAGCCGATTGTCTTCTACATCGATCGAAGCGCGCCAGAGCCGGTTCGGACCGCTCTCGAACAGGGCGTCAGCTGGTGGAACGAGGCCTTTGAGGCGGCCGGGTTCGAAAATGCCTTCAAGGTCGACATAATGCCGCAAGGGGCCGATCCGCTCGACGTTCGCTTCAATGTCGTGAACTGGGTGGATCGGGCAACTCGTGGCTGGTCCTACGGCCAGCCGATCGCGGATCCCCGAACCGGCGAGGTCATCAAGGGCTCGGTGCTTCTGGGCTCGCTTCGAACGCGCCAGGACCTCATCATTTTCCAGGCCCTGGTCGGGGCAGGGCTCACGGCTACCGGAGATCCCAATGATCCGATCACCGCGGCTCTTGCCCGAATTCGCCAGCTCGGCGCTCACGAGGTCGGCCACGCACTCGGGCTCGCGCATAATTTCGCCGCAAGTACGCAGGGGCGCTATTCCGTGATGGATTATCCGGGACCCCGAATCACGCTCGATGCAAGCGGCGCTCCGTCGCTGCGCGATTCCTACGGCGTTGGTCTTGGCCCGTGGGACAAGTTCATGATCAAGTGGCTCTACGCGGCAAAAACCGATGCCGAGGCCCGTCCCATTGCCGCTGAGGCCCGAGAGGAAGGTCTGAGGTTCGTCGCCGACAATGACGCCCGTCCGGTGAGCGCCGGCCAACCGCTCGGCTCCTTGTGGGACGACGGCGCCGATCCCGTTGCCGAACTCGGCCGCGTCATGACTGTGAGAAGAGCCGCGATCGCAAGGTTCGGCGCCGGCGCGCTTCCGGCAGGCGAATCCCTTGCTGACTTGAGGCGCGCGTTCGCTCCCATCTGGCTGCTTGACCGGTACCAGGTCGAAGCCGCTGCAAAATCTGTCGGCGGAGTGAACTTTCCCTATGTCGTGAACGGCGAAAATTCGCTGGCGCAGGTGGTTCCGGGCGCCGCTCAATGGACAGCTCTCTATGCGCTTCTCGACACGCTCGCCCCAAATGAACTGACGGTCCCGGAGCGGCTCACTCCACTTCTCTCGAGCGGGTTCGGCGGCGACAGTGACCGGCAGACCGAAATCGAAATCATTCCGACCGCCGGCGGCCCCGTGTTCGATCCTCTGAAGGCGACCGAGGTGGGTGCTCAGCAGACCCTCGAGGCGCTGCTTTCAGCCGAACGTCTGAACCGGCTCGAGGGGCAGCACGCCAGCGATCCCAGCATCCCGGCGCCTTCACAAGTGTTCGACCAGATCATCGATCGTACGCTTTCGCAGTCTTCGACCGAGGTCGGCCGAAGGATCGCGACGATGGGCATCCTCGGCCTTGCCCGGGCGCAGCACGACCCCTTGCTCTCGCCGACCGTTTCGATGGAGCTCTCGGGACGGCTCGACCGTCTCGCCGATCAGCTGCAGCGTGAACGGGGTCAGGCGGCCGGACAGGACTGGGCTCATGGGCTTGCCGCCTTGCTGAAGGACCGTCAGGCGCTGGACAAGGTGCTTGCCGACCCCTCGCGGTACCCGCGCGTTCCGCCAGGCATGCCGATTGGCGAGGACGAGGAGTAGGCAACGCGCCGGTCGTGAGGGTCTTTAGTCCGGCTGCTGCAATCTCAGGGCCACTTCGCTCATGAAACGGGAATCCTCGCCGTCCGCGAGCCACTCGGACTCCGCGGCTATGGCGGCGAGAACGTCGGACAAGGGCTCGATTTCGCTCTTCGAATAATTTCCGAGCACATGGGGGGTAACGAGATCTTTCCGGCCGGGGCCCGGATGGCCGATGCCGATTCGCACTCGGCGGAATTCGGCTCCAAGCGCAGCGTCGATCGAGCGAAGCCCGTTGTGGCCGGCGAGGCCGCCTCCAATGCGGACTTTGACCTTGAACGGTGCGAGATCGAGCTCGTCATGGAAGACCGTGAGCGACCCGTGGTCCAGTTTGTAAAAACGAAGAGCCTGCTGAACGGCATCGCCGCTGTCGTTCATGAAAGTCTGCGGCTTTACGAGCAGGATCCGGTTGCGGCCGAGGCGGCCTTCCGCGACCAAGCTCCTGAACTTCTTTTGCCAGGGACCAAAGCCGTGCGCCTCGGCAATCGTGTCGAGAGCCATGAAGCCGACATTGTGTCGGTGAAGCGCATATTGTGCGCCCGGATTGCCGAGGCCGACCCAGAGTTGCATGCGCGCTCCCTAGCGTGAGCTTCGGTCAAAAAGAAACCGCCCGCCCAAGGCGGGCGAGCGGTTCCGTTAATGCTCCTGGAAAGCCCGGAAGAGTTACTCGCCGTCTTCCTGAGCTTGCTCGCCTTCGGCTTCTTCGCCCTCTTCGAGGGTCGGAACCTCGCCGGCAGGCGCGACCTCTTCCTCTTCGGCCTTCATTGCCGACGGAGCGACGATCGTTGCAACGGTGAAGTCCTCGTCCTGGTTCGCTGGCAGAACGCCCTCGGGCAAGTTCACCTGGCCGATGTGGACCGAATCTCCGATATCCAGACCATCGAGCGGAATATGGATCTCGCTCGGGATATGTGCCGCATCGCACACCAGCTCGAGCACGTGCTGGACGACGTTGAGCACGCCGCCACGCTTGAGGCCGGGAGATGCCTCTTCATTGTCGAACCGCACCGGGACTGCGACGTGAACCTTCGTGTGCTCGGAAATGCGGAGGAAATCGACATGGATCGGCCGGCTCGAGACCGGATGAAAGTCGACCGCTTTGGGCAAGGTCCGCTGCGGCGTACCTTGGAAATCGATCATGATCACCGAGTTCATGAAGTGACCGGTCGAAAGCATTCTTGCGAGAAGCTTCTCCTCGACGTGAATCGAGAGAGGCTCTTTCTTTTCGCCGTAGACCACGGCGGGTACCCGGCCTTCGCGGCGCAATGCACGGGAGGCTCCCTTGCCAGCCCGGTCGCGCGCCTCGGCGGGCAGCATCAGCTGTTCGCTCATTTGGCTATACTCCGATTGCTAAAAACCCCGAGCCACACCTCCAGGGATGACCATGGCCGGGAGCGCGCGCCGTAAGGGAGGACGCTTGGAAAAGCAAGCTTTCAGCTTAGTAGATGCGCTGGGATTCGATACCCTTTTCGGCAAGGCGCACGAGCACGCTGTCCTTGCCCGCGAGATGACCGGCGCCAACGGCAACGAAAACGGTGCCGGGTGTCTGCAGTCTCGCAGCGATCCAGTCCGCCCAGCGCGCATTCCTTTCAGTGAACATCATTCGATAGGTATCGGGCGATGCGGCGTCCAACTCATCGAGCATCTGGACAAAAACGCTCTGATCGCCGCGCTTCCACGCGGACTGCATCTCGGCCATCGCCTGGGAAAGGCTCTCCATTTGCTGGCTGTTGATCGGCTGTCCGGCCCTTGCCGTTCTTGGCGGAGATGAGCGCAAATGATTGAACATGTTGAGCTGAAGCTGAAGTGTCTCGAGGCCCTCGACGGGTTTTCCTTCGGCTTCGGCGATATGACGCAGGACCATATCGGCCCCGTTGTCGACCTGCATGCCTCGTGACTCGCTGGCGCTGATTGCCATTTTCGTTGTTGCGAGGAAGGATGCGGACGGCGTGACCGAGGGTGCGCGGATCGTCTCGGTAATCTGCTGCGCCGCGTTCGGCCCTTCAGGAAGCAGAGTTTCGAGAACCAGCTCGTTCGATTGTTCGAAGGCGTCACGAACATTGTGGTCGAGCCAATTCTCGTCGGCATCAAGGGCGTGGAAAGTGCCGAACAAATAGATCGTCGTGTCCGCGTCATGGACCTCGAACATCGCAGGTTCGGTCGGCGGCAAAGCCTGGGCTGTGGCGGGCGTCGCGACAGCGATCGCAGCGGCGGCAAGCAAGTTGACCATCCATCACCCTCCGAGGTGGACGGCACCGGTGGGAACGATGAAGCGCAATTCTAAAATGGCGCGAAACCGCGCCCGGCGGAAAAACCCCGCTTTCCATTAGCTTCGCGCATCAGACCCCCCAGCCCGATACCCTGGAAGGATGGTCATCGACTTGTTAATAAATGTCTAGCGAAATCCGCAAAAGGTTAACTTTTCCCGACGGATGGAGACGGTCGGAAGTTGGAACTGTCGCCTATTGGACACGGCGGACGTGATAACCGTCCCTTTGAAGCTGCGCGATGACCGAATCATTGCCTGCAAGATGCCCTGCGCCGACGGCGATCATGATTTGTCCGGGCTGCTTCATTCGCTGCTCGATCCACTTGCTCCAGTTCGCATTTCGCTGATGGAGCAGCGCGTCGGCAAGTTCGGGTGAACTTGCAAGATCTCGATCGAAGGTCCGGGCGATGGCCGGGACGTTGCCCTCGGACCAGGCCTTGAGCATCCCCGAAAATTCGGCGTCCGCGGCTTTGGGGTCGTCGAGAGCGCCCTCGAGCAGCGCCAGCTGTGCTTTCTCGGGCAGGCGATCGAAGAAGCCGAACTGTTCGAGGTTGGTTTCGAGCTCGCCGATTGGCTTTCCTTCGCTGGTAAAGGTGCTTCGGAGCACCGTTTCGACGCCGTCCTCGCCCTTGAGGTTCATGTTGCGATACTGAGTGCCAAGAAGGATGAACGCGACTGCCCAGGTTTCCATCCGATCGAACGCCTGCGGAGGAAAGCCGCTCTTCTTGACCGCGGCTTCGAGCGCCGGGCGCTGGCCGGGCGGCACTCGATCGACGAGCGGCGGAAGATTGGGCGTATTGAAGGCCAGGCTCGCCATTGCGGACATGACCTTGCCGGGGTTTTTCTCATCGACAATCGTCTCGACGATCAGTTGGTTGGAACTCTCGACCGCATGATCAAATTTGGCCGTACGCCATTGAAAATTATCAGGAAGCAGGTGGATCGTTCCGAACAAATAGATGGTGGTGTCGGGATCGCTGACCTCCCATAGGGCAGGATGTGCTGCACGCGGCGCCTTGGCCGCCGAGGGAGTGGCGACGAGGAGTCCGGCAACGCCGAAGATAGCGGCGATCCGCCGGATGAAGGATTTCAGCATGGGTTCAAGGCCTTTCGGTGAGGCGTTCGCATGGGCGCCTATCCGTCGCAAGCTGAACCGCCGATGTGCCCGGCACTTACCTCGAGCCCTGGGCACTTGCTCCATCCGAGACCATCCGCCAAAGCGCGGCGCATCATTTCGTTCACATGGGGCCGTCCGTTTGAGCCTGAGCTTCCAGGATCTGATCGTAACGCTCCATCGCTATTGGGGCGCTCGAGGGTGCGCGATCGTGCAGTCCTACGACATGGAGATGGGGGCAGGGACGTTTCACCCCGCGACCGTTCTTCGATCGCTCGGACCTCAGCCCTGGAAGGCGGCCTACGTCCAGCCATGCCGCCGCCCGACAGATGGCCGCTACGGCGAGAACCCCAACCGGCTCGGCCATTATTACCAGTATCAGGTGGTTTTGAAGCCAAGTCCCGAAAACCTTCAGGATCTCTATCTTGGGAGCCTTGGAGAGATCGGAATCGACCCGCTCGAGCACGACATCCGTTTCGTCGAGGACGATTGGGAAAGTCCGACGCTCGGCGCCTGGGGACTTGGCTGGGAAGTCTGGTGCGACGGCATGGAAGTGACGCAGTTCACTTACTTCCAGCAGGTCGGCGGTTTTGAGTGCCGGCCGGTGACCGGCGAACTGACCTACGGCCTCGAACGGCTCGCGATGTATATCCAGGGGGTCGACAATGTCTTCGATCTCAAATTCAACGACGAGGGCGTGAGGTACGGTGACATCTACCTCGAGAACGAGCGCGAGATGTCGGCCTACAATTTCGAGGTTGCGGATACCGACGCTTTGTTCGACCTGTTTCGCAAAGCGGCAGCGGAATGCGAGCGCTGCCTCGAGGCCAAACTTCCGATCCCGGCCTATGAGCAGGCGATCAAGGCGAGCCATGTTTTCAATATGCTTCAGGCTCGGGGAGTCATCAGCGTCGCCGAGCGGCAGGCCTATATCGGCCGCGTCCGAGACCTTTCGAAAGCGGCCTGCGGAGCGTGGCTGGAGCGCGGCTCCTGATGGCCGATTTCCTGCTCGAGATCCTCTCGGAAGAGATCCCCGCGCGAATGCAGGCGGCGGCCCGCAACGAGCTTGCTCGGCTCTTTTCGGAATGCACGGGGCAGGCGGGCCTTTCGACCGGGCCGATCGATATTCACTCGACCCCGCGGCGCCTGGTTTTGATCGCTCGCGAAGTTGCAGAGGGGACCGAACCGACCCGCGAGGAGATCAAGGGCCCTCGGACCTCCGCAACGCCGCAAGCGCTCGAGGGATTTCTTCGAAAGGTCGGCCTTCGCAAGGACCAGCTCGAAGACCGCGAAGGCACATATTTCGCGCTGGTCGAGCGGCCCGGACGGGCGGCTGCGGAAATCCTTGCCGAGACCGTGCGACGAATTGTGACCGATTTTCCCTGGCCAAAGTCGATGCGCTGGGGATCGGGATCGCTTCGCTGGGTGAGGCCGCTCCACGGGATTGTCGCAATTCTTGGCGAAGCGATTGTGCCCGTTGAGGTGGAGGGAATCGTATCGGGGGCGGTGACGATCGGCCATCGCTTCCATCACCCAGGACCGATCACCCTTGGCGGCGCTGCGGACTATATCGAAAAGCTTCGCGCCTGCCATGTGATCGTCGACCAGGAAGAGCGCGAACGTATCATTCGCGAAGGTGCCGAGAAGGCGGCGACAAAAGCGGGATTTTCGCTTCTTTGCGACGAAGGCCTAGTCGTCGAGAATGCCGGACTGACCGAATGGCCCGTGCCCCTGATCGGGGAATTTGACGAAGATTTCCTCGACGTCCCGCGCGAGGTGATCGTTCTGACCATGCGAACCAATCAGAAATATTTTGCCTGTTCAGCGTCAGACGGCGGACTTGCGCCCGCGTTCATCTGCGTTGCCAACGTCGCGGCTGGCGACGGCGGGGCCGCGATTGTAGAAGGCAATCGGCGAGTGCTTGCGGCTCGGCTTGCAGATGCCCGGTTCTTCTTCGAGCACGATCTTGCGACCCCGCTCGAACGACAGGGGAAGAAACTCGAGCAGATCGTCTTCCACGAGAAGCTGGGCACGGTTGCCGACAAGGTCGAAAGGGTCGCGAAGCTCGCGAAATGGCTGGTCGAAACTGCGGTCATTCAAGCTGACGCAGCCGAGGTCGAGCGCGCCGCGCGCCTCGGGAAAGCCGACCTTGTCACCCAGATGGTCGGCGAATTCCCCGAACTGCAGGGCGTGATCGGCGGCTATCTTGCAAGCGCACAGGGCGAGCCCCCAGCGGTCGCAGCGGCGATCCGCGAGCATTACAGGCCGGCGGGGCAGGGGGATGAGGCGCCGAGCGCGCCCGCGAGTGTCGCGGTCGCGCTTGCTGACAGGCTCGATTCGATTTCCGCCTTCTTTCTCATCGGTCAGAAGCCGACGGGCTCGAAGGACCCGTTCGCGCTTCGCCGCGCGGCCATCGCGTCGATCGAGCTCATCGTGCGTAATGGGCTGCGGATCCCACTGACCCAGGCGCTAAGAGGAAGTCTCGCCAATTGTGCGGGGCAGATCCGCGACGCTGCTGCGGCGCATCGGCTGGATCTGACGGCAGACGAGCTGATCGACTTTTTTGCGGAGCGGCTGAAGGTTCAGCAACGCGAGGCTGGAATCCGACATGATCTGATCGACGCAGTGTTTGCATTGGGCAGTGAGGATGACCTTGTGCGCCTGCTGGCGCGTGTGGCCGCACTCCAGAGTTTCGTCGAAACGGAGGAGGGCCTGGACCTTCTGACGGCCTACAAACGCGCCGCTAACATCCTCAAGAAGGAGAATTGGACGGGACCTCAGGTGATGAGTTCGGCAGCCGAGCAGGGGATTCCACAGACCGGCGAAGAGGATCCGCTGGTCCTGGTCGAAGAGCCGGGCCTAAGAGAAGCAATTGCGGAGATGGCACTTGGTGAAGCGGGTGCCGAGCTTCCGGAGGAGAAGAGCCTCATTGCCGCGCTCGACGAGGCGGAGCCAAAAGCCTCAGCCGCAATTGACCAGGAAGATTTCACCGGAGCCATGGCGGCACTTGCGTCGCTCCGAAAGCCGATCGATGCATTTTTTGACCATGTGACCGTCAACGATCCCGATTCGGCCAAGCGCGAACGGCGACTGAACCTTTTGATGCGATTTCGCGATGCGGTGAACCAGGTCGCGGATTTCTCAAGAGTCGAGGGCTAGTTAGGGGCGATCGTCCCGATTGGGGTCCCTGGCGGCCGCTGAGCGAAGGCTGTCACGCTCGCGCCACTCCTTCTCGCGTTCGGCGTGCTCGCGCTCGAGAGCTTCGCGGCGATCGGCCTCGCTCCTGTAACGGGCCTTCCACTTGCGCCGCCCGCCGGCGGTCAGAAACACGCCGATCAGCAGGCCAAGGAGGAAGACCAGGGCGCAGATCGCCCAAAGGTTAGGGTCGGTGGTGATGTTCATAGCGCTTCCCTAGCGTCAATGAGTTCGCGGCGACTACGCTTCAGCGCGCCGCCGCGTTCCCGCCCTATATCACCGGTCGACCCGAATGCGTTGGATCAAGGACCGTGCAGGAAGCTGTCGTGGATCGAGCAGCTGGCCGGGCCAAGAATGACGACGAACAGCGTCGGAAGGATGAAGAGAATGAGCGGCACGGTCATGATCGCCGGCAAACGCGCGGCCTTTTCCTCGGCCCTCATCATGCGCTGGTGACGAAATTCTGCCGACAGGACCCGAAGCGCCGAAGCAAGCGGAGTACCGTATTTCTCGGTCTGGATCATGGTCGTGACAACGCCGCGAACGGCCTCGAGATCGACGCGGTTGGCGAGATTCTCGAACGCCTGCCGGCGCTCGTTGAGGAAACCGAGCTCGATCGCCGTAAGACCAAATTCGTCGCCCAGTTCAGGATAGGCCTTGCCCAGTTCGCGTGAGACTCTGCCAAAGGCGGCATCGACGGTAAGACCTGCTTCCGCGCAGATGACGAGCAGGTCAAGCGCGTCCGGCAAGCCCTTGCGAATCGCGTGGCTCCGCTTCGTAACCTTGTTCTTCAGCCACAGGTCCGGCGCCTTGTAGCTTCCGACGAGGAGGCCAGCGACGGTCATGTAACGTCTCAGAGCGGACCATTGAGGCTCAAATCCGAAGACATAGAATAGCAAGACTGCGGTCACGCCGATCACCACCGGCAGGACGAAGCGCGCGAAGATGATGAAGAAGGCGAGGTCCTTGGTCCGAATACCCGCCTGCATCAGTCGGTCCTGGGTCTTCTTGACCTGGTCTTCCTGAAGCATTTTGAACTGCGACAGGAGCTGACGGACATTGTCAGCCGCCTGGTTGCGGTTGGTCAGTTTCTTGCGCTTGTTGGTCGAAGCGACGATGCCTGCCTTCAGTTGCTCGCGGCGCTCGTTCAGCGCCTTGACGCGGCGAGCCATCGGATCCTTCACCGTGGTTGCCGCGTAGATCGCGAGCATCACAGCAAAGGTCGCGACGGCGCTCAGCATCGTCGCAATCCAGATGATGTCGAAGCCGAGGATGTGCGGTCCTGAGGGAGCCTGCTGCATTTCTGGTCAGTCCCCCATCAGATCTCGAAGTTGACCATCTTGGCCATGATTGCGGCGCCGATTCCCATCCAGACCAGTCCGCCCATTCCGGCAACCATCAGGCGCTGATCGCTGAAGAAGCCCGCCATGTAGTGCGGGTTGATCATCCACACGAGTGTGAACACCACGAACGGAAGCGAGCCGACGATATAGGCCGATGCCTTTGATTCCGAGCTCATTGCCCGGATCTTGAGCTTCATCTGAGCGCGCTTGCGCAGCACGTCGGCAAGATTCGAGAGAGTCTCGGCGAGGTTGCCGCCGGTTTCGCGCTGGATCGCCAGGGTAATGACGAAGAACTGGAACTCGGCTGTTCCGAGCCGATCGGCGGTATCCTGAAGCGCTGCCTCCATCGTCCGGCCGATCTTCATCTTGTCGGCGACGATCCGGAACTCAACTCCGACCGGACCCTGAATTTCACTCGCGACGATGCCGAGAGTTTCGGTGATCGGAAGACCGGAACGCAGTCCGCGAACCATCAGTTCGATCGCATCGGGGAAGTTCGTCGTGAACTTGTTGACGCGCCGCTTGATCATTTTTCCGATGACGAAATGCGGCCCGCCGATCCCCACGATCATCCCGAGGAGCAGCGAAAGGACGAACGGTGCTCCCCTGAACACCAGAGCCACAGTAATGAAGACCAGCGCGCCCAAGCAGATGGCCAGATATTTGAACAGAGAGATGTTCTTTCCCGTCATCTCGAGCCGTTTGCGCAGCAGCGCGGGCTTCGGGATCAGGGTCGAGGCATAGCCTTCCCATTTATTGGCACGTTCGGCGAAGAGCCTTCGGATCTGTGCCTGGGCATTGCCGGCGATGACGTCGCCGTGGCGCTCCTTGATGAGCTCCATGCGTCGTTTCACGGACTTGCCTGCGGAGGGCCCGCGCATCGCCATGAAGGCGAGCCCGAGGGCTCCAACGCCGCCGATCAGGAGTAGCCACAAGAGCATTCGTGCCTTCGCCTCTCAACTCTTCGCCGCGGCGCAGATAAGCGCCGCGAGTTCGTTACGCCGCTTTGTCTTTCGGCTTCGCCAGCATCGACTTCAGATTGTCCACCAGCGACTTGGCCGCCGCCGCAGGAGCCTTGTCGGTCCCGGCGCCTTCGTCACTCGCATGACTGAGCACCATGTTTGACAAGGTGCCGAACGGCCCGGACATCTTGCCGCTGGCGACTTCGGCCATCGGCTTGCCCAGCTTCGCCGACTGAGCGGCGAGCTTCGCGTCGTACGGAAAGACGATGTCCACCGGACGCTCAATCGACTGCTCGAAATCCTTGCGACTGATTTCGAGCGCACCGCCCGAAGGGACTCCGTTCGCGACGACGATGACCTTCGTTTGAGGAGCGTTCGACTTGAGCCAGGCGAGGACACGGATCGTGTCGCGTGTTCCAGCAAGCGTCAGTTCGGCAACGACGACCGCGACGTGCGCGTCATGCACCAAATGCGGATGTTGGATCAGCATGTGGCGCGGCAGATCGAGAACAGTCGATTCGAACGCGTTGCGCATCTCTTCCTGCAGAGCGAAGAAAGCGCTTCCGTCAGTCACCAGTGGCTGGTGTATGGGAGCTTCCGCCGAAAGGACCGAAAGCCGCTCGTTGGCACGGACCATGGCCCGCTCGATAAACAACCCGTCGATGCGGCTCGGATTTTCGATCGCATCGGTAAGACCGCGGCCGGGCTCGAGGTCGAGCGCGAGAGCACCCGTTCCAAAGTGCACGTCGAGATCGAGAAGAGCGGTGGTTCGCCGAGCCTTTTCGCCGAGCAGCCATGCGAGCGAGGTCGCGAGCGTGGACGCCCCGACGCCGCCTCTGACGCCGATGACCGCAGCCATCACGTGCGGCTTGTCGGCCTGGGCTTCGCCACGAGGTCCCGAAAGGATCATTTGCGCATGCGCGAATGTGTCACGAAGCTGATCGACCGTGAAGGGTTTCAGCAGATAATCGTGGATCCCGCTGGCAACGAGGTCGCGATAGAGGCGGACGTCATTGACCGTTCCCGCCGCGATTACGATCGTGCCCGGCTCACACACTTCCGCAAGCGCGTTGATGTCGTTGAGTGGGTCTGCGGATTCGCTGAGGTCGACGAACAAGATGTTCGGGCTCGCGGATACCGAAAGCGACTGCACGGCGTTGCGAAGCCCGCCCTTGTTGACCTTCTCCGGAGACCAGCCGTGCTCGACCGCTACCGGCCGCAGCATGTCGGCCGTGGCATCGTCGCACACGAAGGCGGTGAAGGGATCGCGAAGTCCCGCGCGTGCCTGGAACGGAGCATTCATTACTGGCTACCCCCCTTAGTGGTGACATCCTGCAGCCCCTTGGTGCCGGTCAGCGGCGTGCTGCGGTAGAATTGGACTGCTCGAGCAGCCGCATTGACGTCGGATCCCGTGGCCTCGCGCCCGTGAAGCAGATCCTCGGGGTTGGCGACCATCGCAGCGATGTTCGAGTTCACACCGCATCCAAAATTGGACATGGTGCTGTTGTTGAAATTGGGCTGCGAGGGCTCGCTCCAGTTCGGGCAGTTCGGAACTCCGGCACGGCGGCGGCTCACCACCACTCGCACGCTTCCGGACCGAACGGCCCCGGGAGTCACCGGCGCGCCCGCCGATACCATCATTCCATATTGCCCGGCGATCGCCGAAACCTGGCCGCGGGCTGCATCGGCATAGGCTCCATCGACATAGATCGTGTCGCCATAACCAATGCCAAGGCCCTGGAACCAGCCATTCAGGCGGTCAGCCTCGCCCGGCGCAAGGGCGCCGTCGGGGGCCGAAGCGTCGAACACATAATCGGCGCTGGTGACGACCGGAACGTTGACCGAGGTCACGCCCGTGTTGGCGGCCTGGGGTGTGTTGCAGGCCGCCAGCGAGGAGGCGAGCGCAATGAGGATGATCTTCGAACGCATCGTCCAATCCTTCTCTACGAGGCCGCGGTTCACAGCTTGAATCCGGGAGCAGCGACCGGTCCCGTAACCGGTGCCGTGGGGCGCGCGGCGATCGCGTTCGGCTGAACCGCTCCGCTCGTTCCGGTGTAGCTCTGGCCCAGCAAATTCTCCTGGATGTCATTGGGAGCGCGGTAGCCGTCGGCCGGAGTGGCCAGCTGGCCGGAAACCGGCTTCACCAGATACGGCGTGACAATGATGACCAGTTCGGTCTCGTCACGCTGGAACTTGGTCGAGCGGAACAGCGTCCCAAGCACCGGGATGTCGCCGAGGAATGGCGCCTTCTGGATGCTGTTGGTGTTGCTGTTCTGAAGCAGTCCGGCGATCATGAACGACTGGCCGGAGCCGAGTTCAACCGTTGTTTCGGCTCGGCGAGTTGTCAGCGCCGGAACGGTGAAGCCGTTGAGCTTGACCGAGCCGGCATCGCTGAGCTGGCTGACTTCGGGCCGAACGCGAAGGGAGATTCGACCGTCCGCAAGAACGACCGGAGTGAACGCGAGGCCAACGCCATATTGCTTGTATTCGATCGTGACTGCGCCCAGCGACTGCGACACCGGGATCGGAAATTCGCCGCCGGCAAGGAAGCTCGCCGTCTCGCCCGAAAGCGCGGTCAGGTTCGGCTCGGCGAGAGTCGTGATGACTCCGTCATTCTCGAGCAGGTCAAGAGTGCCAAGCACGTTGAGACCAAGGAGCTTGCCGAAGATCCCGAGAGTGGTGCCGCCGGCGAGGTTGTTGAACGTGACGTCCTGGATGCTTTCGGGCGCGAGCCCGGTGACCGGATTGGGCGCGCCCATGACCGTGTTGATGGTTCCAGGAGTGCCCTGACCGATTCCGAACAGGGTTCCCCCGGTCGAGTCGTGACTGAGCAGATTGACTCCGAACTGCTTGACGGCCGAGCGGTTCATCTCGGCCACACGCACCTTCAGCATCACCTGAAGCGGGGTTGCGACCTTGAGACGGCTGACCGGAACGATGCTGAGCGGGGCATTTGCCGCCGTAATATCGATACCGGGGTTGAGCGCTGCCTTGACCAGCATCTCCGCCTGCGCCGCATCCTCGGGGGAGGAGACGGTGCCATTGATGACGGCGACCTGGCCGACTGTGGTCACGCTGATGTCTGAGTCCGGCATCGCCTGGTGCACGATCTCATTAATCGAGCTGATGTTCTGGTTGACTCGGACGTTCGCTCCGTAGACGACTGAGCCGCCTGAATCGGTAGCAATGACAGTGGCCTGGCCGGCCTTCTTGCCGAACAGGTTCATCTGGCGCGGGCCGTTCACGTAGACGTCGGCAACGTCGGGGTTCGACGTCCAGACGTTCGAGACCGAGCGCGGCAGATTGATCATCTGGCCTTCGCCTACCGACAGCAGGACCTGCATCGAGGGACGGTAACTTCCCGACGCATAGGCTCTGGGCTGAGCCAGGGCGGGCGCCGGAGCGGCCACCGCGGCAATGCCGACGGCAAGGGCCGCAAGAGCGGTGCCGAGACTGGCCCGGCGGCTGATTGCTTGAATATTCATTTTAGCGAGCTCCAACCGGAACAACGGTGACATCATTGCCGCGAGCGACGCGGACTACGGGACCGGAAATCACTGGCGCGCCGGCCGGGCCGGTCAGCGCCTTGCCGAGACCCTTGCCGAGCGCAGCCATTGCACCAGCGACCTGATCGCCAGCGCCGGCGGTCTTGGCCGGCACCGTGCGGCGCTGGAAGCGCGACACGTCGCCACCGGTCGTGAAGGTGGTGTTGGTGTCGATCGGACGATTGGCGTAGGCGAGGAGCATCTGATGCTCCTGCGCAGGACTGGCGTTCGCCGGGACCTGAATGTCCCCAGCGGCAACGGCGCGCTCGAGGTCTGCGCTATTGTCGGCGAGCGAGCGGAGCGACAGCGACAGCTGCCCGATGCTCTGCGCGACGGCGATCTTCTCGGCGATCTTCGGAGTGACTTCAAAAGTCACGTTGTTGAAGGTTCGGACGATCGTTTTGCCGTCCTCATCCTTGTCGGTGTAACGCTGGTCGGTCGCAAGGACGCGCACGTTGCGCACGATCGTCTCGGAGACCTTGAGCGGCGGACCATCGCCGCCACCGGCCACCTGCTGGGTGAGCACGAGATCAACATGATCGCCCGGGAAGACGAACCCGGCGACGCCGGTTGCAACATTCACGGGAACGGTGACTGCGCGCATGCCGGCGCCAAGCGCCGCGGCGAGGAAACCGCGGTCCTGCGGCCCAACCAGCGAGCCGCGGGTGACCGGTTGGCCGGCCGCGATCGCGTAGCGAACAACGGTTCCAGCGAGATTTTTCGTGTCGGGCTGACCCTCGACGTAATAGGCGCCCTGCATCAGCTCCTTGGGCCAGGGCTGGAACGTCAGGCTTTCCGCGTCGATGATCGTTCCGACCGGAAGCGCCTTTTTGGCGACGAGTACCTTAGGCCCGACCGGGACGACGGGCGCCGCAGCAGCCTGCTGCGTCCCGGCACCGGCGAACATGTTCTTGGCCATGACCGCGGTGATCACTGCAATGACCAGCGCTCCAACGAGCAGAGCGAGCTTCTTCACATCCATGGCGCGATCGCCTCCCCCAGACGGGTAATCAGAACAGCCCTACAAATCAGGCACAATGGTTAAGAAAGCGTTGGGCGAGAATCGCGAGTCCCCCAAAAGCGATCGCGACTCCGTACGGAATTTCGGGCCGGCCCTCGAGCCGTCGGCCATAATGCCAGGTGAGGACCACAAGCGTGAGCACTCCGCCGGCAATCGACGTCAGCACCAGAAATTTGAGCGTTGCGAACGGCGAGAACCAGAGCGCGAGCGCTGCGGCCAGCTTGACGTCGCCTCCCCCCATCATGCCCGCGTAGAACGCTCCCGCGAACAGAAGGAAGACGATTCCACCGGCCGCGAGCTGGACCGCCATTCCCGGCCAGGGCTCCAGAGCGACCGACAGCCAGTAGAGCGGAGCACCAAGGGCAACGGTGAGGTTGAGCCGGTTGGAAATCGTGAAGGTGCGAACGTCGATCACCGCCGCGGCGACAAGAATCGCGGCAAGCGCGAAGAGCAGCAGTTCGGTAAATGCGCCGTTGAACATGGCGCCACCACTAGACGGCGAGGCTTTCCAATTCGTAACCGCGTCGCGAAATGGCTGAGTTTGACATCATTATTGTCGGCGGCGGCATCGCCGGAGCGAGCATCGGCGCCGAGGTTTCGGGCAAACGCCGGACACTCATTGTCGAGGCCGAGGACCGGTGCGGCTATCACGCGACCGGGCGGTCGGCGGCGTTCTATCTTGAGAGCTACGGCGGACCCGATGTTGCAAAACTGACGCTCGCATCGCGCGACTTCCTTGCCAGGCCTCCCAGCGAATTCTCAGACAAAGGCTTTCTGAGGGTTCGAGGAGATCTCCACGTCACTCGCGACGCACTTCCAAAGTTGCCGTCCAGCGTCGAGATCCGAATCGTCGAGCGGCTCGAGCTCGAGCGGCTGATCCCGGGGATCAGGCCCAACTGGCGGCGCGCAGTGTTCGAGCCGGGCTGCGCCGACATCGACGTCGGCGGCCTTCACTCGGCCTTCTTGCGGCAGTTCCGGAAGAATGGGGGCCTTGTTCAAACTTCCGCGAAACTCGTCCACGCGGAGCGAAAGAGAGGGTCGTGGGACGTCACTCTCGAGGATGGCTCGATTCTCAAGGCTTCAATTCTCGTCAACGCCGCAGGCGCCTGGGCCGACAAGATTGCGAAAGCTTCGGGGACCAGGCCGCTCGGAATCGCTCCAATGCGACGGACGATGATTCAGCTGCGCGTCGGCCGCTCAGGGCTCAGGGATCTGCCCCTGGTCGACGATTCTGAAGGGACGTTCTACTTCAAGGGCGAAAGCGATAATTCGCTCTGGCTGACGCCCCATGACGAAATTCCGAGCGAGCCTTGCGATGCTCGGCCCGAAGAGTTGGATGTCGCTCTTGCGATCGATCGTTTCCAGAACGTCGTCGATTGGCCCATCGAGCGAGTCGAACGCAGCTGGGCAGGCCTTAGAAGTTTCGCTCCCGACCGGCTCCCGGTCTACGGATTCGATGAGATCGTCCCGGGGTTCTTCTGGTGCGCGGGGCAAGGCGGTTTTGGAATCCAGACCTCGCCTGCCGCAGCGAAAATGGCTGGAGCGAGCCTGCTCGACGAAAATGCTCCGCCGATCGTCGCCCATATAGACCCGGAGCTATTTTCACCGTTGAGGCTAACGCGCTGAAATGAGGTTTGGGGGAGGCGCCTTTTGCAGGGCGTCTCCCCCGGCACCAACTGTCTAACAGGGGATAAGAGAGTTGGTGACACGCCTGGACTAGGAGTTGGCCCCGGCGAGGCCAAATGAACTTGAGTCCATCACAGCCGGTGGTGGCGCCGCTGATCGTCGGCCTCAGCGCAGGCGAGGGCGTCAACCCGGTCGTTGTCGGGATGGCCGCTGTGGCCCTTCACCCAGCGCCAATCGATCCGGTGCGGAGTCGCAGCGTCCAAGAGCTCCTGCCACAGGTCGGCATTCTTCACCGGCTTTTTGTCAGAAGTCCTCCAGCCGTTCTGCTGCCATTTGTGGATCCAGCGCGTGATCCCATCGCGGACATATTGACTGTCGGTATGGAGCTCGACTCGGCACGGACGTTTCAGCGCCTCCAGGCCCCTGATCGCGGCGAGCAATTCCATTCGGTTATTCGTCGTCAGCGGTTCGCCGCCCGACAATTCCTTCTCGCGTGCCCGTGAGCGGATCAGCGCGGCCCATCCGCCCGGTCCGGGGTTTCCACGGCAAGCGCCGTCGGTGAACATTTCGACGGCCGGAAGCTCGCTCACGTCAGGCGACAAGTTCGCGCGGAAGCTTGAAGACCATCCGCTCGGGTCTGTGGTCCGCCTCTTCGGCGGTGACATCGAACCGTTTGGCGAGCGCGTCGACGACCTCGCGAACAAGGACCTCGGGCGCGGATGCGCCCGCGGTAACGCCGACCGTCTCCGGCTTGCCCAGCCACTCCCAGTCGATCTCCGAGGCTCGTTCGATGAGGCGAGCGGGAACACCCATTCGCTCTGCAACTTCGGCGAGTCGAAGGGAGTTGCTGCTGTTGGGAGCGCCGATGACGAGCATTCGTTCGCATTGCGGGGCGATCGCCTTGACAGCGGCCTGCCGATTCGATGTCGCGTAGCAAATATCTTCGCTCCTCGGGGCGCGGATATCCGGGAAACGCTCTCTTAGCGCTTCAACGATCGCGGCGGTGTCGTCGACCGACAGCGTTGTCTGCGTGAGGAAGGCAAGGCTCGCTCCGGTAGCCGATGAGATGCGGGCGACGTCCTCGACGGTTTCCACGAGGGTGATCGCGCCTTCGGGAACCTGGCCGAACGTACCGATCACCTCGGGATGCCCGGCATGGCCAATGAACAGGATATGTCGTCCTTCCTCGATGAGCCGCTGGGCCTGCCGATGGACTTTCGAGACGAGGGGACATGTCGCATCGACATAAGTAAGGCCGCGGTCCTGAGCTTCGGCTGGAACCGACTTGGGAACTCCATGGGCCGAGAAAACCACCGGTCGGTCGTCCGGCACCTCGGCCAGCTCGTCGACAAATACCGCGCCGAGGCTGCGCAGTCGCTCGACGACGAACCGATTGTGGACGATTTCATGCCGGACGTAGACGGGCGCTCCGAACCGCTCGAGGGCGAGCTCGACGATCTGAATCGCGCGGTCGACGCCAGCGCAAAACCCGCGCGGAGCGGCGATGAGGACTCGAAGTCTTGGACGGTTCAGCATTGGGAAAGGCCATGTAAGCCTTCGCTTGCAGCCATAGAAGTGCCTTCCTATGAACGCGCTCAGACAATTCCGCCCTCGTAAGGACTAAGCCCACGTGAAGCTTCGCCTCGCCGCTCTTGCCGCCATTATCCTGCTCAGCGCCTGCAGGCATACCGGCGATATCACCAGCGACAATGGGGGAGGGGTCTACGCAGTGCGCAGCGCTTGCCCGATTCCCGGGATTCCCGCCGGGACGGGAGACATCACCACGTTCAACCCTCCCGAGAGCAGGGACTCAAGGGCAATCGATGTGACCGCCGCGATCACTGATCTGCGGGCAAGCTGCCAGGACGTAGGCGACGAAGTTGTCTCCACCGCGACGTTCACCGTGATTGGCCTCAGACGCGATTCCGGGCCGGCCCGGCAGGTCGCGCTCCCGTTCTTCAACGTCGCGCTTCGCGGGGGCGACACGATCTCGGCAAAGCAGGTCGGACAGGCGGTGCTGAACTTCGCCGCGGGCGACGTTCATTCCTACGCCCGGGTCCAGGCAACAATTCGGGTGAATCGCGGAGCTGCCACACTTCCCGAGAATGTCCGAACGATCCTGACCCGGCCGCGCAAGGCGGGGGAAGCCGATGCCGCTGTCGATCCATTGGCCGATCCGGCCATTCAGCGGGCGGTCGCGAGCTCGACCTTCGAACAGCTCATCGGTTTTGAGCTCACTCAGGACCAGCTCAAATATAACGCGACGCGCTAACGCGTTGACTTGGCTCGCCCGCGCAGCCAAGGCACGCCGCGTCGCCGGCGGCAAAAACCGCCGGAATGGCCGCACGGGAGAGTTCGCACGCGAGTGCGGCGCCGAAGGAGCAACCGCCCCCGGAATCTCTCAGGCACAAGGACCGCGCGCGCCTGACAGTCTGGAAAGAGTCCGCCGAAGCCTTACTGCGGCGGCGGGCCGCCGAAGGGGCAAAGCTCTCAGGCGCTAGCGACAGACGGGGGCGGCCGCCCGAAGCTTCCTGGGGAGCGTCGGCCGTCGCACCTTTTGCCGGAGCGCACGAATGAGCAGGGAAGTTCAGAACGGTCCGAGCGATGAGAGCCAAGCGCTAGGGGCGTCGCAGGATGGCGAAGCTCAGCGCAGGGACACCCGGGATCTCGACAGACTTCCGCTCGATTCGTGGCATCGGGCACGGGGCGCGCGGATGGTTCCGTTCGCCGGATACGAGATGCCCGTCCAATATGAGGGGATCATCGCCGAGCATCTCTGGACTCGCGAAAATGCCGGCCTGTTCGACGTAAGCCACATGGGGCAGCTCCTCGTCCATGGTCGCGATGTCGATGTCGCGCTCGAGAAGCTGATGCCGGGCGATTTCCAGTCAGCCGCCGACATGAAGCCCAAATATTCGCTCCTGCTCGATGACCAAGGGGGCATTATCGACGACCTGATGGCAACGCGCCGCGGCAGCGATTTTTATATCGTCGTCAACGGCGCCACCAAGCTTGGCGACATCGGTTACATGGAACGACGTCTGCCTGCGGATGTGGTCGTCGACCATATGCGGCAGCAGGCGCTCCTCGCACTCCAGGGTCCGCGCTCGGCTGAAGTCCTCGACGACATCCTCGCTGGCGTAGCCGAGCTTGGCTTCATGCAGGCTCGCCCTTTCCAATGGCAGGGTCAGAGCCTTTGGATCAGCCGCTCCGGCTATACGGGCGAGGATGGTTTCGAAATCTCGGTTCCCGCCAGAGCAGCTGAGGATCTCGCAAGCGCGCTCGTTGCCAGCGAACTCGTAAAGCCAATTGGCCTAGGCGCACGCGATTCGCTGCGCCTTGAGGCAGGCCTCCCGCTCTATGGACACGACCTTGGCACAAGAACGACCCCGGTGATGGCCGGTCTGACTTTTGCGATCAACAAGCGTCGCCGGGTCGATGGCGGTTTCGCTGGCGCCTTGCGGATTCTCGCCGAGCTTGAAAACGGCGCGGTCGAGCAGCGTGTGGGTTTGGAAATCGATGGGCGCCAGCCGGTTCGCGAGGGGGCGCTGGTGCTCGATGGAGAAGGCAATGAAATAGGGAAGATCACGAGCGGCGGCTTCTCGCCCACTCTCCAGCGACCGATCGCAATGGGTTATGTCGCCTCGCCGTTCGCCGAGACTGGCACCGGACTCAAACTCGAGCAGCGCAGCAAGCTCTTCGATGCGCGGATCGCATCAATGCCTTTTGTACCCCATCGTTATCATCGCAAGGGAGCTTCTGCATGAACCTCTTTTTCACCAAGGATCACGAGTGGATCCAAGTCGACGGCGACACCGCGACTGTCGGCATCTCCGACCATGCGCAGGAGCAGCTCGGCGACATCGTCTTCGCCGAAGTGCCGGAAACCGGTCGACGTCTCAGCAAGGGACAGGAAGCGGCGGTGGTCGAGTCGGTGAAAGCCGCGTCCGACGTATATTCCCCGGTCTCTGGAGAAGTGATCGATGGAAACAGCAAGGTCGCTGACGATCCCTCGATCGTGAACAGCGATCCCGAGGGAGAAGGCTGGTTCTTCAAGATCAAGTTGGACAATCCCTCAGAGCTCGACGGACTGATGGACGAAGCGGCTTACCGCGAATGGGTGAAGACGCTTTGAACCAATCCGCGGCCTCGACAAGCAAGTGGAATGCGATCGACTATGCCCGGGTCGGCGGCTTTGTTGCCGAGCTCGGCGGCGCAGCGCTCGACCTGCTTGACCCGAGGCCAGGCGAGCGAATTCTCGATATTGGATGCGGCGAGGGAACGCTGACGCGCAAGATCATCGAGCGCGGCGCAACCGTGCTCGGCATCGACAATTCGCCTGAAATGATCGCTGCTGCGCGCGACAAGGGTATCGATGCGCTGCTTCTGGCGGCGGAGGATATGCAGTTCTTCGCCGAGTTCGATTCCGCTTTCTCCAACGCGACCCTGCATTGGGTGCTCGAAAAGGAGCAGGCCGCCCGAGCAATCTTCCGTGCGCTAAAACCCGCCGGTCGGTTTGCCGGAGAAATGGGCGGGGAGGGCAATCTTCAAAAGCTACGCGACGCTTTGGATGAGGAGTTGATCATCCGGGGATTCGCTCCGCCCGTCGAGGCGAGCAACTGGTACGCTTCGCCCGAAGAGTTCGCTTTCGTCTATGAAGCCGCAGGATTCGAGCAGATTGATGCCCGACTGATCGAGAGACCGACGAGGATTGAACATGGCGTCTCGGAATGGGTAACGACCTTCCGCCGCGGCTGGCTCGAACGTGCTGAGGTTCCTGAACCCGAACGGGCGGAAATCGGCGGCAAGGTGGCGGAGCGGGTGGGCTCCAATGTCGCGGACTACGTCCGACTCCGGTTCATCATGAGGAAGCCGGCATGATTGCCGCTCTTTTGATGCTTGCTCAAATCATTCCGGTTCCTGAGGAACCCAGACCCGTCGAGACGACGATCGCTGCGATCCGCGCGAACCCGAAGAAGTTCGACGGCCAGCTTGTCCGGCTGCACGGCTATGTGAACCATTGTCGGCCGCAGGACTGCTCGATCGAGGAGCGTCCAGCAACTGCCCCAGCTGGAACGGGCGAGGGCCTTTCGATCGCTGACGACGCAAAATTCGACGCAACCGTTACGCCGCTTCTTCCGACCTATGTCGAATTCGATGCTCGACTGAATGCCCAGTGCCTGATCAGCGCCTGCAGCGATCATGCGCCGGATCTCACCATCGTGACGCTCCGCGGAGTCGTCAGTCCAGAACCGCCACCATTTGAGAGCCAATGATGCGTTATCTTCCACTTTCCGATGCTGACCGAAGCGAGATGCTGAGAGTCATCGGCGCAAGCTCGGTCGATGAACTGTTCCGCGACGTGCCCGAGAATTCGCGCCTTCAGGGCCCGATCGAAGGGCTTCCGATGCATGCGTCGGAATTGGCCGTCGAGCGGCATATGACGGCCCTTTCACGCAAGAACATGGTCGCTGGCGACGTGCCCTTCTTCCTTGGTTGCGGCGCCTACAAGCACCACATCCCGGCGAGCGTTGACCACATCATCCAGCGCGGCGAGTTCCTGACCAGCTACACTCCGTATCAGCCGGAGATCGCGCAAGGCACGCTGCAGATGATGTTCGAGTTCCAGACGCAGGTCGCCCGGTTGTTCGGCTGCGAGGTCGCCAACGCATCGATGTACGACGGATCGACGGCGATGTGGGAGGCGATCCTGATGGCGCACCGAGTCACGCGCAGAAACCGCAGCCTCATCTCGTCGGGCGTTCACCCTCACTATGTCAACGTTGCAACGACGATGGCGAAGTTCAGCGAGGACGCGCTCGAGACGACACTTCCGGAGCTGAGCGCCGAGACTGACGCGAAACAGCTGATGTCCAGGATCGATGGCCAAACCTGTGCCGTCGTCGTGCAATATCCCGACATCCTTGGCCGGATCACCGACCTGGCGCCGATTGCGCAGGCGGCGCAAGCGGCGGGAGCGCTTCTCATCGCGGTCGTGACCGAACCGGTCGCCCTCGGCCTCCTCAAATCGCCCGGCGAAATGGGAGCGGACATCGTGGTGGGCGAGGGACAGAGCATCGGGGTCGGGCTCCAGTTTGGGGGCCCCTACGTCGGCCTGTTCGCCTGCCGCGAAAAACATGTCCGCCAAATGCCCGGCCGACTTGCTGGAGAGACCGTCGATGCGGGAGGCAAGCGAGGGTTCGTTCTGACGCTCTCAACCCGGGAGCAGCACATTCGGCGCGAGAAGGCGACGTCCAACATCTGCACCAGTTCTGTGCTGTGCGCGCTCGCTTTTACATCGCACCTGACCCTGCTCGGCGAGAAGGGACTGCGCGAGCTTGCTACATTGAATCACGCGCGCGCGTGCGAGGTGGCCGATCGGTTGGCGGCGATCCCGGGAGTGAGCCTGGTCAATGAAGGCTTCTTCAACGAGTTCACGCTGAAACTTCCGATTGAAGCAAGACCGACAGTCCACGCGATGGTCGAGCGGGGAGTGCTCGGCGGAGTCTCGCTTGGCCGCTTGTATCCGGGATCCGAGGCTCTTCAGAACGGCCTTGTCGTGGCCGTGACGGAGAGCAGCTCTGATGAAGACATAAATGCGCTGGAAGCGGCTTTGAAGGAGGTGGTCCAATGACCGTCAATCCTTCTGGCTGGCGGCCTTCGACCCCGGTGAACGAGGAAGGCAAAATCCGCACGGTTACCGGAAACCGTGCACTGATGCTCGAGGAGCCGCTCATCTTCGAGATCGGAAGCTCCGAACAGACCGGGGTCGATTTTGAATCTCGTCCCGTCGCCAAGGGCCATAGGCTGGCGGGACTGGAGCGATCAAAGCCAATCGGCCTTCCCGGTCTCTCCGAGCCCGAGGCCGTGCGTCATTACACGCGCCTGTCGCGGCAGAATTATGCCATCGACCTTGGACTGTTCCCGCTCGGCTCCTGCACGATGAAGCACAATCCGCGTCTCAACGAGAAGGTCGCCCGGCTTCCGGGTTTTGCGGACGTCCATCCTCTGCAGCCTCAGGAAACGCTCCAGGGCGCTCTTCAGGTCATCAACGAGCTTGCGTTCTGGCTGCTCGATCTGACCGGGATGTTCGGCGTCGCGATGAGCCCGAAAGCCGGTGCCCATGGCGAGCTTTGCGGACTTCTTTGCATCCGTGCCGCGCTCGAGGCTCGGGGGGACAAGCGCGAGGTCGTGCTCGTTCCCGAAAGCGCGCACGGGACGAATCCGGCGACTGCGGCATTCGCTGGCTATCGGGTCGAGAACATTCCGGCCAACACCGCAGGACGGGTGGATCTCGACGCGTTGAGGGCTCGGCTCGGTCCCGACGTGGCCGCGGTGATGATCACCAATCCAAATACTTGCGGTCTCTTCGAACCGGATATGAAGGCGATCAGTGAGGCGGTCCATGCGACCGGAGCATTCGTCTATTGCGACGGGGCGAACTTCAACGCGATCGTCGGCAAGGTTCGCCCCGGCGATCTTGGCATCGATGCGATGCACATCAATCTGCACAAGACCTTCTCGACGCCGCACGGCGGCGGCGGTCCCGGGTCCGGTCCGGTCGTTCTCTCCGAAGCGCTATCGCCCTACGGCCCGCTTCCTTTCGTCGCCAGGTACGAGGACGGCTCCTACAAGATCGTCGAAGAGGAAACTGCTGGAGCAGAACACCCGGACGCGTTCGGCAGGATGGTCGCGTTTCACGGTCAGATGGGAATGTTCACGCGCGCCCTTGCCTATATCCTCAGCCACGGCGCGGACGGGCTCAAGCAGGTTGCCGAAGATGCGGTTCTCAACGCCAATTACGTGCTCCGCAGCTTGAGCGACCTGCTCGAAGCGCCCTTCGCCAAGAGCGGCCCGTGCATGCATGAGGCAATCTTCTCCGACAGGGGATTCTCGAACGAGATCACCACACTCGATCTTGCCAAGGCACTCATCGACGAGGGCTTTCATCCCATGACCATGTACTTTCCGCTGGTCGTGCACGGGGCAATGCTCGTTGAGCCGACCGAGACCGAGTCCAAGGCGAGCCTCGACCAGTTCATCGCGGCGGTCCGTTCGATTGCGGGGCGGGCAAAGTCGGGAGACGAGACCCTCAAGAGCGCTCCCATTTATGCGCCCAGGCGCCGCCTCGACGAGACTCTTGCTGCGCGAAAGCCCGTCCTCACCTACAGGGAACCGCAAGCGGAGCAGGCCACCAAGTAGATTTGAAGGGGGAGGGAGCAGCCGTGCAAGCCCAAGTCCATCCGGCCCCGCAGACCTGGGTAACTTACGCGGTTACAATCGGGATCATCGTGGTTGTCTTGGCGCTCCGGATGCGCCGGATGGGAAAGATGCGGCCCTTAAACCTCAACGGGCTTTGGGTGGTGCCCGCCATCTATCTCGTTGTCGCCGCGCTCATGTTCTTTCAGCTTCCGCCGACCGGCTGGGTCGCGATCGCCTCGGGCGCGGGGCTTCTCATCGGAGCTGCGGTCGGATGGCAGCGGGGCAAGATGATGCACATCCACGTCGACCCCGAGACGCACGCACTCAACCAGAAAGCCTCGCCTGCAGCGATGTTCTTTCTCATCGCTCTGATCGCAGTTCGGATGGCCGCGCGCGGGATCATCGGTCAGGAGCAGGGGATCAGCCCGGCCATGTTGACCGATCCCCTGATCGCCTTCGCCCTTGGGATGTTCACCGTCCAGCGTGTCGAGATGTATCTGCGCGCCAAGCGTCTGCTGGAGGAAGCTCGCGGCGGGGTTTGATGGCGGGCGAGCGCTTTTACGAAAATCAGGCGAACGGACAGCGGCGCTCTGCTCCGGCCGCGCTAAGGAACCGCGAGCCAATATCGCAGGTGCTTCGAGACTGGCTGCCGCCCAGCGGAAGCGTGCTCGAGATTGCAAGCGGCACGGGGGAACATGCCGTTTACTTTGCAGAGCGCTTTCCAGCGCTCGACTGGCAGCCCAGCGACATCCACCCGGATGCTCTCGGTTCGATCGAGGCCTGGCGGGAGGCAAGTCGGATAGAGAATCTGAAGGCGCCGCTCCTTATCGACGCTTCGTCGACCAAATGGCCGGTCGAGCAGACCGACGCGATCGTCAGCATCAACATGGTCCACATCAGCCCCTGGGCATCGGCACTCGGTCTTCTCGAAGGCGCCGCCCGACTGCTTGGGCCTTGTGCGCCTCTCATCCTCTACGGTCCCTGGCTGAGGGACGATGTTCCAACCGCCTCGACCAATCTCGACTTCGATTCCGATCTCCGGCAGCGCAATCCAGAATGGGGGCTTCGAAACGTCGGCGAGTTTGCGGTGGCGGCAGACGAGCGCGGGTTTCGGCTGGCTGAAACTCGGTCCATGCCGGCCAACAATATGATGCTGCTTTTTAGGCGCTGTTAAACGAAGCTTTTACCATGCTTGGGCTAGTCACGGGCGGATGGACGAGAGCAGCATGATGAAGAGCCGGCGATCGCGCCGCGCACCGGTGCTTCTTGCCGCGACCCTGGAAGTGGACGGACGCCCCGTCTCCGTGAGGCTGCGCAATCTTTCCGAGGAAGGCGCGCTCATCGAGGGGGACAATCTTCCACTCGAGGGCACGAACGCATTCTTCGAGCGCAACGAGCTTCGCCTTCAGAGCAGGATCGTGTGGGTCCACGGCCGCTACGCAGGGGTTGCGTTCGACCATCCATTGAAGCCTGAACAGGTATTGCGCAACATTCCAAAGCCGAAGCCGCCGGCCCAGGCCGATTTCAGGCGGCCCGGCCTCGCCTGCCGTCCGCTCAGCGATTACGAACGTCGGATGCTCGAGCGCTGGATGACCGGGTCGCCGCTCGGTTCGGTTGGCGAATAGTCAGGCGACGGCTGTGGCCGTCGCCATCACCCGCCGCTGTTCTTCCTGCTGCTGTTCCTGAAGCCACTCGACGAGATCCGAGAGAACGAGCGCCCGGTTGAAGCCGAGACCATAAGCGCCATCGTCATTCCATTTCACGACGCCTGCAACCGGAGTCAGACCGGGGAGGGTGACGACGACGTCGGCGCCCACAGTGAGTGCCGTGCGGGCCTGCACGCACACTCCACCCTGAGAAATATTGAGGACTCGAGTGCGAATGACGTCACCGTCCTGGCGGACCCAGGCCGTGCAATCGACCTCGATGCGGGGAAGGCGCGGGCGCGGTCCATCGCCCGGCGGTGCGAGGAGAAGGATGACGTCGATAGGAGTGTCGAACGTCACTCCAGTCAGTCCGTCCTCGGTCCATTTCACGATCCCGCTGACCGGGTCGCCCTGTTTCAGCTCGACGGTCAGCGAGGCTCCGATCTCGATTGCGGAATAGGCACGAATCATCATGCCCCCGGCAGAAATGTTCCGGATCAGGCAGAGCTCTCTACGATCCGCAACTTCGATGGCTCCGACGCGCAGCAGGCTGAGATAGCGATCGCCTCCACGGCGATCCGGCTGCGTTGGAGTTGTCGCAGCGAGGGAATAAACGGTAGTCTCAACGGGTTGATCTTGCACGGGCGGCTCCGACGAAGAACGTATACGCATCTTCTTCCACCCGAACGCATTCGGACGGCCCCACGACCGAAGACCTATCAGCGAGTGCTTACCAGATGGTTGCCGGGCCCAAGATTGCCGCGCCATCCGCGGAGGTATAGACCAGAGCTCAAAGCGGAGGTGTCGTCATGTTGCGGCAGACGTTGGTGGCCATCTTGGCACTTGCCAGTCCCGCTATTCTTGATGCCCAGCCAGCAACAACGAAGCTGGACGCAGTTGCGGGTATTCCGGCACAGGACGACAAGACCCAGACGGAAGACATCCGGTTCAAGAACCAGCCCGATGATCGGATGACGGTCCAGGTACGACTAGCCGGAAGCGGACCCTTTCAGTTTTTGGTGGATACCGGAGCGGACCGCACGGCGATCTCGCGCGATCTCGCTTCGAAGCTCGGGCTTGCCAAAGGCGAACAGGCCGCGATTCATACCATCGCGGGCGTCTCGACGGTCTCCACCGCCACGATCACCGATCTCGAGCTCACCAAGAAGCCGGTGACGGTAAGGGACGCCCCGGTTCTCGACAGCGGGAACATGGGGGCGGACGGCATCCTCGGCGTCGATTCATTGCGTTCACAGCGAGTGCTTTTCGACTTCGGGACGAAAACGCTTTCGATCGTTCCCTCGGCTGTTCCCGATTTCCGCGAGGAGCCGGGGAC
This sequence comes from Sphingomicrobium sp., assembly GCA_036265105.1. Classification (GTDB taxonomy): domain Bacteria; phylum Pseudomonadota; class Alphaproteobacteria; order Sphingomonadales; family Sphingomonadaceae; genus Sphingomicrobium. Next base: position 80,018 of record DATAPR010000041.1, read on the forward strand.
CATCGTTGTTCAGGCCGAGCGCAAGAACGGACGGCTAGTCGTAACCGACGCAACGGCCAATGGTCGTGAACTGACCGTTGTAATCGACACGGGGGCCCAGCTGAGCATCGGGAATGAGGAGCTTCGACGACAGCTTCTGGGACCCAACCTTGTCGATCCCTATCAGCAGGTTCAACTCGAATCGGTGACGGGGGCCGTCATAAGCGGCGACTATATGTACGTTCGCGAGCTCCAGATCGGTGGCTTGACGCTCAAGAACCTCGCCATCGTTTTTGCGCAATCGCTCGCCTTCAAGGAGCTCAGGCTGGATCACAAGCCCGCACTCTTGCTTGGAATGAACGCGATCCGGGCGTTCAAGAAAGTCTCGATCGACTTCGCAAGCCGCAAGTTCAGGGTGGTCTTGCCGGAATCGAGCCAGCTCGACGTTCGGCTTGCTGCGGCGCGCCTGAAATAGGAGTCCCGCTAGGGGCATCGCGACGGGTTTCAGCTGCGATCGATCAGACGCTCCGCTAGTGGGCGTTCGTCATGCACAGCAGCATTGGGATGGAAAGCAGAGTGTTGAGGCGCGAGGCCATCCCCGCTGCGCTTGCAGCCTTTGCCTTGGCCGAATCATCCGCTGCGACGAGCCCAAGGATCTTCTTCTGGTTCGGCCAGATGATCACCCAAACATTGAAGGCCATGATGAGCGCGAGCCACATGCCGATCCCGATCAATCGCGCGTCGGGCTGAAGCGTCAGGGCCTGCACGAGCTCGCCATAAGACCAGGCGAGCAGCAATCCTGAAAGCACCGTAAACGCTGCGCCCCAGCGAAAATAGAAGAGCGCCCTGGGAGCGATATATTTCGAAACTCCGGGTTTCAGTTCTGCCGGAATCGTCGGCATGGTCGGCGTTTGCACGAAGTTGAAATAGTAGAGCAGACCGATCCAGGTGACCCCAAAGAAGACGTGGAGCCATTGAAGGATGCCGTTGACGAGGTCGCCGGTCGGAGGCCGGTAGCCCGAGTCCGGGAGCAGGATAACAACAAGGGCCAATGCAAGCCCGACAATCAGCACGAGTCCCAAATTCGCGAAAAATTTGGTCATTTCTGGCTCCCCCTTGATCTCCGATCCCCCGATCGGCGCGCATTTCGGCGCAAAAGATCATTTCGTCACCGTTTCTGGGTTGAAATTCTCGAGCATGCAAGCATGTCGGATATCAGGCGGGCGGGGGGCCAATCGCCAGGGAGACTATCCCAGGCACGAAGGAGCGACTCGACCATGACCTTCCAGCTTCCCGAACTTCCTTTTCCAAAGGACTCGCTTTCGCCCCACATGTCGGCGGAAACCCTCGAATATCACCACGGAAAACATCATCGCGCATATGTGAACAAGACAAACGAACTGCTTCAAAACGAGGGCGATCTCTCGGGCGCTTCGCTGTTGCAAGTCATCAAGGAAGCAAAGCGCTCGGGTAACGGCAAGCTGTTCAACAACAGCGCGCAGCTCTGGAACCATAGCTTCTTCTGGCAGTGCCTCGCGCCGGCTCAGGGGCAGCAGCCATCGGGCAAGCTCGCGAAGCTGATCGAAGATGGCTTTGGGAACAGCGAAGCGATGCTCCAGAAGCTTCACGAGGAAGCGGTCAACCATTTCGCAAGCGGATGGGCCTGGCTCGTGCTCGACCATGGATCCTTGAGGATCACCTCGCTTCACGATGCCGACACGCCGATCGTGCACGAGGGCATGGTGCCCCTGTTCACGCTCGATGTATGGGAACACGCATATTACATCGACTATCGCAACGAGCGCCCGAAATTCGCGACGGCGATCCTTCAGAACATCGTGAACTGGGATTTCGTCGGCGAGAATCTCGACGGAAACGGCTTCTCCCGGGCCGATCAGGAGGGAGCGCAGACGCCCGAGTTTACTGCTTGAGTCGGTAGCCCGTCCGGAACATCCAGGCGATTACCGCCATGCAGACGACGATGATTGCGACGGTGACGAGCACGCTCGACAAGACGGACACGTCAGCGACGGAATAGAAGCTCCAGCGAAATCCGCTGATCACGTGGACGATGGGGTTGAAGAGCGTAATCGTCCGGAACGGGTCGTGAAGCGCCTTCACGGAATAAAATGCGCCGCCCAGGAACGTGAGCGGAGTGATGATCAGCATGGGAATGATCTGGAGCTGTTCGAAGTTCTGCGCCCACACCCCGATCGCGAACCCGAACAGGCAAAAACCCGTGGAAATTCCGACCAAAAACAGGATCATTGCGACCGGGTGATTGACGTGAACTGGCACGAACAAGGTGGCGGTCGCAATGGTTACAAGCGCAAGGACGACGGATTTTGTGACCGCCGCTCCGACATAGGCCAGAACCGCTTCGAAGCTCGAGATCGGGGCTGAGAGAAGTTCATAGATCGTTCCCGTAAACTTCGGAAAATAAATGCCAAAACTCGCGTTGAAGATGGACTGCATGAAGACTGAGAGAAGAGTCAGGCCGGGAACGATAAATGCGCCGAAACTCACCCCATCCATGGTCGTCATCCGGCTTCCAAGGGCCGATCCGAACACGACAAAATAGAGCGCGGTGGTGATCACCGGAGTGATCAGGCTCTGCCATAGCGTTCGTTTCCAGCGCGCCATTTCGAACCGGTAGATGGCAGCGATTCCGTGGGTGTTCACGGGGCGCCTCCGTGGACCAGTTCGACGAAGATCTCCTCAAGGCTCGACTGGTGAGTTGACAGGTCCTTGTAGGCGATTCCGAGATCGGTGAGGCGGCGCATCAGCGAAGCGATGCCGGTCCGCTCGGCATGGCTGTCAAACTGGTAGCGAAGCATTCGGCCGCCATCGTTCAGTTCGATATTCCATTCCGAGAGCTCGGCAGGGACCGCTTCAAGAGGTTCAGCGAGCACGACATCGAGCGTCTTCTTGCCCATTTTCGCCATGAGATCGCGCTTCTCGTCGACGGCGATCAGCTCTCCGCGGCTGATCACTCCGACCCTGTCCGCCATTTCCTCGGCTTCCTCGATATAGTGGGTAGTGAGAATGATCGTCGTGCCGTTCGCGCGGAGCTTTCTCACGAGTTCCCACATGTCACGTCGAAGCTCGACGTCCACCCCTGCGGTTGGCTCGTCGAGGAACAGGATCGCCGGTTCATGGGAAAGCGCCTTGGCAATCATTACGCGCCGTTTCATCCCGCCGGACAAATGCATCATGATCGTCCTGCGCTTGTCCCATAGCGAAAGCTGCTTCAGCAGCTCCTCGGTGAACGCATCGTTTCGGGGCCTTCCGTAAAGCCCCCGAGAGAAGCTGACCGTGTTCCAGACCGGTTCGAACGCCTCGGTCGTCAGCTCCTGGGGGACGAGGCCAATTTTGCTCCGCGCGTGGCGATAGTCTTGTTGCCAGTTCCTCCCGTCGACCAGGACTTCGCCCACGCTCGGAGTGACAATTCCACAAACGATGTTGATCAGCGTCGTCTTGCCCGCACCGTTGGGTCCCAGAAGAGCGAAGATCTCCCCGCGCCGGATATCCAGATCGACGGACTTGAGCGCGTCGACGCCGGTTCCATACGTCTTCCTGAGACCGCGTATTGAAAGGATGGGGTCGCTCATTCGACAGGAGTCTCCGTCAGCGCGGCGTCCTTATGGTCGGGGTCCAGCCCGTTGCGCAGGAGCATTGGCATATTGGCCATCGCAAAGATGAAAGAAACGATGGTCACGCCCCAGACCTTGAGTGTCAGCCAGGTGTCGAAGTCGACCATCGCGCGAAGGATCTCATTGGCGACCGCAAGCGCAACGAAGAACAAGGCCCAATTGCGGCTCAGCTTGAGCCACCCTTGTTCTGTGAGGCCCGGGAAGACAGGCCCAAAGAGCCATCTGAGTAGGGGTTTGCGTCGAAGCAGGCCCGCAAAGAGAAGGGCGGCGAGGAGGATGTAGTAGATCGTCGGCTTCATCTGGATGAAGCGAGGATCTCGAAGATAAAGAGTGATCGCGCCGAAACTGACGATCAAGATCGTCGAGAGCCACAGCATCGGAGTCACCTTGCGAAAGGTGATGAGGGACGCGACCGTCGAGATCAGAATCCCCGCCATGAATGCAGCGGTTGCGACCAGCACCGCGTGAAGCTCTCCGCCAGCAAGCTTGTAGGTCGCGAAAAAGACCAGAAGCGGGCCGAAATCGACCAGCAGCCGCATCGTTCCCTGGGGTTCGGGCCTGGAGCTCATTCCGGCGGAAGACCTGCGATTGCGCGGGCGACGGCGCGCGGGTCGAACGGACGAAGGTCATCGGCCTTCTCGCCCACTCCGATCGCGTGGATCGGAAGCCCGAACTTCTCTGCCGCCGCAACGAGGATGCCTCCGCGCGCGGTGCCGTCCAGCTTCGTCATGATGAGGCCCGTCACGCCTGCGCTCTCGCGGAACACTTCGACTTGGGCAAGCGCGTTCTGGCCGGTCGTCGCATCAAGAACGAGGAGCACGTCGTGCGGAGCTTCAGGGTTGAGCCGTCCGAGCACCCGCCGGATCTTCGAGAGCTCCTCCATCAGATGGCTCTTGTTCTGGAGGCGGCCGGCCGTGTCGACAATCAGAACGTCGATGCCCTGAGCAGTCGCCTGCTTCACCCCATCAAACACTATGCCCGCCGCATCGCCCGCTTCCTTGCCATGGATGACTGGAGCTCCGATGCGCTCGCCCCAGATCATAAGCTGCTCGATTGCAGCCGCCCGGAACGTGTCGCCGGCGGCCAATAGAACGCCGTAATCCTCCTCCTTCAGCCAGCGGCCGAGCTTGCCGATGGTGGTTGTCTTGCCCGAGCCATTGACGCCGATAACGAGGATTACGTGAGGGCGCGGAAAGCCCCAGATTCCCAGAGGCTTGGCCACCGGGGTCAAGATTGTTTCGATCTCCTCCGCAAGGATCGTTCGGAGGCCTCGTTCATCGAGGCGCTCGAACTTCTGCTGGGCAATGGCCTCCCTTATCCGGTGGGAGGCCTCCGGTCCGAGGTCGGACGCAATCAAAGCCTCCTCGATGTCGTCGAGGGTCGCCGTGTCGAGCGCGGCCCGACTGGTGAGGCCCGTCAGATTGTCAGCGACTCTTTCGGCTGTCTTCTGGAAGCCGCCGCGAAGGCGGTCGAGCCAACTCATGCCCAGACCGCGGTCAAATGATCAGGCGAGCGCCCGGTGATTCGGGCCAGGCCGGTTTGACCGCGCGAAGCGCCTTCGATGATGACCGGGGCGAAATTGTCGGCATGCCCCTTGCCTTCGCATTCGATGAGGACCGGCTCGGTGCGGCCGGTGAAGCTGTCGAGCCATCGGCCGCGACGGGCGGTGGCGGCCTCTCGAAGATGACGGGCCCGCGCCTTCACGACTTCCGCAGCGAGCTGCGGCATGCGTGCCGCGGGGGTGTCCGGCCGCGCCGAAAAGGGAAATATATGTGCGGCGACGATATCGCAGTCATCCAGCAATTTCAGACTATTGGCCGCCATTTCTTCGGTTTCGGTGGGAAATCCGGCGATGAGGTCGGCACCGATGGTCGAATCTGGTCGGGCGGCCTTGATCCGCTCGACGGTCCGAACGGCATCGGCGCGGCTGTGACGGCGCTTCATCCGCTTCAAGATCAGGTCGTGGCCGGACTGCAGGGAAAGATGGAAATGGGGCAGCAGTCGACGCTCTCCCGCGATCAGTTCAAACAAGGCGTCGTCCATTTCGACTCCGTCGAGCGAGGAGAGGCGCAGCCGGCTCAGCCGTGGCTCGGTAGCCAAGAGGTTCTGGCAGAGCCTTCCCAGCCCTCCATCGTAATCGGTGATGTCGACCCCGGTGAGAACGATCTCCCTTGCGCCGCGATCGATCTCGCGGGCAACGGCATCGCGGATCTGCTCGAACGGCAGCGAACGGCTCGGGCCACGTGCCTTCCAGATCGAGCAGAAGGTGCAGCGATGAGCGCAGCCGGTCTGCACTCCCACAAAGCTTCTCACATGGCCCTGGAACCCGGCTGGCGCCATGACGTCATTTTTAGCTAGACTGTTGAGTTTCAATGTATTTTCGACGACCCGGCTGACGCCCGGAAGCCCTTCGAAGGTGGAACGGTCGAGCTCGGCCGCGCAGCCCGTCACCAGGATTTTCGCAAATGGACTGCGTCTGTGGGCTCGGCGGATCACTTGGCGAGTTTGCCGAACGGCCTCGTTGGTGACGGCGCAGCTGTTGACCACGATCCAATTTTCGCCGGGGGGAGCCGTTCGGGCGATCGTATCGCTCTCGGCGAAGTTGAGGCGGCAGCCAAGGGTGATCGTCTCAACGCTCACAAGAACGCCTCGAGCTCGAGCTCACCGTCGAAAACTCGGGTTGCGGTGCCTCGCATCCGGATCGGCTCTCCCTGTTTCCACTCGACGAGAAGTGAGCCTCCAGGCATCGTCACATTGACCGGCGAGGACGCGCGCTTGGAGCGGATTGCTGCAACCGCAGCTGCGCACGCGCCGGTACCGCAGGCCAGGGTCAGTCCTGCGCCCCGCTCCCAAGTCCTGAGGAGAAGACCGCTATCGCTGATCTCGGCGATGTTGACGTTGATGCGTTTGGGAAAAGCGGCGTCATTTTCGATCCGCGGACCAAGCTCCTCAAGATCCACCGAATTTACGTCCTCTACGAAAAACACGAGATGCGGATTGCCGACATTGAGCGCGAAAGGCTTTTCAAGGCCGTCCCAGGCGAGCGGGAGAGCGGCTGTGTCGATCGGATAGGAGATTGGGATTTCGTCCCACCGAAAGTGGGGCTCGCCGATTGCGACCTCAACCTCGTCGCCGAGATTTTCCCCCCGCAAAAGTCCGCCGTCGCTTTCGATCGTTTTGACCCCAGTGAGCTGAACGACGCATCTTGTTGCATTTCCGCAGCTTTCGACCTCGCCGCCGTCGCTGTTCCAGATCCGCATTCGAAGATCGGCGCTGTCACTCGGCTCGAGCAAGATCAGCTGATCGCAGCCGATACCCATCCGGCGGTCGCAGATCGCGCTCGCCAGGGCCGGCGTGACGTTGAATGGCTCACGGCGCGCATCGACGATCACGAAATCATTGCCGAGCCCGTGCATCTTGTGGAACGGCCGCTTCACTTTGCTCCGACCAGCTCGGGCGATCTCGCCCGCATTGGCGCAATGACCTGCGATGCGAAGCGGTCCATTTCTTCGGCCTGGGGGCTCATTTGCAGCAGGAGCAGGTCGAGCCCTGCTTCCTCATATTCCTCAATCCGCGCTCGAATTTGTTCAGGAGTGCCCACAAAATCGGGGCGCAAGCCTCTGTTCGAAACAGAATATTCCTGAAGCTTTAGTTCGCGCTCGAGTTCCGTGCCCGATAACCACTGCTCGAAATTGTCGAACCCCTTGGGAGGTCTCGGCGGCATCTGGGTGATCCGAGCAAGTTCTTTCCTGGCTTCGGCTTCACTGTCGCGGACAATCGCGAACCCCGCCATTCCATATTGCATTCTGCCTTTTCCGGTACGGGCTCGGCGCTCCTCCATGTCCAGGATCTTCGGCCTGAGTGTATCGACCGGGTCGCCATGCATCACATAAGCGTCGCAAAGCGTTGTGATCATCGTCTTGGCAGCGTCGCTCTCGCCACCTGCGTAAATTGTTGGCCACGGCTTATGGACCGGTTTGGGCATGCAGATGGCATTGCTGAGCCTGTAGCGCTCGCCATCGAAGCTGAATCGGTCCTCGCTCCAGAGGCCCTGGACCACCTTCAGCCATTCGCTTGTCCGGGCGTAGCGGTCGTCATGCTGGTCGAACTGCAGGCCATATTGCGTGGCCTCGTCCGCCCACCAGGAGGAGACGACATTGAGAGCCAGCCGGCCGTTAGCGATATTGTCGATGTTCGCGGCCGCCTTGGCGAACAGTGCAGGTTGATGAAAGTTCGGCCGAACTGCGACCATCAGCTCGATGCTCGAGGTGACCGCAGCAAGCGCCGCCGCGGTCGACCAGGCATCCAGCGCAGGCTGCTCGACGCCTTTGATGTCGTTGAGATTGAGTTCGGCGATGAGGCTGAGGTCCCAGCCGGTCTCCTCGCTCCGCTGGGTCAGCCGTTTCAGATAGTCCCAGCTTGCATCCATCCCCTCGTCGGGAATGTTCCTGAGCCAACCGCCGAAGACCGGCATCCAATAGCCAAATCTCATGCTGCGGCCCTTCCTTTCAGCATGCCCTCGAGGACGTCGACCAGGCGGTCGTGGGGATCCCAGCCAAGGACGGCCAGCGGTTCTGCGACGAAATTGGACATTGCGTTGATGTCGTAAAAGCGCGGTATCCCGTCGCGCTCGTCAATGATCACCTCGATGCCCCCGACGAACAAATGGGCGGCATGGGCGATCCGTTCCGCTGAACGGATGATTTCCATCGCCGGAGTGACTGCCTTCATCCCGACGACGGAACGACCTGGCTGCGCAAGACAGGCATCGGCAGGGCAAAGGTCGAACGTGTCACCGCTGCTTTCAACCTCGAGCGCATAGAGAAATCGCCCCTGAAGCGTCTCGATCCGCAGGATCGTTCCTCCAAGGGCCGGAACATAATCCTGCAGCAGGAGGACCTTGTCGACGGACCGCGGGATCGTCCCGTCGGCGACCGAAGATCGCAGTTCCTCGAAAGACGAATAGCGCGCAATTCCTGCGCCCGAACCGCCGATATTGGCTTTGACAAGCAGTGGGAAATCAAGTCCCTCGGCTACTTCGATCAGGTCCCTCGAGCGGTGAACGACCCTCGTTTCCGGTACGGAAAGACCAAGCGATGCGATCAGGGAGAGTTGCCGCGCTTTTGACGAGTCGATCGCCAGCGCGGGAGCGCCGTTGAGCACGGTCGCGCCGCACCGCTGCCAGTGATCCAGAAGCGCGGCCGCATAGAAGATCGGGTGCTCGGGCTCGCGAAGGAAACTCGACTGCGCGACGCGGCTGAGGATCAGGGGCGCAGGTACCTCCCGGCTGGCTGGATCGAAGCCGTGGCCGCTGAGCTGCACAGGCAAATAGGGCAGTCCGCGCCGCTCGAGCGCGGCAAAGAGGGGTTGAAACCACTGCGGGTGCTCGTAGAGGACGCCTAGCTGCGCGCTGCCTGGGCCTGGGAAGCTCATTGCGGCGGGCACTTAGGGAGCGGCCGGGCGCAAGTCCACAAGAGAGGGTGAACTTAAGATGGCGAGAGCCGCCAGCGACGTTATGCAATCGATCATCTTTTCGGCGATGCTCGACGGGATTGCTGCGCTGAAACGTTCATCCGGCGGCCTTCCGAACCAACTTCTGCGGGAGGTTCAGGCGATCCACCCCAACGTGACTTTTGCCGATCTTCCCAAAGACCTTCAGGCCGCGATCGTCGAAAGCACGCGTGCGGCATTCACTCAGCTCTTGAAAGAAGGCTATGCCGTCGGTCCGCGTCAGCAGATGCAGCAGTCGCGGCCAATCGACCGAGTGCCGGAGCGCGATCGCCGCGGACCGCCGCGCGGAGCCGGACCGGGTCATCGAAGGGGCGGCCGCCCGCCGAACGGCGATGGACCCGACAAACCGCGTGGAGGACCTGGCGGCAACCGGCCGCGCAAGTCCAAGGGGAAGCCGCGGCTGGGTTGAATTTGCGCAAGTGAGCGGGTAAGCGGCGCACCGTCTTTAAGGGACATGAATTGATGTCGAGCGCCCGAGGGCGCACGCCGGCCGACGAGGTTTCGTCCGCCGGCGTGTTTTGCGTTCGGAACATTTTGCGTTCGGCGTCTTGGGTTCGGCATGGAGTTTCGAGGGTGAATCCCCAAATGAAGGGGGATTTTCTCTGATTGGAGTTCAGTGAATGTTCGACACGTTGAGCGATCGGCTCGGCAGCGTATTTGACCGGCTTCGTGGTCGCGGCGCCCTAACGGAGGGCGACGTGCGCTCGGCGATGCGAGAAGTCCGCGTCGCTCTTCTCGAGGCCGACGTCGCATTGCCGGTCGCGCGTGATTTTGTCGAACAGGTCACCGAAAAGGCCGTTGGCCAGGAAGTTCTCCGCTCGGTCCCCCCGGGGCAGATGGTCGTCAAATATGTCCATGACGCCTTGGTCGAGACGCTGGGATCGGAAACTTCAGAACTCAATCTGAGTGTCACGCCGCCCGCGGTGATCATGATGGTCGGTCTCCAGGGCTCGGGAAAGACGACGACGACCGCAAAGCTCGCCAAGCGGCTTACGGAGCGCGACCGCAAGAGGGTTCTGATGGCCTCGCTCGACGTCGCCCGACCAGCTGCTCAGGAGCAGCTTGCGGTTCTCGGACGGCAGGCGAATGTCGACACGCTTCCGATCATCGCGGGCCAGCAGCCGGTCGACATCGCAAAGCGCGCTCTCCAGTCCGCGAAATTGCAGGGCTATGACTTGGTCCTCCTCGACACCGCCGGCCGACTTCATGTCGACGACCAGCTGATGGGCGAGATGAAGGCAGTCGCGGCCGCCTCGAACCCGACCGAGACCCTGTTGGTCGTTGATGCTTTGACCGGCCAGGACGCTGTCAATGTCGCCAAGGGCTTTGCGGGGGAGGTCGATCTTAGCGGAGTGATTTTGACTCGGTTGGACGGCGACGCGCGCGGCGGAGCGGCGCTTTCGATGCGCGCGGTGACCGGCAAGCCAATCAAATTCGCGGGCGTCGGCGAGGCTCTCGACAAGCTCGAGGCCTTCCATCCGGACCGTGTCGCGGGCCGGATTCTTGGAATGGGCGATGTCGTCAGCCTGGTCGAGCGGGCTGCCGAGACGATCCAGATCGAGGAAGCGGAAAAGCTCGCGGCCAAGATGGCCAAAGGCAAGTTCGATCTCGACGACCTTTGGGCTCAACTGAGGCAGATGCAGCGCATGGGTGGGCTTGGCGCACTCGCGGGCATGATGCCGGGACTGAAGGGCATGAAGGGAGCGGCGGACGAAGCCCAGAACAGCAAGGCGCTGGTCCATATGGAAGCGATGCTGTCTTCGATGACTGCGAAGGAGCGGGCGAAGCCAGAATTGATCAACGCCAAGCGGAAAATCCGTGTCGCCAAGGGATCCGGAACGACCGTTCAGGAGATCAACAAGCTTTTGAAGATGCATCAGGAAATGTCGACCGCGATGAAGCGCCTCAAGAAGATGGGGGGTCTTGGAAAGCTCGCGTCGATGTTCAGCAAGGGCGGCCTGGAAGGCGCGCTCGGTGGACTTGCCCCGGCGGGGGGCTTGCCTGGTCATGGTGGCGGCGCCGGAGCCCTTCCTGGCCTTGGCGGAGCGGCGCCGTTCAACCTGCCTGCCGGTTTCGACAAATTTTCAAAGAAATGACGGACTCCTCGGTTCGTCACCCCGGGCATGGGCCGGGATCCATGTTGAGGAAAATGGGCATCCGCAACCGCGGGAGCCGGGAAAGGAAGAAGGAAGTAAAATGGCTCTAGCAATTCGCCTCTCGCGCGGCGGCGCCAAGAAGCGGCCCTATTACCGAATCGTCGTCGCCGACGGCCGTTCGCCCCGCGATGGCCGCTTCATCGAGAAGGTCGGGACCTACAATCCGCTGCTGGCGAAGGATTCTCCCGAGCGAGTGAAGCTCGACACGGATCGCATCCAGCATTGGCTCGGTGTCGGCGCGCAGCCGTCGGATCGAGTTCTACGCTTTCTCGATGCTGCTGGCATTCGCGAGCGCACCGCGCGCAACAATCCGCAAAAGGCTGAGCCCGGCGAGAAGGCGAAGGAACGAGTCGAAACTCGAGCGGCCAAGGAAGCTGCGGCCGCCGAGGCTGCCGCTGCTCCTCAAGAAGAGGCCGAGGCGGTGATCGCCGAGAGCGTCGAGGAAGCGACAACCGAGCCGGCCCCCGAAGCCGAGCAGGTGGCCGACGAGATCGCCGAGCAGACGCCGCCCGTCGAAGCTGTGAGCGAGACTGAACAGGCTGGCTCCGAGGAGGCCTCCGCCCCAGAGACATCTGATCAACCAGCCGAGGAGCAGTCGGCCGAAGACCCCGCGGCCGACGCCTCGGGGGGCGAGGAGGAAGTCAGCGAGACCCCTGATACCGGCGAGGCTCCCGCTGAAGAAGCGGCCGCCCAACAGCCGGATGCGACCGACGAGGGCCGGTCAGCCGAAGCCCCCGCCGAGGGCGGCGACGAAGTCGCACCCCCGGCCGAGGGTTCGCCGGAAGCCGTCGAGGCAAACATCGTGAGTGATGAAGCTAGCGAGGAGCAGGCCGAGGGTGCGGCCGAGGACGCTCAGGGCTGAACATGAGCGGTAGCGGCGAGCGTAGGATCGCGCTCGCCGCGGTCGCCGGAGCGCATGGCGTCAAGGGAGATGTGCGGCTCAAGCTGTTCACCAGCAGCGCAGAGAGCCTGGTTCGCCATCAGAAACTCTATGTCGGAGGCGCCGAACGGCGCCTCCTTGCCATTCGCGAAACCGGCAAGATTGTCGTCGCGCGTTTCGAAGGCATCTCCGACCGGTCGGCGGCGGAAGGTCAACGGGGCGAACTCGTCGAAATCAGCCGATCGGAGCTCCCTCCACTCGGCAAGGACGAATATTATCACGCGGACCTCATCGGCCTTCCCGCAATTGATTGCGACGGAGCGTGCGTCGGTTCGGTCGTTGCCGTCGAAAACTATGGGGCTGGTGACCTCCTCGAAATTGAAGATTCGGCCGGGAAGAGATGGCTGATCCCGTTTCGCTCTGGGATTGCGGATCTCGAGAACGGCAGGATCGTGCTCGACGCGGCGTTTCTGGCCTAGCTGCCGCTTTCTGCCTTCTCCATTCGTTCAGTCGTTGTTCGCCATCGTGGCTGCTTCGCGCAGAGATCGTTGCGGATCGTTGTCGCGGCAACACCGCCTTCACCCATCGAATGGCTGATCTGATCGAGCCCGATCACGACGTCTCCGGCTGCATAGAGGCCAGGAATGCTGGTCCTTTGGTGGCCGTCGACCTTGATGTAATTGTCGCTTGAGAGATCGGCGTCGACCATTTCGGCGAGCTGTGTGTGGGTGTCCGATCCAAGCGCAGGATAAATGCTGTCGAACGTGTAATGGCCCTCGGCAGTGTCGACCACGATGCAGTCCTCGAAGATCGCCACGGCCTGTGCTGGGCCATCGACGCACTCGATTCCTGCTTTCCTGAGCTCCTGCTGGTCTTTGGAGCCGAGCTGAAGTGCCTTGTCGGGCGCGATCAGGACGAGATTTGAGGTGTAGCTGCGCAGGAACAAGGCTTCGGCAACACCATGGTGGTCGCTGCCAATGACGCCGACGCGCCTGTCGGTAATTTCATAACCGTCGCAAATTGGACAATAACGGACGAGTCCGCGCGCAAGCGCCTCGTCATGGAGGTCCTCGTCCATGGGTGGCCGCCGGTTCGTCACGCCGGTCGCGACGAGGACCGTCCTAGCCTTCGCGCTGCCCGATCCCCAGGTCGCGATGAAGAGGCCGGTTCCAGCATCCCGCTCAAGCCTGGTAACGAACTCCGTCTCCATCCTCGCACCATATTTGCAAACCTGATCCCGCATGCGTCGCAATAATTCCTCGCCCTCGATCCCGTCGGTGAATCCCGGCACGTTGCGGGTGCAGGGGATCAAGGAAGCGCGGCTCTTGCCTCCGTCAACCACCATGATGTCGAGGTGGAAGCGCGCGAGATAGATTGCAGCGGTTAGTCCCGCCGGTCCGCCGCCGATGATGAGACAGTCGAGAATGGGCTCGTCCATGCGTCGCCCAATGGATTGTGATAGCGGCGGTTCCAATGGTGTTCCGAGCCTCAGTACTGACTCTTTACCCGGACATGTTTCCGGGTCCTCTCGGGATGAGCCTCGCGGGTAAAGCGCTCGAGGAGGGAATCTGGAGACTGGAGGCGAGGAATATTCGCGATTTCGCGACAGACAGGCATCGAAGCGTTGACGACACGCCAGCTGGGGGCGGCGCAGGAATGGTGCTTCGCCCGGATGTACTTGCAGCAGCGCTGGATAGCGTTGCTGACGGACGGCCGATGCTCGCATTGACGCCTCGGGGATCGGCGCTGACCCAAGCCAAGGTCCGCGACCTTGCAGCGGGGGAGGGAGTCATCCTGCTGTCGGGTCGCTTCGAGGGATTCGACGAGCGGATCTTCGAGGCCCGACCGCTCGAACAGCTGTCGGTAGGGGACTATGTGCTCTCCGGCGGCGAGCTCGGCGCAATGGTCGTCCTCGACGCTTGCGTGAGGCTTCTTCCCGGGGTAATGGGCGCGGCCTCCAGCGGAGAGGAGGAAAGCTTCGAGACGGGGCTTCTCGAATATCCGCACTATACCCGGCCTGTAACATGGGAAGGGCGCACGATCCCCGAAGTGCTGCGGTCGGGGGATCATGCGAAGATCGCTGCGTGGCGAAACGAACGCGCGATCGAAGACACACGGCTAAGGCGGCCGGACCTGATCGAGCGCCACGGGGGCGCTACGCAGGCACCGCCCTCTGGCGCGCAGCGACGAGATACGAAGGCAAATAAGTCATGAACCTGATCGAGACTCTTGAGCGCGAGGCCATCGAAGCGCTCACCGCGGACAAGAAGATCCCCGAATTCCGGCCCGGCGACACGCTTCGTGTCGGCGTTAAGGTCATCGAAGGCGATCGCACCCGAGTCCAGGCGTTC
>DATAPR010000042.1:0-17566 GCA_036265105.1 Sphingomicrobium sp.
GTTCGGTTTCCGTTCCGAACTGCAGCTCCCCGGCCCCCGTCGCACTCAAGGAGGAGAAAGGCATTCCGGCCCGTCTTCCCTTGTTGTCCACCGGATGCCAACCCGACGTGACATCCCTATGACAGCATCTTCAACGACTCGCGGTCAAGAGTCCTTTCGGCAACACGTCAAATGTTCATGAGCCGCTTTGCGCCCTCGCCGACCGGCCGGCTGCACCTGGGCCATGCCTATAGTGCTCTGCTCGGGCACGACCTCGCGCGCAGGAGCGGCGGCCGTTTTCTTCTCAGAATCGAAGACCTGGACCGGGTTCGAAGCCGCGATGAGTTCGTCGATGGCATTTTCGAGGACCTATGCTGGCTTGGCCTCGAGTGGGATGACCCGGTCGTCGTCCAGTCGCAAAGGGGCGCGGTATATGCGGCGGCTCTTGGGGATCTGCGAGAGCGGGGCCTCGCCTATCCTTGCTTCTGCGCAAGAAGCGACATCGCCGCAGCGCTCGAGGCCCCGCACGGTTCGGTCACTCGATATCCCGGTACCTGCCGCGGTCTCGCCGATGATGCCGATCGCCGCGCCAAGCTGCCCCATAGCTGGCGGCTCGATGTCGCCAAGGCGATAGGGATCGCCGGCTTACCGTCTTGGAAGGAAGTTGGCGGCCGCAGCTTCAAATCCACGTCCGACGACCTCGACGACGTGATCCTTGCTCGAAAGGACGCGCCAGCAGCTTACCACCTCGCTTGCGTCGTCGATGATTCCCAAAGCGGCGTAACCCTTGTCTCACGAGCCGCCGATCTTCGCTCTTCAACGCCCATCCAGCGGCTTCTTCAGGAGCTTTTCCACCTTCAAGAGCCCATTTATCTCCACCATCCGCTTGTCGCCCACGCAGATGGCCGGCGACTTGCGAAGCGAGATCTCGCTCCAACGCTTGCCGCAATGCGAGAGAGCGGGGTCGATGGCCGCGATCTTCGGATGAACCTCGCGATGGGCAAGCTTCCCCTTGGTTTCATTTTCGTGGGAGCTTAAGGCGCGGGGATGCGCATCCTTCTGCTCATCCTTCTCCTTCTTGCGATGGCCGGGGTCGTTTACGTCCTCGTGCGCGGCGTGATTGCGATGGCGTCGGGAAAGGATGTGACGGGCGAACAGTCGCAAATGTGGATGCGCCGACGCGTTCTGTTCCAGGCGGCAGCAATCGTTATCGTCATTTTGATCCTCGCCGTCGCCGGGGCTTCCTCGAGCCACTGAGTGGTCAAGCTCAATAAAATCTACACCAGGACCGGTGACGGCGGCAGGGCCGGCCTGGTCGATGGCAGCCGGGTCAGCAAGTCGAGCCTCCGCTTGGCTGCAATTGGGGAAGTCGACGAAGCCAACGCTGCAATTGGGGTTGCCATTTCAGCTCTGATGGGGGGAGAGCTCGCCCAGCGGCTGACTCGAATTCAGAACGATCTCTTCGATCTTGGTGCCGATGTCGCAACTCCGGGTGATGTTGCAGCAGCGCTTCGGATCGTCGAGCCGCAAGTCGAGCGGCTCGAACGGGAAATCGATCAGATGAACGGGCCGCTTCCGCCACTCACCAGCTTCATTCTCCCCAGCGGATCGCAGAGCGTGTCCGCGCTCCACCTCGCTCGAACGGTGGTTCGCCGCGCGGAGCGCGCCGCCGTTGCGCTTCACGAAAGCGAGCCGCTCAATCCGCAGCTCCTTGCCTATTTGAACCGGCTCTCCGACCATCTGTTCGTCGCTGCTCGATCGCTCGCTGCCGAAGGCGAAGGCGACGTGCTGTGGCAGCCGGGAGGCACCCGGACCTAGCGAAGGCGACACATAGGTTGTTTTCGTCTAAGGGGGCGCTCCCATGGCCACCCAGGCACGCCCCCAGCCCCTGGACGACCTCCGATCGCGCCTGTTCGCGACGAGAAGTCTGACGCTCGAGCTTGCTGCGCCGCTGTCCGACGCGGATTCGACCATCCAGCCCTTCCCGGACGCCTCGCCAGCCAAATGGCATCTGGCGCACACGAGCTGGTTCTTCGAGACCTTCGTTCTGCGCGACTATGTGCCTTCCTATCGGCCGTTCGACGAGCGCTATGCTTTTCTTTTCAATAGCTATTACGAAGCCGAAGGGCCGCGCCATGCTCGGCCGCGAAGAGGGATGCTGAGCCGCCCGTCGCTCGAGGAGGTGCGTGCTTATCGTGCCCATGTCGACGAGGCGCTCGAGCGCGCTCTTCCCGATCTTCCGGCCGCCGCTCTCGAACTTGTTGAACTTGGCATCAATCACGAACAGCAACACGAGGAGCTATTCCTCACCGACATCCTTGCGACGTTCGCCGAGAACCCGCTCGAGCCCGCTTACGGGGAACTTGCGCCGCCCGGCTGCTTCTCGCTCGAACCTCTGTCCTGGAATCGCGGCCGCGAAGGCATTGTCGAGCTTGGCGCTCCGGCGGACGGCTTCGCGTTCGATGCCGAGCGTCCGCGCCATCGGGCTTTTCTCCACGCTTACGAAATCGCGAACCGCCCGGTCACCAACAAGGAATGGAGCGAGTTCGTCGAGGATGGTGGCTACTCCACGCCGACCCTGTGGATGTCGGAAGGCTGGGACTGGGTTCAGCGTGAGGGGGTAACCGCTCCGCTTTACTGGCGCAGCGGTCAAACCGAATTCACGCTGGGCGGCTCAAGAGAGATCGAGGCCGCCGCGCCGGCAGCTCACCTTAGCTATTATGAGGCCGATGCTTTCGCCCGCTGGGCCGGGGCGCGCCTTCCGACCGAAGCCGAATGGGAAGATTCTGCAGTCTCGGCCGATTCGCTCATTGGAAACCAGCTCGATGCGGCACGCGCTGTTGCTCCTCGTCCCGGAGGAAGCATTTTCGGCGACGTTTGGGAATGGACCAAGAGCGCCTTCACTTCCTACCCGGGCTTCTTTCCGGCGAAGGGCGCGGTCGGCGAATATAACGGCAAGTTCATGTGCGGCCAGTTCGTCTTGAAAGGCGCGAGCTGCGCCACCCCGCGTGGACACAGCCGCGCCTCCTACCGCAACTTCTTCCCGCCAAACGCTCGGTGGCAGTTCACGGGAGTCCGCCTTGCTCGCGACGCTTGATCCGCAGACCAAGGCATTTCGCGACGATGTCCTCGCCGGTCTTTCGGCGCCGATCCCGGCCATACCTGCCCGCTGGCTTTACGACCGCCGGGGCTCGGAGCTGTTCGACGAGATCACGCGCCTTCCATCTTACTATCCGACGCGCACCGAAACGGCGATCTTCAACAAGAGGATGCCCGAGATCGCAGCCAGGATCCCGAAGGGAGCCGCGGTTGTCGAATTCGGCGCCGGGTCGGCAACGAAAACTCCGATCCTCCTCGATGCGATCGCCCCCTCGGCCTATGTTCCAGTCGATATTTCGGGCGATTATCTCGAGCAGAGCGCCGCGGACCTCCAGGAGTGCATTCCCTGGCTTCGAGTCATTCCGGTGGTCGCGGACTTCGCACGGCCGTTCAATCTTCCGACTGAGATTTCAGGGCTTCCAAAGCTCGGCTTCTTCCCCGGCTCGACCATTGGAAATTTCGTGCCGTGGAGCGCGACCGATCTGTTGCGCCAGTTTCGAGCCCTGCTTGGACCCGGCGCCCAGCTTTTGATCGGCATGGACAGGGTCAAGCACGTCAAGCGGTTGATAGCGGCCTACGACGAGCCCGAGGGTATCACCGCCGAGTTCAACCTCAACCTTTTGAGGCGGATCAATCGCGAGCTCGACGGCGACATTCCGCTGGACGCCTTCCGGCACGAAGCGCGCTGGAACGATATTCTGTCGCGTATCGAGATGCATCTCGTCGCGACGCGCGAATGCTGCTTTGAGATATCGGGCCGCCGCTTCCACTTCGATGCCGGATCGTCGATCCATACCGAGAACAGCCATAAATATGGACCACGCGGAGGCCGGGTCCTGCTGCTCGCCGGCGGATGGACTCCGATCGCCGAATGGACCGATGGGGCTGAGGATTTCGCCGAGATCCTGGCGGTTGCAGAGCCCGAGAGGTTTGCGCCCTAACGGCCGTGCGGCTAAGCGCACGCCATGCTTGCCGCATTTGTCGATATTGCCGACCTACTGCTCACCATCGTCACCTGGGTGATCATCATCCAGGTACTTCTGAGCTGGTTGCTCGCCTTTAATGTTCTCAACATTCATTCGGGGGGCGTTCGCAACTTCATCGTTGCGCTCGACCGGTTGACGGCCCCACTCTATCGACCGATCCGGCGCATGCTTCCCGATTTTGGCGGACTCGATTTCTCGCCGTTGGTGATCCTCATTCTAATCCAGGTCATCAAAAGGCTCCTCGCCGGCGTCGTGACCCAATATTATTTCGGCGGATGACGGCGAGGCTGATCGACGGAAAGGCCGCCGCCGCCGCTCTTCGTGAGCGGATCGCGGGTGAAGTTGCCCGCTTAACCGAGGCGGCTGGGCGGCCCCCCGGGCTGGCTGTTGTCCTTGTCGGCGAGCATCCTCCATCGGCGGCTTATGTGCGCTCGAAGGTGAAGGCGACCCGCGAAGCTGGGATGGCGAGTTTCGAACATCGCCTGCCCGCTTCGATCAGCCAGGATGAATTGATCGAGCTCATCGACCGGCTCAACAGCGACCCTCTGGTCGATGGAATCCTGGTCCAGTTGCCGCTCCCCCCGCAGGTCGACGAACGGGTGATCATCACTCGGATTTCGCCGGACAAAGATGTCGACGGGTTTCATCCAGTGAATGCCGGACGGCTCGCCATCGGCCTGAACGGGTTTGTTCCTTGCACACCACTCGGCTGCCTCATCCTTCTCAAGCAGCAGCTCGGGGATCTCACGGGCCTCGACGCGATTGTGGTCGGGCGATCGAACATCGTTGGAAAGCCGATGGCGCTCCTTCTGCTTCAGGCGAACTGCACGGTGACCATCGCCCACTCGCGGACGCGCGACTTACCCGCGGCGGTCGGGCGATCCGACATCGTCGTCGCGGCGATCGGTCGACCCGAATTCATCCGCGGCGACTGGCTGAAGCCTGGAGCGACCGTTATCGATGTCGGGCAGGAGCGCGTCGAGCAGCCGGACGGAACTCGCAAACTCTTGGGTGATGTGGCTTTCGAGGAAGCCCTCGAAGTTGCCGGCGCGATTACTCCGGTTCCCGGCGGCGTCGGCCCGATGACCATCGCCTGCCTCATCCGCAACACGTTCGTCTCGGCTGCTCGGCGCGAGCGCTTTGATTACGACAAGATTCTATGATCGAACTGTTCGGCTCGGCGCTCGTCACGTTCCTGGTGATTATCGACCCGCCCGGCTGTGCCCCGATTTTCGCGAGCCTGACGAGCGGCGCTTCGCCGGTCCAGCGCCGAAGCATGGCATTGCGCTCGTCGCTGATCGCCTGGGTAATATTGATGTTCTTCGCGCTGCTCGGTCGGCCGATGCTCCAGGCTCTCGGCATAAGCCTCGCGAGCTTCCGCATCGCCGGCGGAATCATGCTTTTCATCATCGCCGTCGACATGGTGTTCGAGCGCCGCACCGAACGGCGCGAGAAACGGGCCCACGCCTTCGATCAGACCGCCGAAGTGGAGGATATCAGCGTTTTCCCGATGGCGATGCCGATGATCGCGGGGCCCGGGTCAATCGCCAGCGCGATGCTCTGGGTATCGCGCGCCGAAACCCCGGTTCACGTCGCGCTGGTCCTTGCTGCGATCACGGTCGTCATGCTGATCACGCTCGGGACCCTGCTTGCCGCGGGTCCGCTGATGCGATTGATTGGAAGCAAGGTCGAATCGGCGATCACCCGGATCCTTGGAGTGATCCTCGCCGCCCTCGCCGCGCAATTCGTAGTGGACGGATTAAAGCAGAGCTTCCCGCACGTCCTTGGCTAGCCGACCACTCTCCACATCTTATAGGGCGAGTCTTCCGGGAGCTGCACCGGCTGGAGCCATTTCGGCACCTGCCCGCGCTCGAGCTGACCATAGAAGCCCTTTGGCACCTCGGACATGAAGATCGTCGTGGTCGAACTCCTCGGGCAGCTGAGCACATAGTTCGAATGATATTTGTCGACGATGATCTGATGCGCCCGGTCGGCGCTTCCTCGCCACGCGTTCATGACATCGACGATCTGGCGCCAGTTGCGGTGGTAGGGTCCGGTTATTGCATCATGATGCGTTAGGACGATCAGCCGAGGACCAAGATCGACGAAGGTGAAGACCAGGCCCTTGGGCTGGATGGCGACGGGGTGAAGGCCCCACAGAGAGGCGCAAAGATTGTTGGCCTGACCGATCGACGCTTCGTAAGGCGTGGCCTTCCCCTCCGGGATGAGGTCGACCACCGCGGGAACAGCGGCGCCGATTCCAACGACCAGCGCGAGGGAAGCCCCTGCGGCCCGAATCGCTGGATATTTTGACTTCCAGAAGACCGGCCACAAGGTCCAGACGAGGGCGGCCGCGCCGACACTGGCCATCATCTGAGCAGCAGGACCCGTGCGCGTCTGCCAAAGGAGCAGCAGCGACGCTGCAAGTGCCGGGGCCGCAACTGCGAGAATGCGTTTGAAGATATCCGGCTCGCGCCTTCGAACCCAGGCGAGGACGAGCCAACCGATCCCGCCCGTAATCGGCAGAGTGAGGATG
The DNA here is from genome assembly GCA_036265105.1 of Sphingomicrobium sp. Lineage (GTDB taxonomy): Bacteria > Pseudomonadota > Alphaproteobacteria > Sphingomonadales > Sphingomonadaceae > Sphingomicrobium. Next base: position 6,601 of record DATAPR010000042.1, read on the forward strand.
AGGGTCGCGATCCGCCAGCCATGCCGGTAGACCGGCCGAGCCTCCTTCACGTAGCTCATCCACAAACGCTCCGCCTCGGGCGAGATGTGCTCGGGCTTTTGAAGACATTGCGGCCATGTGCCCGCGTGAAAGCCCGCGATCACGACGCCCGCGATGAACGCGAGTGCGAGACGACGTCTCCAGTCGCCCGGCGAAAGCCACGCGAGGCCGTACATGAGAGCGCCGCCCAACAGTGCATCGGAAACATAGACCGGCGAAAGCGCATCACAGACAGCACCTCGATCGTCGTAAGAGGCGAACAGGACGAAGCCGATCGCGATTCCCCCGACGAGCGAGAGGGAATAAGCTCGAAGCCTGTCCGTCTCGTCGAGGTCATGAACCCAAAAGAGCACCATCGCGGCGCCGGCGAGCGCCAAATAGATAATCATCTCGAGGCCGATCGCGAGCGACAAGGCCGAAGTGATTCCGAGCACGAGGCCGCCTCGAACAGGCTTTGGATCGGCGATCCCGGCCATGCTGAACGCGAGCAGAGCAAGCTGCCAATTGTGATGATCGATGCGCTCCGGCATGAACATTCCATTGGTCGAGCCGGCGAACAGGATCGCGAGGAAGGCGAGCGGATAGGCGAGCGGGTGGATCAGCCGCCTTGCCGTAAGAGCAAGAGAATAGAGCAGCAGCAGATAGGGAATGAGGGGCGCAATCGCGACTGCCCAGCGTTCGGCCCCCGCGCCGCCGAGGAATGGCCGCAAGGCGAGGATAAGACCGGCAATCGGAAGATCGACGAGACGCGACCAATGAATGTTCGCGCCGAATGGCGGGTTCATCCTGTAATCGCGCAGATCGTACCAGCCCTGGCCGTGAAGCAGGGCGCGGACCTGCATGATCCGCATGTTGTCGTCCGTGTCGGAAAGACCGAAGAAGCGGATGTCGTTCCACTTCTGGAAAATGAACCAGCCGCAAACCACCAACCAGACGAGGACCACGATCCACTTCCAGTGGCGCTCGGTGACCTCGATCGCCTGACGTTCCCACTTGTCGATCTTGCCTTGCAGCATTTTTCCGGCTGTAGCCGTCAAAGTTCAAACGGCAAGCAGCCGCGCATGGCCACTCGATTAAACGTAAGTCAGGAAACTCTTCAGCTCGTTCGGTTCGCACTGGTGGGGTTCTTCCTCGCCGGGGTCTATTCGGCGATCTATTGGTATCTTGCGACCTTCGTGATGCCGCCGATGCTCGCGGTCGTGATCGCTTTTCTGGTGTCGGTCAGCATCGGTTTCGTGCTCCACAGCCGGTGGAGCTTCCGGGGGCACGGGAAGCGCGAGGATCGACGGATGAAAATCAAGTTTCTCGCCGTCCAAGGCTCCGGTTTCTTTCTCAACGAGATCTTTACCTGGGTCCTCACAGGGCCGATGAACGAGCCCACCTGGTGGCCGCTCGTTCCGGCAATCTTCTTCACTCCTCTCGCCACCTACACACTCAACCGCCAATTGGTGTTCGGCTGATGGAACGTGCTGCCTACCGGGAAATGGCCGATCTCGACCAGCGGCACTGGTGGTATCGCGCTCGAAGGCAGATCATCGAGGAGCTGATCCGCCGCGAAGTGCGTCCGCCAGAACGGGCAACCATTCTCGAAATCGGATGCGGAACCGGCCACAATCTTGAAATGCTCGGCCGCTTCGGCCGGGTAGATGCGATCGAACTCGACGATGAATCCCGCTCGATTGCCCAAAGCCGGCTCGGACGCGACATCATGAGTGCCCGGCTGCCCGAACTCAACGGGATCGCCGAGCGCCATTATGATCTGATCGCTGCGCTCGACGTCATAGAGCATATCGACAATGACGTGGAAGCCATCGCCGCGATTTCGACCAGGCTGAGGCCCGGCGGCAAGTTCCTGATGACCGTACCGGCGCATCCATGGATGTGGTCAGCGCATGATGCCGTCAATCACCACAAGCGGCGCTACTCGAAGGCTGCGCTGAAACAGCTCATCAATGAGTCTCCGCTGAGGCTCGACAAGGTCGGCTATTTCAACAGCTTGCTGTTCCCGCTCGCAGTCGCCGACCGTCTGGTTTCAAAACTGCGCGGCAAGGACGAAGCCGAAGTGAAACTGCCCTCGACACCGATCAATTCGGGTCTTGAAGCCGTGTTCGCTTCAGAGCGTCATTTGGTCGGCCGCTTGCCCTTGCCGCCCGGGCTGTCGCTGTTCGCAGTTGCATTGGCGAGGTAGCCAAGAGTCGCTTTGCGCTGGCCCTCGCCTGCGACCTCCTGGACGATGTAGAGCGGTCGCCGCTTCGCCTCGTTGTAGAGGCGCCCGATATATTCGCCCATCAGTGCCAGAACGAACATCTGAACCGCACCGAGGACGACGACCACGAGCATCAACGAGGTCCAGCCCTGGATGTTGTGGCCCGCGGCCCAGGCATAAGCGATGTAGAGAATGAGGACGATCGATCCGATCGAAAGCGCAAGTCCGGCGTGGCTCGCGAGCTTGAGCGGGGCGCTCGAGAAGCCCGTCAGAGCGTCGAAGGCAAAGCGAATCATCTTCTTCAGCGGATATTTGGTTGCTCCTGCGAAGCGCTCCTGACGGTCATAGGGATAGGGAATTTGCTTGAAGCCGATCCATGCGACCATGCCGCGGATGAAGCGCGCCTGTTCCGGCATAGCCAGTAGCGCATCGAGCGCACGCCGGCTCATCAGGCGGAAGTCACCGGTGTCCACCGGGATATCGACCTCGGTCGCGCGCGAGAGAAGCCGATAAAAGCCGTGCGCGGTTGCCCGCTTGAACGCGGTTTCACCTGACCGGCTTCGGCGAACCCCGTAGACCACATCAGCACCCTCCTCGCGCATCACTCTCATCATGTCCGGCAAAAGGTCGGGGGGATCCTGGAGGTCGGCATCGATAATCATGACGGTCTCGCCCCTCGAGAGATCGAGACCGGCGGTGAGGGCCAGCTGATGGCCGTGATTGCGCGACAGATTGACGGCTACGAGATGGGGGTCGGTCTCGGCCATTTCCCGCATCCGGTCCCAGCTCAAGTCCCGTGAGCCGTCATTGACGAGGACGATTTCATAATCCTCGGCCACCGTCTTGCGTGCGGCAGCTCCCAGCTGCTCGTGGAGCGCCGCGAGGCAGTCCTGCTCGTTGAAGCAGGGAACGACAATCGAAAGTGCAACCATCAGCGCGTCTGATAGAGGATGCTGCCCGGGCCGCGCCAGACCGGTCGCATTCCCGCAACGAGCGCCGGGTCATAGGGCGGGACGTCCACCAGCCAGACATAGTCGAAATCGTCGCGCGGAAGCGCTCCAAGCGACTGGTCGACCATTCGATGAAGTCGGTCCAGACATCGGTTCGGTCTCACCAGCTGCGAGGGATCCGCCGCGAAATAGCCTGCGGCACGATATTTGAGGTCGAGCAAGTTGACGCCCTCGAGCAGCCACTGGTCATTGGAAAAGCCCTCGCGCCGAACGATCACCATCGCGCCCAGATGGCTGTTGCGAAGCAATGGCCAATATTCACTGCAAGGCATTCCGGTGAGCGTGATCACCCGCGCGCCCCGCGGCATGACGTCGATCGCGTGGAGCTTCGCTCGCTGATCGGCGCCCGCCATTCCAAGGCTGATCGTATTTGCCGCCGTGCGCGTCGCGAAAAACAAGAGCCCAACGACGGCAAGCACTTGCGCGGTCTTTCGGTCGGGAGCGCCTCGGAAGCGGATCGCGAGAAGCGCAACTGCGATAAGATAGGGGACCAGCCGCATGTCGGCATAGGCCGAGCCGAAGACGATCCGAGGAATGATCGCGAAGGAGAGCGCGAGCACGATCGCGGAGAAAGCGAGGTTGCGCGAGAGCGTCAGCTTGCGGCTGACGAGCGCGTAGATGAACACAAGACCGGCAGCGATCAGCGATCCGATGTCGAACCATTTCCACCGGTCGCGAAGAGCGGAATAGATCCAGTGCCATTTGATCTTCCAGTCGAACCAGTCGATCGTCTGGCCGCCGTGCGTCTCGCTTCGCCAGATCAGCATGATGATTGCCGGAAGCGCCATGACCGAGGTGTGAAGCGCCGCCTCTATCCCTGCGCGCCACCATGAGCGACCGCGGTCGTGCAGCCGCACCGCATCGGCCGAAAAGCACATGAGGCCGAGCAGCCCCCAGCCGTAGGTGTGGGCGAAAAAGACGACGAGCGAGATCGGAACAAAGAGCCAGCCGCGAAGAACGGTCCGCCCGAGCCTTCCGAGCCTAAGCCACAGGCCGAATGCGAGGAATGCGAGCGCCACGGAGAGCGCGAAATTCACGAAGCCGAACAGGAAGGGGTAGCCGTAGATGAATGGAAGGGCGATGAAGGCGGTCGGCGGGATTCGGCCATGAACCTCGCGAGCGACCCACAGAAAACCGGCAGCGGTGAGCGGCGGGACCGCAAGTACGATGAGCTTCACTGCCGGCTCTAGGCCCAGCAGTTGGCCAAGCGGTATGACGAGAAGGTCGACGCCGAGATTGCCGATCGCCGCCCAATGATAGTCGTAATATTGCTTCAGCCACGGCGAATGGCCAAGGTCGAGCTCGACCCGATAGCGCCCCATATGGCCGAACAGGTCGACGAGAGGCGGAACGGGCGGATAGAGGAGCGGGATCATCGTCGCGATGACGACAAGCGCGAGGCAGAGGCGCGATTCCCACCATGGGCGCGACTCCAGCTTCATGTCCGCTGCCAAATTCGGCTCAACCCCCATCCGTCACATGCCTGTAACCATTGACCCGGGCGCTCCTAGCCCGATCAGGTCAATTGTCCATGCGCTGTCGGCCGGGATTACAACTTCTTAACGTCGGTTCAGCCCTTCGCTTCGGCTTGGGCCAAATCCTTGCGAACGCGCCAGACCTTGAGCCCATTGAGCCCTTCGACGGTGATCGGCTCAAGCCATTCAGGCGCCTTTCCTGCCTGAAGCATCGCTGCAAGGCCGCCCGGGCCACGGTTCGCGAAGCGGATGGATTCGGGGGCATTCATGCAGAACACCACATAGTCGACGTTCCTCCGCACGATGATTCGAGCGCCCTGCTTTGAGGGATAGAGAAACAGTTTCAGTACGTCGTTGATGCCCGATGCGTTCCGGTGATGTCCGCTCGCAACCGCGCGATCGGAAGTGCTGAGGATAAGGGCCGGCGTGATTTCCACCGGAGCAGCGATCTGGCCAGTTGGAAGAGCACGCAATTTCTCGATTTCGGTCCTTCGGCTGCACAGATCCGCCGCTTTGACCGCGCGCTCGAGGCGATCGTTGGCAGGAGCGACCGATAGTGGAACCGCAAAGGCCGGGGTCATGATGCACAGCGCTCCGGCGGTCGCACCGACCCGTGCGGGCACCAGGGAGAGCTTTCGCGCACCCCGATATGCGCGCTGGCAGAGATAGGCTGTCGCGGGCAGAGCGATAATGCTCGCCGTAGTTCCGAATCTCAGAACATAGCCAGTTGCAAGAGTTGCCGCCGCAAGGAGGAAGAAATAGCTGGCCCAGCGTTCGCGCTCGATGCCTGACAGAGTACGCAGTGCAACGAGCGCGCCAACGATCCCGACAATGGGCTGGGCAAGCGCCATCGCGCTTTCGTCCCAACCGACCTGCCACAGTGGAAGACCCTCGTCGATCTGGTTGTACCACATCTCCTTGACCAGCGGTGGAAGCGAACCAAAGGGACCCTTCAGCCAGTGCGGGTCCACCGCAAAGACCGCGACGAGTGCGCCCAATCCGATGGAGGCAAGCACGACAAGGCGCATCGCGGGCTTCTTGATGGATGGCCGGACTGCGATGACGGCTATGATTGCAGCAACAATGAAGGCTCCAAGATGCGCGGGAGTCACAACATCGCGCGGCTGGGTGAGCCAGGTCGAAGGATAATGGGTCAGCCCGAACACCAGAAGGCTCGAAACTGCGAGGGTTGAGAGATAGGTTCTGAGCCGATCCGATTGCGCTGCAGCATCGCTCGAAGCCACGAGCCAGCGAAATGCGAACAGCGCTCCGACAGCCGCTGCGTACGGCAGGCCCTCGATCGAGATGTTGAGCCACAGGGCCATCGCAATCCCGGCGAGGATCCCGGACCGGCGAGGGCGATCGTCGAGCGCAGCAAGGATCGCCGCGAGCGCCATCACAATCTGCCAGCCGTGATGGTCTATGCGCATCGGACGCATCTGCTTGAGGGCACCGAGCGAAAAGGGAGTCACGATCGCCGCAACCAGGGCCGGCTTCGAGCCCATGAGCTTGAGCCCGATCGAATAGACAAGGGCCATCACGATGCCCAGGGTCAAGAGCGGCACCGCAACGATCGCCGCGGTCTCCGATCCGAACTGCCCAAGGAAGGGGCGGGTCAGAAGAATCACCGCCGCGATTGGCACATCAACAAGGCGCGACCAGTGCATCGGTACCCCGGCCGGCGGATTGAGCCGATATTGAGTGACGTCGAACCAGCTCTGCCCAGCAATCCAGTCGCGGACTTGAAGAAGCCGCATGACGTCGTCCGGGTCGGGGAACTTGCGCTCCATGATGCTCGGCCAGCTCACAACCGTCAGCATCACGCTGACGAGCAGCCACGCTCCAAAAAGCAGCCAAAGGTGGCGGCGCTCGAGGGTCATGCGAACACCACCTTCCTCCGAAGCACGTAGGTCGCCTGAAAGCTGACGACGATAGCGGCGCCCTTGGCGAGACGCGGATCAAGCCCGTAGCGGACCGCGATCCCGACGACCCCAGTTGTGATTCCGAGACCGACGAGAGCCGACAGAAGAAAGAGCGCCTGCTGCTGTCTGCGCCCCATCGAGCTGGCGGCGACCTGCTCCGCGAACACCAGCCGGCTTGAGATCAGCCAGTGGCAGAGAATTCCGGCGATGTAGCCGGTGGCGGCGGCAATGGCCGGCGGTACGCCCATCGAGAGCGTCGCCATGAAGACCCCGAAATCGAGGCCGAGCGATACGACGCTCGCGCCGATGTAGCGCGTATAGATCTGGTCGAGCATGGCGCTCAGGCTGCCTTCAGGCGTTTTGGAACGAGACGTTCGGAGGTGAGCGCAGCCTCGGCCCCCTCGTCCCCAGCCTCGTGATATTCGGCGTCCTCGTTGACCGCCCAGATGTCGTAGCCGCGCCGGCCCGACTGGATGTTCCGGACCGTCAGCATCGCGGTCATCATCGCATGGTCCTGATTATTGTAGCGATGCATTCCGTTGCGACCGACGAGGTGAAGCGATGGATGAGCGGTCTCGAGCTCCTGACGGATCGCCTCGACATTCTCGCGATAATGATCGTCATAGACGGGATAAGCCTTTTCCTGCCGAACGACGGCCCCGCCTTCGACATCCGCCGGATCGCACAGCCCAAGCGTCGCCATTTCCTTCTTGGCGAGCTCGACCAACGCATCGTCGCTCGAGGCCCAAAGGCCGTCACCTTCAAAGCAAAAATATTCGAGGCCGACGCAGGCGAGCGAGGGATCGGGAACCATCTCGGGCGACCAGCTGCGATAGTTCTGGATCCGCCCGACTTTCACCTTCGAATCGTGAATGTAGATCCAGTTGTCGGGGAAGATGTCCTTGGATCGGATCATCAGGGCGACGGTGAGGAAGTCGCGATAGCGTAGGGCCAAGGCATTCACGGCTGCCTTGGGAAGCGGATGGATTCGGCTGGTGAGTTCCCGGATCGGCGCCGAGGAAATGACGTGTGTCGCCTTGATGATGACGTTTTTGCCGTCCCCTGTGGTTGCTGCGACACGCCAGCGCTGCAGCTGCTCGTCGAACGACAGCTGCTGGAGCGCATGGTTCATCAGCACTCGGTTGCCCTTGGAAGCCACGAAATCGCGGGCCGCTTCCCACATCATTCCCGGGCCTCGCCGGGGATAGCGGAAGCTCTCGAGAAGCGTTTTGGTGCCCATTCCATCGTTGGGCCTCCTATTGAGGCCGAGCGAGCGTTTAAGGCCATCGAGCACCGCGCTTCCAAGGCTTAGGCCCTTGATTCGCTGCGCGGCCCAGTCCGCCGATATCTCGTCGCACGGCATTCCCCACACCTTCTCGGTGTAGGTCTTGAAGAAAATCGAAAAGAGCTGCTCGCCGAACTGGTTGATGGTCCAGTCTTCAAAGGATTTCACATCCTTGCGTGGGAAGAGGCGCGATTTTGCATAGGATGCCATGCAACAGGTCGACCGCCAGATCCCGAGGTTGCGAAGCGCCTCGAAGCCCCGAAGCGGGTAGCTGTAGAATTTCCCGTCATAGAAGATGCGGCTCATCCGCGGACGCTGGATGAAGTCATTTGGAAGAATCTCGTTCCACAGATCAACGACCTCGCGCGACTTGGAAAAGAAGCGGTGCCCGCCGATGTCGAAGCGGAATCCGGCATGCTGTACGGTCCTGCTGATGCCGCCGACGTAGACCGGGTCCTTTTCGATCACGATGACCGAATAGCCAGCCTTGGTAAGCAGATAAGCGGCCGTCAGGCCCGCCGGGCCCGCGCCGATGATTGCAACATCGGCGGCGGCTTCGTTTGCAAGTGGCATCGCTTTCCCCGTCTTGTGACGATCACAAGGTGTCGGGGAAGTTCTAAATCTTGGTTAAAATCGTGGTTAGATTCTGGCCGCGAGAACCGGGCCTTTAAGGTCCGGCGCGCCTTTTACTTCGCATATTCGGGTGTTTCCGCCGAACGCCGCTTGGCTGAAACTCCTTTCGAAACCGCATGTCGGGAGCCGACCTCTCGATAGCGCTCCTCCGCTTTCGCGATATAATCTCGCGTGATCGGAAGTGCCGTCCGCTCGCGGATATATTGAACCTGATAATTGCAGGCCGCACCGCTCTCGAACATCACGATCCCGCCGGCGAGATAGAATTCCCACATCCGGAAGAAGCGGTCGTCGTACATCGCCTCGATCGCTTCGCGCTTCTTCGTTGCGCGCTCGAGCCAGTGCTCCAGAGTATAGGCATAATGTAGCCTCAGATTTTCAACATCGCTGGCGATCAGCCGGACCTTTTGGCTCGACTCCACCATCTCGCTCAGTGCCGGCAGATGATAGCCGGGAAAGATGTATTTGTCGGTGAATGGATCAGGCCCGGTCGATGCCTCGCCAAGCTTTCCGATCGTGTGGAGAAGCATCACTCCGTCGGGTTTCAGAAGCTCCCGGCACTTGTCGAAGAATTCGTCATAATAGCGGGCGCCGACGTGCTCGAACATGCCGACCGAGACGATTCGGTCGAACTGCTCTTCGAGCAGACGATAGTCCTTCAGCTCGAACCTCACGTGGTCGGACACTCCAGCTGCCGCGGCGCGCTCGCGCGCGATTTTCAGCTGGTGCTTCGAGAGTGTTACTCCCAGGACATCCACTCCAGCGACTTTGTGCAGAAAGAGCGCCATTCCGCCCCAGCCGCACCCGATGTCCAGGACTCGCTGCCCGGGCTCAAGAGCAAGCTTGGCTGCGATGTGCGCCTTCTTGTCGAGCTGCGCCTGCTCGAGGCTGTTTGCGGGATCGGTGAAATAAGCGCAGCTATATTGCTTGTCCTCGTCCAGGAAGAGTTCGTAGAGCTCGTCACTAAGATCGTAGTGGTGAGCCACGTTTCTCCTCGCCCGCTTGAGATTGTTGGGCAGAAGGAGACCCTTCAGCCGCTTCGTCGTCTTGGATTTGGAAAGCGCTTTGCGGCCTTCGCCCCAATCCTCCCATCGGTTTGCGCCCACGATCATCCGCATGAGATCGAGGATCGTTCCGTCCTCAATGATGAGGCGTTCGTTCATATAGGCCTCGCCAAAGCCGAGACGCGGATTGCGAATGATATCGAACGCCACCTTGCGGTCGGTGAAGCGCACGGTGAGGTGCCTTCCTCCGCCCGGGCCATAGGTATGAGGCGGCTTGCCGGGCTGGTGAAGCGTGATGCTGCCCTTGGTGAGCAGCTTGCCGATAAGCTTCCCGATCAGCGACATTGCTCCAACTCCGTTCGAATTCGGGCGCGAAATGCCACGACCTTTGCGACGCCGCAATTGATGCACTGCAAATTCATTTCCACTCCGATCGCCTTCGCTCGCAAAAGCACGGGGGAGCGCTCCTGGAAAAGCATTCGGCTCAAGCCGCCTGCCGGGTTCGCCGCCGGCGTTCCGCGGCGGTCCGAAGCTGCCCGCAGGCGGCGTCAATGTCGCGGCCGCGCGGGGTCCGGACGGGCGCCGAGATGCCAGCCGCGAAGACGATGTTGCTGAAGCTCTTGATCCGCTCCTCACCGGAACATTCGTAAGGAGCTCCGGGCCAGGGATTGAAGGGTATCAGATTCACCTTGGCCGGGAGCTTGTGCTTGCGGATCAGTCGAACAAGCTCGCGTGCATGAGCATCGCTATCGTTCTTGTCCTTGAGCATCACATATTCGAAGGTGATCCGACGCGCATTGTTCGCCCCAGGATAGGCTGCGCAGGCCTCGAGCAGCTGCTCGATCCCATACTTGCGATTTAGTGGCACGATCTCGTCGCGAATTTCCTTCGTCACCGCGTGGAGCGACACAGCGAGGTTAACTCCAATCTCCTCACCCGCGCGCGCCATCATGGGGACGACACCGCTGGTCGAAAGCGTGATTCGCCGCCGCGACAGGCCGAGCCCGTCACCATCCATCACGATCTTCAGCGCATCGCGGACATTTTCGAAATTATAGAGCGGCTCGCCCATTCCCATCATCACGATGTTGGTGACGAAGCGGCCGCCATCAGTGGGGACGACCGCGCCCTCAGGCGGCGTCGCGCCCGGCCAGTCGCCGAGGCGGTCGCGCGCCACCATGACCTGGCCGACGATCTCGCCGGCGGTGAGGTTGCGCACCAGGCGCTGCGTGCCGGTGTGGCAGAACGAGCAAGTCAGCGTGCAGCCGACCTGTGAGGAAACGCACAACGTGCCGCGGTCGGTTTCCGGAATGTAGACGCATTCGACCTCATGCGGCCGCTCGGCAACATCTCCGCTCGGCAGCCGTAGTAGCCATTTGCGGGTGCCGTCGC
>DATAPR010000043.1:0-9068 GCA_036265105.1 Sphingomicrobium sp.
TGAGCGTCCCGACACATAGGTGACACATCGTTCCGGACACATGGGTAACACCTCCCCCATGCAGCTGCATGGGGGAGGTGTGGATGCCGTGGAAGGAGTGTTCGGTGATGGAAGAGCGCATGCGCTTCGTCCTGCGGCGGCTCGACGGGGAGCCCATGAGCGACCTGTGCCGAGAGTTCGGCATCTCGCGGAAGACCGGGTACAAGATCTTCGAGCGCTATGAGCAAGAGGGCCTCCAAGCGCTAACCGACCGGTCGCGGCGGCCGGTGCGCTATGCCCATCAGCTGCCCGAGCCGATCGAGCGGATGATCGTCAGGGCCAAGCAGGACAAGCCGCATTGGGGTGCGCGCAAGATCCGCGAGTTGCTGGTGCGGCGGCTGCACGGCGACGTGCGCGTGCCGGCGACCAGCACGATCCACGCGGTCATGGACCGTCATGGCCTGGTCAGGCGCATGCGCCGAAGGCGGCATGCCACCGGAACGCCCCTATCCGCCGGTGCCCAGCCGAACGACCTCTGGTGTGTCGACTTCAAGGGCGAGTTCAAGCTCGCGAGAGGACCGTACTGCTATCCGCTCACCGTCACCGACCACGCCTCGCGCTATCTGCTCCTGTGCGAAGCACTCGAGTCGGTGCGCGAGGAACCGGCGATCTCCGCGTTCGAGCAGCTGTTCCGAGAGCGCGGACTCCCGGGAGCAATCCGCTCCGACAATGGTGTGCCCTTCGCGAGCCCTAACGGGCTCTATAACCTGTCTCGCTTGTCCGTGTGGTGGTTGCGTCTCGGCATCGCTATCGAGCGGATCAAGCCAGGACGCCCGCAACAGAACGGCCGCCACGAGCGCATGCATCGCACGCTCAAGCAGGAAGCAACACGGCCTGCAGCAAGCAACTTCCTCCAGCAGCAAGCCAAGTTCGATGCCTTTGTCGGCGAGTATAACAACGAGCGCCCACACGAAGCGCTAGCGATGAACGTACCCGCGGAAGCCTACACGCCCTCGAGCCGCGCTTATGGTGGCCTGCCCAAGCTCGACTACCCTCTTCACGACCGCGATGTCATCGTCACCAGCTGCGGCCGCATCTGCATGCACAAAAAGAAGATCAACATCTCAAGAGCGCTCGCGGGCCAGCGTCTCGGGATCAAAGAGGTCGATGACGGCATCTGGCTCGTCAGCTTCATGCACTACGATCTGGGATATATCGACTTGGAACAGAGAACGTTGCAGACTCTCGACAACCCGTTCGGCGCGAGGTTGTCACCTATGTAGCCGGAACGTTTTGCCACCCATGTGTCCGGGCTGAACAGATTGACGATGGTGCCGGATGCAGGATTTGAACCCGCGACCTTCGGTTTACAAAACCGCTGCTCTACCAACTGAGCTAATCCGGCAAGATACTGAGTTTCAGCCATGTTCCGGAGGCTCAAATCCGGACATCGTCAGCGATCAGCGCGACTGCCATACCCTGCCAAATCAGTCCAGACTGATCATCGCGAACGATATTGCGTTTTATGGGTTGTCGACGGGGCGAGCGCTCACCAAAGCAGAGACAAGCTTGCTCGAAATATTGGCCTTCGTTCACCCGCATCCGGCCCGGTCAAAGCACGCCGAAAGTCCAGCCTTCGGAGCAAGCGATCCGAGGTGTGAGCCCCTCAGGATCAAATGCACGAGGCTCGTCCCTCGCAAGCTGACGCATTCCCGCAGCGGTGATGAGCGCGTCGGTCTGGTGATCATCGGGTTCGAAGCGGAGCTTCAGGGGACGGCTTCCGATCGCTCTCAATGCTTCGTTCAATGCCGCGAGCGAGCGAAGCTTCATGCCTGAAAGACCAGCTCTCCTCAGATAGATGCGGGTGTAAATCTCGACGACGGCACTCCCGGCTTCGGGAAGCGGGTCCATCGGCCAGATCGCGACCTTCCCGTCGAGCTGGTGGAGCAGCCGCATTCCGGCAAAGCTCGCCTTGGCGACCTGGGCCGCTCCGATCGCGTCATAGGCGCTCGCGGTCTTTCGACCCCCTTGCGAATTCAACCGTGCATCGCATTGGCGGAAATGCATGAAGTGCGCCTTCACTCCGTCGGCGATCCCGAAATAGAAATGCCTTCGATGGACGTGCTCAAGGAAGCTTGCCGCGCCGAGGTCCTCATCGTCCGATGTCCTGTCAACATAAGCCCAGAATTCGCGCGCGCTCTTGGGGATATTGGGCTCGCCCGGCAGATATTCGCCGCGCTCGATCAGCGGCGGAGCGAAGCTGAAGTCGAATCCGAACAGTGTTGGCTCTTTGGCTGCGCGCTTGAGGAGCCATGCGAGCACCTCCTTGCGTGACCAGACGTGCCCGGACCGAACGAGTCGCGGCGGACGAAGTCCACGCGCCTCGGCGATCGCAATGCCCTTGTGTTTTCTGCCCTTTGCCCCCGACCAGTCGATCGCGACATAAGCTTCAAAGCGGCTCACTTCCTTTTTTGCGCTTTGGAATTCCTGGGTCGCGCCTCGGGCTTTGCGGAAACGAAGTCCCTCGAACGTCCGATCACGTCCATGATCCGCTCGGGATCCTTGCTGTCGTAGCGAACGAGGATCCCTTCCCACCCGACATAATGCGGTGACTGCCAGAAAGTCCCAGGATCGGTTTCCTTGAGAATCTCGATCGTTCCCAAATCGATTGCCACCGCGAAGGACGTATCCGATTCGTGGCTCGGGAAGAGGAAAGCGCGTCCATTCGAAACCAACTTGACCGCAGGCTTGCCGTAGCTCGTTCCGAGCTCCGTGTCGGGAAGCGTCAGCGCAAATGCGATGGCCTCTTCGAACGTCATCTAGACGAGCGGCGGCTGTTCGTCTTCGCTCGGGCCCTGGCGGATCCGACGCGGAGGTGCCGGGCGAACGGGCGGCTGACCCGAGTCTCCCCAGCGCTCGAGGACCCGTGCGGCCGCATCCCGGCCACCAAGACCAAAGGCAATCGCGCAGGCGACCGCGGCCGAGCCGAGGATCAACCCGAAGGCGAGTTCCACGATCTGGTCGGCAAGACCCATGAAGGTCAGCCCGATCGCCGTGAAGAGGGCGATGATCGAATAGCGGACCAGCGTCTGCGCATAGCTGCCTTCGCCGGTCCCGCTCGCGACCAGGCCAGAGATGATCCTTGCGAGGAAAATCCCGACGACGATGATCAGCGTTCCAAAGATCACCTTGCCTCCAAGTTCGGTAACCTGTGCAAGGAAGATCGCGACCGTTCCTCCGCCAAGCTGGCTCGCAGCTTCGATCGCTGCCGCAAGGATCACCGCAAGCATCGCGATGTTTGCAACGATCCTTGAAGGGAAGGCATTGGGCGGAAGGACCCCGGTTGAGCGGATCGCGTCGTCGAAACCCGTCGGCGGAAGGATCGCTTCGATGATCGTCTTTAAAAAGCGGCCGGCAACGAAGGCGATTCCGATCCACAGCGCCGCAGCAAGGACGTGGGGGATCGCTGCGAGAATCTCGTCCAGCATCGCGGTTGCCGGAGCCGAAATGGCCGTGATCTCGAGTGCCTGAAGGGCGGCGATCGCCACTGGGATGATGATGAGTGCATAGACGAGGACCCCGGCCGCCCGGGCGATGCTCGCCCTCGTGCTCCCCGGAGCCGAGCCCGGCGGGACCGACTCGGGCGAGGTTCGAACCGTTCCTTCGGTCGACCCGATCCCGATCCTCGCAAGGAGGCCATCGACATTGGCGGCAATGAGTACCGTTTCGACGAGACGCCTGACGATCCTCGCGACGACAAGCCCGACGAAGAAAATGAGGCCCGCGGCGATGAGGTGGGGCAGAAACGCAAAGATCTCGGTCACCAGCTCGTTGATTGGAGCAAGGATCTGGCCGACTCCCAAAAAGCGGAGCGCAGCCATGATTCCAACCAGCCAGATGATCAGTTTCGCGATCGTTCCGAGCTGGTGACCGACGGTCTCCTCGGGCGTTCCAGTTACGTGTTTCCTGAGAGCCGGGCTTCGGTCGATGGCTTTTCTAAGAACCCAGCCGACGGCCCGAGCGACGATCCAGGTCGCGATCAGGATGAGGACGGCAATGAGGATCTTGGGTCCCCAGTACATCGTCTGCGCCTGCCAATAGGCGCCCGAATCGACCTGGTACATTTGTGTCTGCTCCCTCGCTCAGCCCTGTCGGCTCAACCACTCTTCCCATCGCTTTGTTTCAGCTGTTTGCGCCGCTCTTCCCAATAGTCCAGACGCTCCTTGACGCGCGCTTCGAAACCGCGCTCCGTCGGTTGGTAGAAGTCCTGGGCGTCCAATTCCTCGGGCCAGTAATCCTGGCCTGAAAATCCCTCATCGGCATTATGATCATAAGCATAGCCTTTGCCGTATCCGACAGTCTTCATGAGCTTCGTCGGCGCATTCAAAATATGCATCGGAGGCATTAGCGAGCCGGTCTCCTCGGCGGTCCGCCAAGCCGTTTTCTGGGCGATGTAGGTCGCGTTCGATTTGGGAGCGGTCGCCAAATAAAGACATGCCTGGACGATGCCGATCTCGCCTTCCGGCGAGCCTAAGAAATCGTACATCTCCTTTGCAGCCAGGCACTGGAGAAGAGCCTGCGGGTCGGCCATTCCGATATCCTCGACTGCCGCCCTGGTGAGACGCCTCAGAACATAGAGGGGCTCTTCGCCCGCAACCAGCATCCTTGCGAGATAATAAAGCGCCGCCTGCGGATCCGAACCACGAATGCTTTTGTGAAGCGCCGAGATAAGATTGTAATGCCCCTCGCGATCCTTGTCGTAGACGGGGACTCGTCGGTGAAGGAGCTCGCTGAGCTCGGAAGGCCCCAGGGGCTTTTTGATCTCGATCGAGAATAGAGTTTCGACCTGGTTCAAAAGAAAGCGCCCGTCGCCGTCGGCGCTTGCGATGAGCGCCTCGCGCGCCTCCGGTTCGACGGGAAGCGGGCGGCCCTCCAGTGCTTCGGCCCGGCGGACCAGCTCATCGAGCGCGCCATGGCCGAGACGCCTCAGGATCAGCACCTGGCAGCGCGAGAGCAAGGCGGCATTGATCTCGAAGCTCGGGTTCTCCGTCGTCGCTCCAACCAGCGTTACGGTCCCGTCCTCGACATAAGGAAGAAAGCCGTCCTGCTGGGCCCGGTTGAACCGATGGATTTCGTCAACGAAGAGGAGGGTCTTTTGGCCGGCCCGGGCGGCGGTTCGAGCTTCGGCGAAAATCTTCTTCAAATCCGCAACGCCTGTGAACACCGCCGAAACAGCGACAAACCTCAGGCCCACCGCGTCGGCAAGAAGCCTCGCGATACTGGTCTTGCCAGTTCCTGGCGGTCCCCACAGGATCATCGAAGAAAGCCGACCTGCAGCGACCATCCGCCCGATCGCCCCGTCCGGTCCGGTCAAATGCTCCTGCCCGACGATGTCCTCGAGCGATCTTGGCCGAAGCCGGTCGGCGAGCGGGGAGCCCCCAGCCGGCGCCTCCGGCCGCGGGGTTTGGATAATCTGGTCGGCAAAGAGGTCGGCCATGCCCCCAACTTAAAAGTCGAGCGAAGAAATTGCACGGTCTCTCTTGTCCAAGATGCAACTAAGATATATCTAAGACGCATCATAAAGGAGACCCGCATGGGACATAGACACCAAGGTTGCGGTCCGCGCGGCCATTTTGAAATCAGCCTTCCCAACGGACTGCTGGCGATGCGCGGCGGCCGCGGCTGGCATGGAAGCTGGGGACCGTTTCATTTTGATCTGGGCGACGAGGGCTGGAGCAGCGGCCGACGCGGACGGCGCGCACGGCGGATGTTCGAAGGCGGCGAACTGAGGCTTGTTCTTCTAAAGCTCATCGCCGACGAACCGCGTCACGGTTATGACCTCATCCGTGCGATCGAAGAGCTGACGGGGGGCGAATATGCGCCGAGCCCGGGCGTCGTTTATCCAACGCTCACGCTTCTTCAGGACATGGGACTTATCGAGGAAGCTGCTGGCGAGGGCCCGAGAAAGCCATTCCAGGTGACCGATGAAGGCCGCGCGCACCTCGAGGAGAAATCCGAAGAGATCCAGGCCCTCTTCGAACGCCTCTCCGATCTAAAGCCCCGCGAATCCAACATGGCGGGGCCGGCGATCGGCCGTGCCGTTAGAAACCTCATGACTGCGCTTAGCCACCGAGTGAGCCGCGACGGTCTCGACGAGGAGCTGCTTCACGAGATCGCAGCGATCCTCGACGAAGCCGCCCAGCGGATCGAGCGGATCAAATCGGCTTAATCTAGCGTCCCATCATCCGGGCGAGCCGCTCGCGCTTGTGAATGGCGTGAAGGTAGACCCGGATGACGGTCGAGTTGATCGAATCCCAGTCCATCGTCTTGGCGATCGCAAGCGCCGCTTCGCCGTTGCGCCGGCGAAGGTCGGGATCGCTCGCATAGGCTTCGAGGGCATCGGCGAATTCGTCGGGCTCGGTGCCATCAACGAGCATTCCCGTGACCTTGTCGCGAACAAGATTGGTCGCGCCCGTCGCTTCGGCTGCAATCACTGGGAGAGCGCAGGCCATCGCTTCCAGGGTCACGTTTCCGAAGGCTTCGGTGATCGAGGGGTTGAGGAGAAGGTCGGAGCTTGCAAGCGCGCGCGAGAGATCATTGCCGGTCAAAAGCCCGGTGAAAATCGCATTCGGAAGCTGTTCCTGGAACCACGCTTGGGCTGGGCCTTCACCGATGACCAGCACCCTGTATTTGAGGCCGCGGGTGTCGAACGCTTGGATCGCTTCCGAAAAGACATCGAGGCCCTTTTCCATCACCACTCGGCCCAGGAAGGCGATCACCATCTCGTCGTCGGATATGCCGATCGAGCGACGCCACTCCATGTCGCGTCGCTCGGGATTGAACTGCTCGCGGTCGACTCCGCGCGCCCACAGGGCGATGTCTCGGTTCATGCGCTGGGCTCGAAGGATCACCGCGGTCGATTCGGCCGGAGCCATCACGACTTCGCAGCGGTGATAGAAGCGGCGCATGATGTCGCGCGCCAGGGGTTCGAATGCCTGCAGGTGGTAATAAGCAAGGTAGGTGTCGAAGCGGGTATGAACCGACGCAACCGCCGCGATCCGGTGGCGCCTTGCCCAGCTGACGGCGCGGTGTCCAACGATGTCCGGGCTGGAGACGTGAACGACGTTTGGGTTGAACTCGGCAAGGTCGCGTCTCACGCGCGGCGGAAGCGCGATCGGAAGCCGGTATTCCGACCGGCCCGGGATCGGGATTGCAGGAATGCTGACGAGGTCGCCCGTCGCCGGAAACGCGGGATTTTCGACCGTCGGTGAATAGATCCGGACCTTGACTCCCTGGCGAATGAGATAGCCCATGAGGCGGTTAAGCGCCTGGTTGGCCCCGTCGCGCACATAATTGTAATTGCCCGAAAAGAGGGCGACGCGAAGGTCCGTCGGCTTCATCGGCAGGGCTGTAGGGGTTAATTCTTGGGCGTCAAATTTGGACTGCCGCCGGTCGGGAGAAGCGATGCCAGGCTATTCATCCTGGGCAGCCTGCCGGGCGACGCATCGCTTTCCGCCCGCCGCTATTACGCGCATTCGAGCAATCAATTCTGGCGGCTCCTCGGAAACTCGATCGAAGTAGAATTGCAGCCGCTCTCTTACGAAATGCGCCTCGAGCGGCTGGTCGAGCACCATATTGGCCTTTGGGACGTGATTGCTTCGGCGAGCCGAACTGGAAGCCTCGATCAGTCGATCCGATCGGCCGAGCACAATCAGATCGAGCACCTGCTGAAGGAATTCCCGGACCTTCGAGCGATTGCCTTCAACGGCTCGACCGCTGCCTCAATCGGTCGGAAGTTGATCCGCGAGCCGCCACCGCACCTCGCCCTGATCGACTTGCCGTCCTCGAGTGCGGCAAACACGAAGGGGTTCGAAGAGAAGGCCTCAGACTGGGCTGCGCTCGGTCAATTTGTCCTGCCTTAGGACCCTTTCGCTTGCGCCGAGCGTAAAGCGATGCATGATCGATTTGATGATGCCCGAGGAAGAGGTCAGCGACAGTGACAGCGACAAGCGGCTGTCGATGGTGGACGAGGCCCTGGTCGCTGGCACTATCGCCAACACCAATGGTCTCCTCGTCATTCTTGCGAAGCTTGTCGCCAAGGGCGTCTTCGACAGGACGGACCTTCAGTCCTTTTCCGACAGCTATTCAAAGCCGCTCGACCATGTCGGGATGCGCGAGAACGAGCTCGTCAGCCAGATGCAGGACCAGATGGAATCGACCCTCGCCGAGCTAATGCGCTACCTGAGCGAACGGGAGCGCGACCGGGACGGCTGAGACTTGCTCCGGGATAATTGACTAGCAACCCTCAAGCCCACATATGGCCGCCTCCGTCGGACTTGTCCTTCGGAAGATGGCCCCTTCGTCTAGCGGTCCAGGACGTCGCCCTCTCACGGCGAAAACACGGGTTCGAGTCCCGTAGGGGTCACCACCTTGAGCTTGCGCTGTCGCCGGTCTTTCCCGAGATCGCAGCGCTTCGCTGGCCACCTCAACCAACGAACCGAGCCCGGACTTCCCCAGAAATTGCCGGAGAGCCGAAGCCAGCGAGACTTGGCCTAAGCCTCTCGAAAGGCGTCGCGTAGAGCCTTTACCCGAGTGTTCAGATCGGCGACTTCGTTTGGGGTCATACCGGCCTTGCCGTAGAGCGCATCGGCCAAGCTTCTCGTCTTGGGACGGATGGCTCGGCCTTGAGCGGTGAGCTTGACGTTCACCTGCCGCTCGTCCGCTGGATTACGCTGCCGAACCACGCGTCCCGCCTGCTCAAGACGCTTCACCAACGGGGTTATCGTGCTTGGTTCGAGATCGAGGCGGCCGGCAATTCCACCGATCGTCTGATCCTCGTCCTCCCACAGAACGCACATGACCAGATATTGCGGGTAGGTCAGGCCAAGCTTGTCCAGCCATGGTTTGTAGGTGCGGCTGACCGCCATGAAGGCGCTGTAAAGGCCGAAACCCAGTTGCCGATCCAGAGGAAGGGGAAACTCGTACTCCATGAGGCCAATCCCCGAATGAATGCATCGATAACACTTATCGCGATAAAAAGTTCTTTACAATGTTTTTCGCGAGTCGTAGCCGGTGATTATCGCGATAAC
>DATAPR010000044.1:0-13639 GCA_036265105.1 Sphingomicrobium sp.
CTCCTCCGCCGCCGCCGCCGCCGCCGCCACCACCTCCTCCTCCTCCGCCGCCGCCGCCGCCGCCGCCACCACCTCCTCCTCCTCCGCCGCCGCCGCCGCCGCCGCCACCACCTCCTCCTCCTCCGCCGCCGCCGCCGCCGCCGCCACCTGTTTCGGTCGCCGGACCCGAGAACGTGCTCGGGCCGATCGGGCTGATGACGGACCCGGAAGCGATCGCTTTCGAAGATCACGCCGACCAGTTCGTCGATCAGCTGATCGACGATCTCTTGGGCGGCTCAAGCGGGGCCGAGGACCAAGGACAGGGCGAGGACAGCGGGGATACAAGTTCGCCGCCCACCTTCTGGCTTGGTCCGATCAACACCGGGCCCGTCACCTTCGGCAAACCAGTCGATGATCCAGTGACCAGCGGTAGCGATTCCGTCGATACCGGGCCCAAGGGTACCGTTGATAATCCAGGCAACTCCAAATGATTGGAGGCTAAGATGCGCATGAGATTGATCGCCGCGATCGCAGTTCTGGCATCGCTCGCCGCCGGCCAATCAGCTCCTGCGGCGCCGCTCAGCGTCCTCGACAGTTTCCGCGTCGGCAATTCGGGGACCGTCTATTGCTCGGCGCAGAGCCTCGCCGTCGACAAGGGTCTCGCCGGCATGTTCGACAACGGCTACTCCCTGACGTGCCGAGACGCATCTCTTCCAGTCGGCAGGCTCTACAAGCTGCGTTCGCCTCGAGAAGCCGAGCAGCGCCTTGCCGCTCTTCGAAGCGAAACCGAAGATTGTTCCGCGGCTCACGGGAGCAATCTTCCTGGAATCGGCACGGTCGAGACGTTCGATTGTCGCCTGAAGGATGCCGACGTCGCCTATCGCGCCTATCAATTCGTGAAGGGAGAGCAGCTCTACGCTGCGGAGGGCCTTGCGGGCTATGACAGCGCGCTTCAGCTCGGACTGAGGAGCATCGTTGCCGATCAGCCAGTCAAGGGCGAAATCTCGATCGCTACAACGGGCGCCGGCGATCCCGCGGCTTTCGCCCGGGTCCAGGCGGGAACGCTCGATCCGACGCGGGCGCTTGCCGAGGCCTATCGCCGCAACAATGCGGGGAGCTATGCTCAGGCGGCCGAGTTCTTCGCGGCGGTCAGCAATCTTGGCGAAGGGCCCCTAAGCAAGGCGGAAGCGCTTGCCAACGAGGCACTTCAGAAATCGAATCTCGGTCGCTACGCCGAAGCGGATTCGCTCTTCGCCAGAGCCGCCGAACAGCTCGGCGCCGATCCGCTCGTTGCGCGCCGCCTGCGCAATTATCGGGCGATCCACGAGCTCAATCAGGGCAATCCCGATTCGGCTCTTGAAGAACTCGCAAAACCAATGCCCCAGGCCACCGCCGAGAACGGGGTTGAAGCGGGCGAGCCGGTCATCAGCGCAGTGGCCTCGAGCCGGCTGAACTCCGAGACCAAACTCGGCCAGGAGCTTGCCGCCCAGTCCGATGAACTGTCTCTGGCCGAAAAGGCCCAGATTCTCGACGGCCAGGCACTCCAGCTGCGCGGCACGTCATTGAGACTGAAGGGTGACCTTTCCCGGGCTTCGGTCGCTCTCGAGGGCGCGGATTCAAAACTCCAGGCCGTCCGGGATGGACGGGTCGAATCGGTGACCTGGATGCGAGCCCAGATCCTCGGCGATCTCGCAGCGATTGCCGAAGACCAGAAGGACATGGCAGATGCCGATCGGCTCTACCGGCAGGGCGTAACGCTCCTCGAGGCAAATTACCCGGGCTCTGCTGCGCTTCTCAACGCTAAGGCGCGGCTCGCCGGCTATCTCGCCCGAACCGGGCAGCCTGACACCGCAGAGGCCATGTTCCGCGAAATCGTCCATTCGCAGCCTGACACGAGCAATCTTCCACCCTCCTTCGCGGACGTTCTTCGCCCCTACGTCGATTTGCTCCTTAAGAAGAGCGCCGATCCTGCTTCGACCGCCGAGATCTTCGCTGCGACGCAGCTGATGGTCCGTCCTGGTCTGGCCCAGACGCAGGCCGTTCTCGCGCGCGAACTTGGCGGCGGCACAGACGAGGCGTCGCGACTGTTTCGCCAGTCCGTGACCCTAACTCGCCAAGCCGAGAGGGCTCGGGTCGAACTTGCGCGGCTTTCGGACATCGCGAACCCGAGCCTCGACGAGCAGAGCCGCGCCCGGGTCCTTCGCGCTGCGCTCGACAACTCGCAGAAGGAGCAAGTCGCAACCCAGTCCGCACTTGCGAGCTTCCCGCGTTACCGGGCAGTCGCCGACGAGGTGATCACTCTTGAGGGCTTACAGAAGATGCTTCGGCCCGGCGAAGTCTATTACCGGATGACCAATGTCGGAAACGACATCTACGCCATTCTCGTCACACCGTCGGGCGCCCGGCCGGCCAGGCTTGAAGTCTCCGCAAGCCAGCTTTCCGACCAGGTCCAAGCGCTCAGGGAGACGATCTCGACGGTCGAGAATGGCCAGCGGACGACCTATCCTTTCGACGTCGCATTGTCTCACCAGATGTACGGCGAGCTGTTCGCACCGTTCGCAACCGAGATCGCTGCCGCCAAACATCTCATCTTCGAACCCGATGGGGCGATGCTCCGGCTTCCGCCCAACCTCCTGGTTGTGGATCAGGCGTCTGTCGATTCATACGAGCAGCGGGCCAAGGCGAGCGACGATTCGGCGTTCGATTTTCGAGGGATCCAGTGGCTCGGACGAGACCGCGATATCAGCACCTCGGTCAGTCCTCGATCGTTCGTTCAGCTGCGCGAAGCGCCGCCATCGGCTGCAAGGAAGGAATATCTTGGCTTTGGTTCAAACGCTCCGCCGTCTTCGGCGAACGCAGGACTGGTGCCAGCGGCGGCGGATCGCGACTGCACGCTTCCGATGTCCTCCTGGTCGCACCCCATTTCTCCCAAGGAGCTCGAAACCGCGAGCTCAATCCTGAAGTCTTATGACCCGTCCGGAGTCGAGCTCGTCACCGGCGACAATTTCACCGACACAGGCGTCAAGAGCCGAACCGACCTTGACCAATATAGGATCATCCATTTCGCGACCCACGGGGTGGTCACCGCGCGGGCGGCGAAATGCGCCGCCCAACCGGCGCTGCTGACGAGTTTTGGCGGCGCCGGCTCCGATGGGCTTCTTACCTTCAAGGAGGTCTTCGATCTCCATCTCGACGCCGACCTCGTCATTCTGTCTGCCTGCGACACGGCCGCTCAGGCGAGCGCCGCTGCAACCGAGCAGGCGGGTCTTGCAACCGGCGGCGATGTCGCTCTCGACGGCTTGGTTCGAGCGTTCGTCGGTGCGGGGGGAAGGCTGGTCGTCGCAAGTCACTGGCCGGTTCCTGACGACTACGACGCGACCGATCGATTGATCACCGGCCTTTTCTCGGCCCCGCCGGGAACTCCGACGGTCACCGCCCTTCGAATGTCGCAGCGCCAGCTGATGGACGACGTCAATACGTCGCACCCTTTCTATTGGGCGGCGTTTGCGGCGGTTGGAGACGGCGAGATCCCGGTCATCCGACCAAGTCAGCGAATCGCCGAGGCCGAAAAGTAGGGAGGGTTCCTTACTGCTCGGGCTGCGCCGACTGGTCGCCGCAGCGGCAGGTCGTCACACGCGCAATGCGCCGCTTGGGCATTGCCGGCCCCTGCTGTGAAGTTGCGGGTGCTGCGCCAACATCATCGGCGGAGGCCAGCACCACTTCGCGAGGCGCGGGTTGCTGCTGCGCCTGGGGTTGCTGAACGGGTTTCGCAGGCTCGGCCGCAGGCGCGGCCTCGCTGAGAAGCGTTGCGGCAGCAATTAGCACGAAGCGGACAAACATGACCGGCTCCTTCGCCAAGATTGCCACTCGATACGCGCGCGACGGTTTCCTCCAGCCTTCGGTAAGTGGTTAAGGCGATTACAAGAATCGACATAATGGAGCACTCACGAAATGTTGTATTATCCCTTTTTTTTCAAACGGCTGCAGCAACTTAGCGGGGGTGTCTGAACCCCGACTTTCATTGACTTTCGATTAACGCGAGCGCAAATTGGCCGTCTTGACTCAGTCAAGGGGGCAACAATGACGAATGTGGTTTCCACGAAGAACAATCGTAAATTGGTTTTGACTGCCGCAGGCGTGCTCGCCTTCGGAGTGGGTGCCTATGGTCTCGGGCGGGTCTACCCTCCGCTCGGTCCGAGTGCTGGCACGATCGGCGCGGCAAAGCGCTACATATCGGCGCAGGTCGGCGAAGGAGACGTGACGCTCGGCGACACGTCGGTTCCGGAGCTGATGCAGACCGACGCGTTCGAGCTAATGGTTCATGACCCGAACTTCCGGGCGTTCGCGGCCAGCCCGGGCTTCAAAGCCTTGGCCGGGCAGCCGCAGCTCATGGCCGCGCTGATGTCCAATCCGCAGGCATTCAGCGCCCTCGCCGGCCATCCCAGCGCCTTCGCCGGAGTCGCCTCGGCGGCGCAGCAAGCCGCAGCGCTTGCACCTCAGGCGCGCCAAGCCAGCGCCGCGCTGTTAAGCGCAGTGGCGGCCCATCCGGCGGCAATGCAGGCCCTTGCCTCGCAGCCGCAGGCGCTCGCTGCAATCGCAGCCAATCCGGCGGCCTTCGCGAGCTTCGCGGGCAGTCCGAACGCTTTCCAGAACGCCGCGTCGAAGGCGGCGGCGGACGCGCGTTTGGCGAGCAGCGCTGTCGCTTTCCAGCAACTCGCGGGCGACAACAAGGCGATGCAGGCGCTCAACGCCGATCCGAAGGTGTTCAGCGCGATCGCTGCGAATGCCGCGTCCTTCAAGGCGTTCGCAGGACAGCCGCAAGCACTCCAGGCGGCCGTCAGCAGCGCAGCCTCGGCTGCTCATCAGCTCCAGTCGGCGGGCATCTCGAGTTCTGCGATGGCTGCCCTCGCGGCCAACCCGCAGGCGTTCGCGCTGCTGGCTGGACAGCCGCAAGCTCTGGCTGCGATCGCGGCTCATTCCAACGCTTTCGCAGCGCTCGCCTCGCAGCCGCAAGCCTTGGCAGCAATTATGAGCAAAGCTTCGTCATTCAGCAGCTTTGCGAACAATGCGAACGCATTCCAAAATGCGGCATTGAAAGCTGCAGGGGATGCGCGGATGGCGAGCAGTGCGGCTGCCTTCCAGCAGCTCGCAGCGAACAGCAAGGCGATGGCCGCGATTTCGGCCGATCCGCGGCTCTTCTCCGCTATGGGTCAGAATGCCCTCGCCTTTGCCAGTCTCGCAAGCAATGCGAGCGCGCTCAATCCGCAGCTGGTTGCGGCGATGGGAAACAATGCGTCGGCCTTCTCGCAGCTTGCGGCCAATGCGAGCCAGTTGAGTGCCGCCTCGCAGGCACTGCAGGCACTTGACGCGCATTCGCTGGTTGCCGCATCGGCGGTTTCCAAGGCGCTCAGCGCAAACGCGTCGCAGGCGGTGCTTGCAAACCCGCAGGCGTTCGCGGCAATGGCGGCCAACCCGCAGGCCTTCTCAGCGCTTGCGAGCCAGCCTGCGGCACTTGCCGCGCTGTCTTCAAACCAGAAAGCGCTTGCGGCGTTAGCGGCACAGCCGAACCTGGCGGCTCTGATGGCCAATCCGAGCTTCTCGGCGGCGCTCAATCAGGCTGGAGTCTCGCAAGCGGCCTCTCAGTCGCATTCCGACTGACATAGCGGTCGGGGGAGGGCCGTAGATGGGGGGTAGGTTCAGCGGGCGTCGCTTTGCGCGTGCAACAGCGGCGCTCGCTCTAACCGGTTTCGCGGGTGCAGCGCTCGCGCAAACTCCAGGCAAGCAGGCGCCCCTCCCCCCTCCTCCCAATACCACGATCGAGGTCGAGAAACCGGATGCCGTTCCGCCCCAATCTCAGGGCACGCCTCCATCGGAGCCGGTCACTCCCGCACCGATCCAGCCCAATGCTCCCGAACAGCAGGAGCCCAAGCACGTCCCCCAAGATGCTTCCGGCTTTCATCTGTCGATGCTCGAGACGAAGAACCTCACCCTTCTCTACATCGACCCGATCCAGACGTACCTGACACCGTATCTGGGTCGCGCGTTCGAAAACTCGCTCGCCTTTCACGAGAAGAATTTGAATTGGAAGCCGTGGGAGAAGGTGACGATCCTCCTCAAGGACTTCTCCGATTACGGTAATGCCGCGGCGCTTGGATCGCCGAGCGACATGGTCCTTCTTGACGTCGCGCCGCTATCGCTATCGATGGAGACCTTTTCCCCCGGCGAGCGCTTCTACACGCTCATGAACCATGAGCTCACTCACGTCGGTACGATCGACGCATGGAACGCGCGCGACGCGGGGTGGAGGCACTTTCTCGGGGGCAAGCCGGTCCCGCTCCAGAAGCACCCCGAATCCATTCTCTACAACTTCCTGACGACTCCGCGGAACCTCACTCCGCGCTGGTACATGGAAGGAAGCGCGGTCTTCATGGAAACATGGATGGCCGGCGGCCTCGGACGCGCCCAAGGCGGCTACGACGAGATGGTCTGGCGCGCCAAGGTGCACGACAATTCGCCTTTCTTTTCTCCGCTCGGCCTCGAGAGCGAAGGCACTCAGATAGACTTTCAGGTGGGCGCCAACTCCTACCTCTACGGCACGAGGTTCATGTCCTACCTTGCGCTGACCTACGGGCCCGACAAGATCGTCGAATGGCTTCGTCGATCGCCCGATTCTAAGGCCTATTATGCGGACCAGTTCGAGCATGTTTTCGGCAAGCCTCTCGACTCGGTCTGGAACGATTGGATCGCGTTCGAACACAAGTACCAGCAGGAAAATCTCGCGCGCCTCGCACAATATCCGCTGACTGAACCCAAGCACCTCTCGCCGCGCGCACTCGGCTCGATGTCTAGAGGCTTCGTCGACGAGAAAACGAACAGCCTCATCGCGGCCTTTCGTTATTCGGGCCGGATCGGATTTCTCGGCAAGATGGACCTTGCGACCGGCAAGGTCACGCACCTTACCGACCTTAACGGGATGATGCTCTACAAGGTGACGAGCGTTGCCTACGACCCGTCCACCCGGACGGCCTTTTATACGAACGAGAACTACGCCTATCGCGATATCAACGCGATCAACATCGACACGGGCAAGCAGCGCCGCCTTCTTACCGACGCTCGAATTGGTGATCTCGCGTTCAACCAAGCAGACAAGAGCCTGTGGGGAATCCGCCACCAGAACGGCTTCGGTACCCTAGTGAGGATCCCGCCGCCCTACACAAGCTTCAGCCAGGTGAAGACCTTCCATTATGGCGAGATCATCTTCGATCTCGATGTCTCACCCGACGGCCAGCTCGTTTCGGCGTCCTACGGCGGCGTCGATGCCAAGCAGTCGGTCAAGGTCTGGAGGACGTCGGATCTTCTGAACGGGAATGTCGATGACCCGGTCGCAACGCTCTCGCTTCCGTCCTCCGTGCCCGAGATGTTCACCTTCACTCCGGACGGGAAGGCGCTGCTCGGCAATTCCTACTATACGGGCGTCTCGAACATCTACCGACTCGATATCGCGAGCGGCAAATGGGATGTCCTCAGCAATGCCGCGACCGGTTTCTTCCGTCCGTTGCTTCGCCCGGACGGGTCGCTTTTGGTCTACGACTACACCGGCGAGGGCTTCAATCCGTCGATCATCCAGCCGCAGGTTCGGCAAGACATCGGCAACATCAAGTTCCTCGGCACCGAGGTCGTCGACGCTCATCCCGAGCTCAAGCAATGGGCGGTAGGATCGCCAGCCAAGGTGCCGCTCGACCAGCTGATCACCAATCAGGGCATCTACGATCCATTCCAGCGCATGCGGTTCGATGCCCACTATCCGATTATCTCGGGCTACGACCAGAAGCCTGCGTTCGGCTATTATCTGCACGTCGCCGACCCGCTCCAATTCAGACAGTTCAGCGCGGACGTCTCCTTTTCGCCTTACCATGTTGAGGGCGGCCAAAGATTCCATTTCGACGCCGAATATCAGACACCGAACTGGAAGCTGACCTACTGGCACAATCTGGCAGACTTCTACGATTTGTTCGGGCCCGTTCTTCGAAGCCGAAAGGGCGATGCCGCGATCGTCAACTACACCAAGCCTCTCATCTACGACCCGCCTCGACAGCTCGACGTTTTCGGCTCGTTCGCGACCTATTTCGGCCTCGATCAGCTTCCCGGCGCGCAAAACGTTGTCGGGCCCAAGAATCTTCGCTCGGGGGAGGTTGGACTCAAATACACCAACACAACCAAGGCGCTCGGCGGGGTCGATCACGAAAAGGGCATCGAAGGCCAGATTGCGGTCGGAAGCGACCAGGCCGACGGGCATTGGTATCCCAAGATTTACGGCAGTCTGAGCGGCGGTTTGCCGTTGCCTTTCCCCAACAGCTCCATCTGGCTCTACGGCCATGCCGGCATGGTCGGCGGCCCTCGGGAGGATGCGCTTGCCGCTTATTATCTGGGGTCTTTCCGCAACAATTACGTCGATGACCGTCCCGAGCAGCGATACCGCGAGCTCGAAAGCTTTCCGGGCTTCGACATCGACGAGATCGCTGCGCGCAAGTTCGCGAAACTCACGGGCGAGGTTAATCTTCCGCCAGTTCGCTTCGCCGAGGTCGGAACGCCGTCGTTCTACATGAGCTACATTCGGCCGGCGCTGTTCGCCGGAGCCATGGAAACGCACGCCCAGGACGGGACGAGCCACCGCTACTACGACCTTGGCACTCAGCTGGATCTCAACTTCACCGTTGCTTTGCGTCTCCCGATGGTCTTCTCTGTCGGCGCTGCCGGCGGATGGGCAGACGGGCATTATCGGAAGACAGAGTGGCTTGCCTCATTGAAGATCATGTAGGGCGCAATGTCTGAGTTGCTGATCCAGGCTGCCCACTGGGGGCTTGCTCTCGTCCCGGTGCTGGTCCTCCTTGGCGTGTTCGTGTGGCTCGACGCGTTCAAGCTCATGAGCTTGGGCGAGGTCCTCGTCCTTCTCGTGCTCGGAGCGATCGCAGCGGGCCTCGCGTGGCCGGTCAGCGGGCGCGTCCTCGACGCGCTCCCGATCGGCTTTTCCTATTACAGCCGCTTCGTTGCACCCTGGATCGAGGAAGCGATCAAGGCGGTCATCATGATTGGCCTCTTCCGATTCAACCGCATCGGCTACAAGCTCGACGCGGTCATCTCGGGTTTTGCAATCGGGGCCGGTTTCGCGGTCGTCGAGAACATCATTTATCTGACCATCTTCCCAGGTTACGGAGCGGGCACCTGGTTGGTTCGGGGAGTCGGCACCGCGGTCATGCACGGAACGACGCTCGCGATCCTCGCAGCGATCGCCCACGAGCTGGCCGAACGTGAAACTCGCGAGGCCGCAGGGGACTTCGACTTCAATCTTCTGTGGTTCGTCCCGGGCTATCTCGTCGCGGTCGCCCTCCACGTCGCCTTCAACCAGTTCCCCGACCGACCGCTCATCGCCATGATGGGAGCGATCATTATCGCGCCTTTGGCGCTCATCGGGATTTTCTATTTCGGAACTGCAGAGGCCAAGCGATGGCTGGTCGCGGAATATGCTGCGCATCACGTTCAGCTCGAGACACTTCGTTCCGGCAAATGGCCGGACACGCCCGCGGGCCGGAAGATCGCGGCGCTCGCCGAACGGCTAGGGCCCGAGGGGGCCAAGCGCATCCGGCGCTACTGGGAACTCCAGGCGTGGCTCGTCAGCGAAGCCGAGGAAATGATGATCGAGCAGGAATCTGGGGAGACCAAGTTCGACCAGTCCGAAGTGCGCGCGACCTTCGCCGAGCTCGCCGGGCTCAAGCGTGCGCTCGGCCGAAGCACCTATTCGGCCCTCAATGCCCTGCTTCCTTTCAGCCGCAACGACCAGTGGGAGGTCTCCGAGCTTCGTCAGCGCCTGGGCCATCACTAGGAACTCGCCAAATGTCATTGGCCGCCTGAAGCGAACTGCGCTTGGGCCTGTTACCGGGATAGTCTAAGAGCTGCGGCGAAGACATCGCGCGACAGGGGAGCTACTTCCATGCCCGAATATGTGATCGAACGCGAAATGCCTGGAGTCGGGCAACTCTCCACAGCCGATCTCAAGTCAGCTTCGCAAACCTCGTGCTCTGTGCTGCGCGATCTTGGCCCGCAGATCCAATGGGTCCAAAGCTACGTCACCGACAACAAGATCTATTGCGTCTATCGTGCTCCCAATGAGGATATGATCCGCGAGCACGCACAGCGCGGCGGCTTTCCGGCGAACAAAATCTCCCAGGTTCGAAACACCATCAATCCGACCACGGCCGAGTAATTCAAAAGACTCTCCTCCTAAGTCCTGATATTCGGACGACTGAAGGGTTGGTGGGGCTTAAGCCCTGATGGCAGATGTCTTCCTCTCCTATGCTCGGGCGGACGAAACGGAAGCGGCGCGCGTCGCGAGCATCCTCCGTTCGGGCGGCTATGAAGTCTGGCGCGACGACGAGCTCCCGGCGCACCGAGCCTATGCGGAGGTCATCGAGGAACGGCTGAACCAGGCAAAGGCAGTCGTCGTCCTGTGGTCCCTGGAGGCGGCAAAATCGCAGTGGGTGCGGGCGGAAGCGGATACTGCGCGAGCCGCCGGAACGCTCGTCCAGGCAACCCTCGACGGACATATCCCGCCGCTTCCGTTCAACCAGATCCAGTGCGCCGAGCTTAGCGCATGGGATGGCGACGCCGATGCGCCAGGCTGGCGAAAACTTCTTGGAAGCATCCGGTCGCTCGCGGGAGCACCCCAGCCCGCCGCCGAAACCAAGGGGCGCGCGCGAGGGCATCTCTGCATCTGCGTCCTGCCGTTCCAGAACATGAGCGGTGACAGCGAACAGGAATATTTCAGCGACGGCATCAGTGAAGACATCACGACCGATCTTTCGAGGATTTCAGCGCTTGGGGTTGTCGCCCGAAACACCGCCTTCACCTTTAAGGGCCGTTCGGTCGACGTGACCGAAATCGCGGGGAAACTCGGAGTCAGTCATGTTCTTGAAGGCAGCGTTCGAAAGGCAGGCGGGCGCGTTCGGATCAGTGCCCAGCTTATCGACGGGACGACGGGCGAGCATGTTTGGGCGGACCGCTACGATCGCGATCTTGAGGACATTTTCGCGATCCAGGACGAGATTTCGAAAGCGATCGTCGAGGCGCTCAAGGTGCGCCTTCTTCCCGAAGAGAAGAAAGCGCTTCAACGCCGCGGCACGAATAACGCTGAAGCCTATAATTTCTACCTTCTGGCGCGTCAGTATTGGATCACCGGGAATCACGGCGATCCTGGACGCGAAGAGCGCGTAATGCGCATCAGCAGCAGGGCGGTCGAAATCGACCCTTATTATGCCGATGCCTGGGCACTCCTTTCGATCGCCCAATCGAACCTTCGCTACGGCTTCGGCTATGAGGTCGACGACGGGGTCGCTGCCGCGCACACTGCGCTCGCGATCGATCCAACGATCGCCGAAGCCCATTGCGCGATGGCCCGGAGACTCGAGGTGAAGGGCCGCGACGAGGAGGCGCTCGCCGAGCTTCAGAAGGGCCTCGAGTTGGACCCAGATTCATGGGAGCTCAACAAGGCGATTGGAAACTTCCTCATCTCGCGCGGCAAGGTCGAGGAAGCGAGGGCACATTTTGGAAAAGCGACTTCGCTGATGGACAGCGATTTTCACGGCTGGGGGATGCTGACGACCTGCTATTTCGGACTTGGCGACAAGAAATCCGCAAAAGACGCCGCGACGATGACGCTCCACCAAGTGGAACAGGTGCTCGCGCACGATCCGAGCAACGGCGCCGCGATCAGCTTTGGAGTGAGTGCCCTTGCTGCGCTCGGCGAACGGGACCGAGCGCGCGAATGGATGGAACGAGCGCTGCTGATCGACCCCGATAACCTCAACATGCGCTACAATTTCGCCTGCGCATTCGCGCGGCACTTCGGTGACCGCGATGCCGCAATTCGAATGCTCGATTCCTCACTGTCCAGGATCAAGGGGTCGATCGGCGCCGCCGAGTTCGACCCCGATCTCGAAAGCATCCGCGAGGACCCGAGGTTCAAGAAGATCATCCAAGACGCCAAGGCGCGCTTGGGCACCCAAAGTCGGGTGTCTGCCCGAGCGCCGGCCTGAGCCGAGCGGTACTCAAAGAGGGCCCCCGCTGGCCGCGAGGGCCCAAGGATAAGTTCAGCCCGGAGTCGAACTTGAAGTCGTCGTCGTCTTCTTCACGACGTGCCTCACATGATGGACCTTCATGTGACCGGCCGGGCAGCCGCAACGCATCGCGTGATGGCGAGTCCTCGTCACATGATGGGTCGTGACCGGGACGTTGGTCGCATGAACGTGCTTCGTTGTGGATTTCACATGCGTGGTGGCAGTCGACGTATTGTCCGGTTGAGCGAAGGCTGGCGAGGCGATCAGCGCGAGGCCGGCAACGGTCGCGATTAACAGTTTCATGGGCTTCCTCCCTGTTGTGGCATAGCCGAAGCGCACAACCAATTTCCGGGTCGTTTGTTGCGCGAAATGATTACCGGCGGCGTTCCTTTTCCGGAGGAACGGCTGTCGCCCTTCGCGTCCGTTGCAATTTCCGTTTTCTTTTCAATGTCGGATGAAGTCCATGCTAGGGATTTCTCTCAGGGGAAAAGATGCACATCAACCTCTTATGGGCGGCCCTAACGGGCGCAATTTTAGGATCTCTTGCCGATTGGTTGTTCGCAGGCGTGTTATTCCACGGCCGGTACCTCATCCACGCTGAGGTCTGGCGCACCGCCTCGAACGATACGAGGCGTGTAATTCTCGCCCAGCTAACGACGTTGCTCACCGCAGGAGGTTTTACACTTCTTGCCCACCACGTCGGTTCGACCCATTTGCTGCAATCGCTCAAACTTGCGGCAATGATCTGGCTGATTGCGCCGCTTCCGTTACTTGTAGCCAACGGGCTCTTCATCAAGATCGATTGGCTGGTTACGGCCAGTCACGCGGCGGGATGGCTCGCGAAGCTCCTGCTCTGCGCTGCAGCGGTTGCGTACTTCCTTTAGTCTGCGCGCCGCGCTTCCGGTTCAGACGGCTTCCCGGCGTGCAGCCTTCTTCGCCAGAACCTGCATCAAGGGATTGGGCAATGGTTCACCGATCTTAGTGAGCGTGTTCTTGTCGCGATGCGTGAAGGGTTCCGCGTGGCCCCGAACGGTGAGCGTTGTCTCGATCAGATAACTCCATGTGCCGTCGGAATTGAATGTCACCTCGATTTGATAGCGGTCGGTCCGAAACGCATATTCGAGGAACGCCGTGGAGCAGATGCCATATTCCGTTTGGCCGCGCTCGGCGGTCAGCACAATTCGATCCGCGGCGGGGTCGGCTCTACCCGATGCGATCGCAACCTGGCCTCGAGGGATAGCGACGGTCTGAAGCACAAGGCCCGTCGCGGGTTCCCAAAGCCAGTAGCCGACTTGGTCATGAAACGCGATGTCCTCTTCGGGCGTGTTGATGTGGATGTGATAGCGAAGGCCGTAGAACAGTTGCGGCCCATTGGCCTGTGCATCGATTGGCTCGAAATCCATCTGCTCGATGTACTTGCGCTCTTCCGGCCCATCCGCCTTCGGGCTTCGGTCAAGTCCGGCCACTGATCGCCAGCTACCGGCCAGGCGTCGAAGCGGTCCAAGATTGGCAAGAGTGTCGGGATCGACACTCTTGGGTTCCGTGAAGAT
>DATAPR010000045.1:0-1665 GCA_036265105.1 Sphingomicrobium sp.
TGCGGGCCGATGACCGAGGACCGAGGGGTCGCGATGAGCCTTTCCCTTTACGCGCTGACCTGCGGCCACCTCGCGGCGAATGGCCACCGGAGTTCACGGCGAGTAAGCTCGGCGGGCGAGTGCCCGCTGAACTCGGCCGAAGGCTGAAGCGACGGTAGAGCGCGGGTCGTCCGATACTGGCAGCCCAGCTCGGGACTGGTGCCGTGAAATGCGCCATGTTGGCGATCGACGTGCACGGCGATGTTCGCCGAAAGTGGTGGGCTCGACCTTGTCGCCGGTCGTGGCGCTGCATGTGGGTACCGTGGTTTACGGGAATATTGGCGCCGCCGAGCGACTCGATTTCACCGTCATCGGGCCCGCGGTCAATCTGGTCAGTCGGTTGGAGACGATGGCGAAAACCCTCAATACAGCGATCGTGCTGAGCGACGACTTCGCACGCGTCTATAAGAGACCACTGACCTCGCTCGGCCGCCATCCGCTGCGGGGGCTTGCCAAGCCACACGAGCTTTTCGCGCCGGCGATCAGCACCCAGCGGGCAGAAGCTTCTTCATGAGGGCCGTTCCAGCGCCTACGTCTCCCCCGAACCGCGTCGTCCCGGCCTCATCCGGTCGAACCGATCCGCGAGATCAAACAGCTCCTCTTGGACCGGCGTCGCGGTGACCTGCGAAGGCGAAATCACCATCTTCGGCCCAGTTGGATTGCGCACGGTACGCGCTGCCGGCCGCACGCAAGCGTGGAAGGGCAATCGATCATGACGGACAACCCCGTGGAACTTGACGAGCACCGCGGCATGGCCGCTCAGAAATTGACCGAAATTCGCCGGCGGCTCCATGAAGTTCAAGCCGATCAGGCTGCCCTGCGACGCCGCCAAGAGGAATTCGAGTGCCACGCCCTCGCTGCTCCGTCGACGACTTGGGCCGAGGCTGCAGCAAAGGCGCGATATCTGATCCTGCTTTTCGCTGAGACGTCCGAGGCGAGGGATCCGCGACGCCAAGAACTGATCGCAAAGGTGCTCGACGATCTTGCCCGCTTATCCGACTGAACCGAGAGGAGGCCGCTCAACGCCCGCCTCATCGAAATTCTAAGCCGAATCAGCGGATGGCGGCATTAAAAGCCCTCCTCGATCAGATCGACAGTTGCGGCAGGACGTCCGACGCGAGCACCGAGCGCCCAAGGTTCGCTCATGACTCGCCGCTGGAGGGAGCCAGATTCGAACCCTCGGTCCCGCGTGCAGACAACGCCGGCGCTCGGCTACTCACTCTTGATCACGAAGAGCTTATCGGCCCGCGGGCTCGGCCCCCCAACCTCGCCATTTCGGCCGGCTGCTGCCGCACGCCGGCGCGCAAACAATCGACGTCTGGAAGACGGAGCAGGTGCATCAGACTCACTGCTGGAGGGAGGTGGATTCGAACCCTCGGTCCCCCGTAGCAAGGAGAGGACAAGCGGCGCAAAGTCAGATATTCAGGAAGAGGCTCGGCTGACATTATCGCCGCGGGTCTCAATCCCAAGGGGCTTTCCCTGCGGCTGGGCAGTTGGTCGCTGATTGTAGTTTGGATTTTGCTGAGAGTTCTCTGTTCGGAGCGGGAAGGCCGTTCTTCGTTCTTTAATCGCGCCCCAGGTGTCAAGAAGGTTATCCACTTCGGCTTGAGGAAAACAGTGTCATCA
>DATAPR010000046.1:0-2060 GCA_036265105.1 Sphingomicrobium sp.
GGCATCCAAGCTCAGGTGTCGCTGCGAGCAAACGCGGCACCTACGGCGGGTTGATCGAGAAGATCCCCTATCTCCAGGACCTCGGTGTCAGCGCCGTCGAGCTCCTCCCGGTATTTGCTTTCGACGAAGAGGACGGTCCGCCGGGCCTCGGTAACTATTGGGGATACCAACCCTTGTCGTTTTTCGCGCCGCATGGCGGGTACAGCTCCCGACCGGATCCGCTCGGCGCGCTCGACGAATTTCGCGATATGGTCAAGGCGCTGCATCGCGCCGGGATCGAGGTCATCCTCGATGTCGTCTACAACCATACTGCCGAGGGCAAAGAAGACGGCCCCACCATTTGTTTCCGAGGATTGGCGAACGATACCTATTACATCCTGGCAGAAGGCAAATCCCGCTACGCCGACTACACCGGCTGCGGCAACACGCTGAACGCCAACGAATCGATTGTCCGGCGGCTGATCCTCGACAGCCTCCGCTATTGGGTGAGCGAGATGCATGTCGACGGCTTCCGCTTCGACCTTGCCTCGATCCTGACTCGCGACCAGGAAGGCCGCCCGATGGCGTCGCCGCCGGTTCTTTGGGATATCGAATCCGACCCCATCCTCGCCAACGTCAAGCTGATTGCCGAAGCTTGGGACGCCACCGGCCTCTATCAGGTCGGCCATTTCGTCGGCGATAGCTGGAAGGAATGGAACGGGCGGTTTCGGGACGACGTTCGCGGCTTTCTCAAAGGCGACAACGGCACTGCCCGTGCAATGGCTTTCCGGCTGATGGGGAGCCCTGACGTCTACCAGCGGGAAGAGCGCGAGGCGGAGCAGAGCATCAATTTCGTTACCTGCCACGATGGATTCACGCTGAACGATCTGGTTTCCTTCAATGGCAAGCACAACGAAGCGAACGGAGAAAGGAACCGCGATGGGGCGGACAATAATATCTGTTGGAATTGCGGCGTCGAAGGCCCGACGATGGAGCCTGAGGTCGAGCGGCTGCGCAACCGCCAAGTCAAGAACTTCCTGACACTGACCTTGCTCGCGACCGGGGCGCCGATGTTGCTGATGGGCGACGAAGTGCGGCGCACTCAGGGCGGTAACAACAACGCTTTCTGCCAGAACAACGAAATTTCATGGTTCGACTGGAGCCTGGTCGAGAAGCACGCGGACATTTACCACTTTTTTCGAGAGCTCATCGCGCTCCGAATGAATCGCGACCTGCCGGTCGAGCGGCTCGATATGACCTTGAACGAACTTCTGCGCCAACAGCCGGTCCAATGGCACGGAGTCAGACTGAATGCGCCAGACTGGAGCGATGAATCTCACACGCTGGCGGCTACGGTCCGCCTATTGGGGTACCCGCTGCTCCTGCACATCATAATCAATGCATACTGGGAGCCGCTCGAGTTCGAAATCCCGATACTCGACCCGCCAGACGAAGCGTGGCGACGGTGTATCGATACCTATCTCGACCCGCCGGACGATATTTGCGGCTGGGCAAGCGCTAGAGCCCTGCAAGGTTCGGCGTGCCGCGTTGAGCCGCGCTCCCTAGTCCTTCTCCTTGCGAAAGCCGGAGACAGACCGTGGTAGGTGCATTCGCAGTAGCGAGTGCGGTATTCCTGATCGTCGAGCCGAGCCAGCCCTATAGTGGCTTGTTGCGTCTGCCGCCCACCGCGCTGTGCAGGCCATCGATGCTTTGGGCGACTAACCATCCGGTCGCGCCGCAGTTGCAAGCTGAGACGCTACCCTAAGAGTCACTGGCGATCCCGATCACCCCAAACAGCCGAGCTAGCAATGGCATCTCTTCCCGAGCGAGCGGAGACCCGGTGGTGGCGTGCGGCGCTCAGCGCCTCAGCGGGGTTGTTGCTGCTGCTCGCCGCCTGCGCGGCCCCAGTCCAGGTCGATCGGGTGGACCTTCGCTCGGCCGATGACGAACTGAACCGCACCGCTCTGTCCAGCGATCAGCTCAGTGAAGACACTCGCACCGTCCTCCGCCGCGCGGCCCTGCTCGACGACTTCGATGCGCAGCCCGACGCGGCCATTGTCGCGCTGCGTGCCCAGGCCATC
>DATAPR010000047.1:0-62004 GCA_036265105.1 Sphingomicrobium sp.
CGACATCCTTGTTGCGCCAGAAAGGGCCGCCCGGTTTGATCAGCAGCACCTCGACCGAGCCGCCGCGTTCGCGGAAAAGAAGGATGCCGGCGCTGAGCGGCGGCGCCACGGATCAACCGGCCGGAGCGATGTGGTGAAGCGCTAATTTGAAGCGAAGCACGCTTCCGCCGGGGATCGGGCCGACATTTCTGGAGCCATAGCCAAGCTGGGGTGGAACCCAGACGATCCACACATCCCCTGGACGCATCAGTTCGAGCGCCTCGGTGAAGCCCGGCACGAATGCGCCCGCTTCTCCGGTCAGGGGCTCTCCCGAGGCGTAACTGCTGTCGATCACCTGCCCGGTCAGGAGCTTGACTTCGTAATCGACGGTGACCGTGTCCTGCGCCGCCGGGTGCGGACCGGTCGGGGGCCCCGACTCGACGACGAAATATTGAAGCCCGCTTGGCGTGGTCACAACGCCTTTGGCCGCACCATTTTGAGCAAGGAAGTCAGGGCCGGCAGGGGTTTCGGGAGGGGGACTGGACGGGGCGGACCAGACTGGAGCCGCAGCCCCTGCCAATCCGAACGCAATGGCAGCGAGATGGATCGAGCGACTCATGAGCAAGGTCTAGCGGCGACCTTCGCGATTGACCAATGGCCCCTAGGCTGCCTCGGCCGCGAGCTCGACTGGCTGCGTTTCTTCGATCCAGCCGCCCCCGAGCAACCGGCTGCCGTCATAGAGCACCGCGGCCTGGCCCGGAGCGACTCCATATTCGCTGCGGTGGAAGCGAACCCACTCGCCGCCTCGAACCGCTGGCACCGCTGGCGCAAGCGAACGGACCTTTACGCTCACTTCGCTCTGCGCTTCCGCGATCCAGTTCCAGTCCGCGACGCGCATGGCCTCGACTGCGAGCGCGCGTCGCGGTCCGACGACGATGCGCGAGCGTTCAAGCTCGATACGGACGACGTAGAGCGGCTCCTTCTGGCCGCCGATCTCGATTCCGCGTCGCTGGCCGATCGTGAAGTGGACGACCCCGCGGTGGCGTCCGAGCACGCGCCCGCCAAGGTCGACAATATCGCCCGCGGCCTCGGTCTCAGGGCGCAGCTTCTTCACGAGGCCCGCATAATTGCCGTCGGGAACGAAGCAGATGTCCTGGCTGTCTGGCTTGGAAGCAACTTCGAGACCGATCTCCGCTGCGATCTTGCGAACCTCGTCCTTGGGCATCTCTCCAAGCGGGAACCTCAGGAAATCGAGCTGCTCGCGCGTCGTCCCGTAGAGGAAATAACTCTGGTCGCGTCGCGGGTCGGCGCCCTTGTGGAGCTCGATCCGGTCGCCATTCCTCACCCTTCGAACATAATGTCCGGTCGCAAGGCAATCGGCCCCGAGCTCCTTCGCAAAGCGCACGAGGTCGAGAAATTTGACGCTTTGGTTGCAGCTCGCGCACGGCACGGGCGTGCGCCCCCTTGCATATTCGTCGACGAAGCGGTCGATCACATCCTCGCGGAAGCGGCTTTCATAATCGAGCACGTAATGGGCGATATTGAGGCGGTCGGCGACCTGCTTCGCATCGTAGATATCCTGCCCCGCGCAGCAGGCACCCGGACGGCGAAGGGCCTCGCCGTGATCGTAGAGCTGGAGCGTTACACCGATCACTTCCGCGCCGGTCCGAGCGGCGAGCGCAGCCGTGACTGAGCTGTCGACGCCGCCCGACATGGCGACGACGATCCTTGCCTCGCCCGGAGGGCGGCCCAGCTGAAAGTCGATCCGCATTGGAGGTGTCTTTCCGCGCTCTTTACCCGAATTTCACTCCTGCGGGCTAGAGGTGAGACAGCAAAGTCGAGTGGAGGAACGGGTTTGGCGCGTCACGAGAGGGACTTTCGCACCAATGCGGAAGCGCCGCTCAGCCTTGACGAGCTGCTCGCGCTGCTCGGCTCCCGAACGAACGTCGACGAACGTTCGAGGGGGGATGCGATCGCCTGTTACCTCTCGGGAAGCGAGGGTTGGCGGGATGCCCTGAAGATGCTCGGCGGGACGTTCGCCGAGGAAGAGGCAGCGTTAAGGGAGCGTAAGGTAGATTGACCAAGGAATTAACCAGCGCGTTTCAGAATTTTTTCAAGCGCGCCGATTAAACCAGGTCGCAGTGTCAATGATTAAGCAGGTGTAACTGAGCATGCTCGAGAACCAGAAGATTCGTCCGGCCCAGGTCATTGGACCTCTCGGCGAGCCGCTGACGCTCGACTCGCTTCCACCGGTCGAAACGACCCGCTGGGTCGTTCGGCGCAAGGCCGAGGTTGTGGCCGCGGTTGCCGGCGGACTTCTCTCCGTCGACGAGGCCTGCAGGCGCTATACCCTGAGCCTCGAAGAATTCACGAGCTGGCAGCGCGCCGTCGACCGCAGCGGGATGCCGGGCCTTAGGGTCACGCGAATCAAGCAGTATCGCGACCAGTACGAGAAGCAGCAGCGCTACTGAGCCTCAGGAGCGAACCTCGTCTCGCCTCTGAATTGAATTAGGCTTTCCCGAGAACTCCCGGCCCAAAGGCTGGACACTGCCTTCCGAATCCGGAACAACCGTCTGGCATCACGTGTCGTGGTGCCGGAACGGCCGGCGCCTACCCTCGTTCGGCCGAAGAACAGGAGGGAAAGCTCATGGGTATCATCATCTGGTTGATTGTCGGCGGCATCGTGGGGTGGCTTGCGAGCCTTATCATGCGAACCGACGCCCAGCAGGGCATCATCCTGAACATCGTCGTTGGAATCGTCGGCGCGGTCATCGCCGGATTGCTGTTTGGCGGAAGCATCAATGCCGGAATCACGATCGAGACCTTCCTCTATTCGCTGATTGGAGCCATCATCCTCCTGGCGATCGTCAACCTCATCAGGCGCGGAACGGTCCGCTAATCGATAAATGAAGCGAAGCAGCCCGGCCCCGAGTTGCGGGGCTGCTTCGCCTTCATATCCGGGGCCTTGAGCCTCTCATTGCAATTCAAATGTCATAGCCAGGCTGACCTGGAGCTTCTGTTCTCCAGGTTCGATATTGGTATTGGCCATCTCCGCCCGGGCCAGCATCGGCACCGGAGGAGCGGGAACGGAATAACCGCCGCTTTCCGAAACCGAGACAATTCGAACCACTCGAAGGCCGAGTGAGCGAGCGTAGAGCTCGGCGCGCGCTCGGCCGGTTTCGACTGCCTTGGCGCGCGCCTCCTCGAGCGCTGCCTCGGGCTTGTCGATCGTCAGGGTCGGTCCGTTGATCTGGTTGGCGCCCTCGCTCACCAGCGCATCGAGGATCTTGCCCGAGCTGCGGATGTCCCGAAATCTGATCGTCAGCTGGTTCGACGCGGTGTAGCCGACGAGCTTCGGGGACTGGTCCTGGGGGTAGCGATATTCGGGGTTGAGGCTGACGCTGCTCGTCTGAATGTCGCGGTCCTCGACGCCTGCGCGCTTCAGGGCCGCAAGGACCTTCTGAATCCGGTCGGCGGAATCCTGGATCGCTCCGGTCGCGCTTGGCGAGCGAGCAACCACGCCTGCGGTGATGATTGCGATGTCGGGAACTCGCGTCGTCTCGCCAGTCGCATTGATATCGAGCCGGGTCCCGGCGATCGTCTGAGTGATCGATGATTGCTGCGCCACGGCCGGGCTGGCCGATGCCGCAGCGGCAAGGACCAGCGACGCGAACAAGAGATATTTCATCGAGCCCTCCCTCGAGACGTTCATAACCATCCCGCAACGTTTCTAGGTTGCGGGAATGGCTAATTGCTGAACGCCTGGACGAAGGCTAGGCCCGCCTGCCGGCAACGAGGCGATAGATGAAGAGAAGGATGACCGCGCCCACGATTGCGGCGACAAAACCCGCGCCTTCGCCGGTATTGTACCATCCGATCTTGTGGCCGATCCAGCCGGCCACGAGCGCTCCTGCGATCCCCAGAAGGATCGTGATGATGCACCCCCCCGGATCCCTTCCGGGCATCAGTAGCTTTGCGATGGCGCCAGCGATGCCGCCAATCACGATCCAGCCTATAATTCCGTAATGCTGCATCCCGATTCCCCTCGTTTTGCGCTATTGTTCAACCGACCTTCACGTTGGATGGGGCAACGCGCGCTCGCCAAACAAGTGCCACGCTTGGTCGAAAACCAATGGCCAGACGGGGGGCAACGCGGTCTGTTGCACGTGGTGACTTATTAAGGTAATACAGCTGCCGTATAGGGCGCGAGGATTCGCGCAAACGGGGCCATTTGGGCAGGAAAGAATGAACCGGGAAACATCGTTCCACTCCTCCGACACGCTCGTGGTCGTCGACAGCTCTCGAGGGCGTCGCCGGATCGTGATTCTGGGCGCCATCGCTGCGTTGGCCCTGCTTGTCATCGGCATCGCTGTTCTGACGGGCCGTGGCTCGGCGGGCGCCGGCGGAGCTCCGGGCTCATCCGCGGGTCAGATCCCGAGCGTCACGGTCGTCGTTCCCGGGCGAACGGAGGTCGGCCGAATCGTCACCGCGAGCGGTCCTCTGGGCGCAAAGCGTGACCAGCCGATCGGCATTGCAGGGCAGGGCGGAAGGGTCCTTAGAGTTCTCGTCGATGCCGGCAGCTGGGTCCGCGCAGGCCAGGTCCTCGCCGTCGTCGACCGTTCGGTCCAGGCTCAGCAAGCTGCGCAGCAAGCGGCCCAGGTCGAGGCTGCGAGGGCACAGGCGGCACTTGCTCAGTCCGACTATGACCGGGCCATCGCGCTCCAGGGGCGCGGCTTCGTGTCGAAGGCCGAAATCGATTCAAAGAAAGCGGCCCGCGATGCGGCGTTCGCGCAGGTCAAAGTCGCTCAGGCCCAGCTTGGAGCGACACGCGCGCAGATCAGCCAGCTTGACGTGGTTGCTCCAGCATCCGGACTGATCCTCGCAAGGAGCGTCGAAGTCGGGCAGATCGTGAGCCCCGGATCGCCGGCGCTATTCCGGCTCGCCGAGGGCGGACTGATGGAAATGCAGGCCCAGCTTGCCCAGCAGGACCTCGCCTATGTCCATGTCGGAATGTCGGCTCAGATCACCCCGGTGGGTTCGACTCAGGCCTCGACCGGGGCTGTCTGGCAGGTCGCTCCGGTCATCGATCCGCAATCGCGCCTCGGAGAGGTTCGGATCGCGGTTCCCTATACTCAGGCGATGCGCCCGGGCGGCTATGCCGAAGCGAAGATCACCGCCGGAACGACCATGGCCCCGGTGCTCCCGCAGAGCGCCGTCCAGAGCGACGATAAGGGCAATTACGTCTACATCGTCAACGGCCACAATCAGGTTGAGCGCCGCGATATTACGATCGGGACCGTCAACGAAACTGGAGTGACGATCGCGTCGGGTCTTTCGGGCGACGAGTCGGTCGTGCTCTCGGCCGGACCATTCCTTAATCCGGGGCAGAAGGTAAATCCGCGTCGCGGGGCCGCGCACTGACCGCCAGGAAAGCAGTTAAGCCATGAACTTCCGCAACATTTCGTCCTGGTGCATCCGCAACCCGGTCTTCCCGATCGTGCTGTTTGTCGGGTTGATGCTCGCGGGCATTGTGTCGTTCGCGCGGATGCAGGTGAACAACGCGCCGGATATCGATTTCCCAGCTGCGGTCGTCGACGTCTCGCAGCCGGGTGCCGCGCCGAACGAAATGGAAACGCAGATCACCCAGCGGGTCGAATCTGCAATTCGAGGGGTCAACGGAGTCGACCAGATCGACAGCACCGTGACCGAAGGCGACAGCCAGACCGTCGTTCAGTTCCAGCTTGGAACTCCGACCGACCGGGCGGTCAACGACGTTCGAAACGCGATTGCGCAGATCCGGGGCACGCTCCCCGACGGAATTCTCGAGCCCCAGGTGATCCGCGTCGATGCGGAGAACGAGCCGATCTCCTACGTCGGTGCGCAGACCACTGACATGACCCTGGAGCAGCTCAGCTGGTACATCGACGACACGGTCGCCAAGCGCCTCCTTGGATTGCCCGGCATCGCCTCGGTCCAGCGCGTCGGAGGGGTCGACCGGACGATCCTCGTCGTTCTCAATCCTGCAGAGCTCCAGGCGCAGGGAATCACCGCTTCACAGGTCAACCAGCAGCTTCGCGCGAGCAACATGAACGGCGCCGGCGGACGTGCCGAGGTCGCGGGCTCCGAGCAGTCGGTGCGAGTGATCGGAAACGCGAAAACCGCCTACCAGCTGTCGCAGACCGAAATCGCTCTTCCTGGCGGTCGCTTCGTCAAGCTCGCCGATCTCGGCGATGTGAAGGATAGCAATTCAGAGCAACGCTCGCTCGCGAAGATGAACGGCCACCAAGTGGTCACTTTCATGATTCAGCGGGCGAAGGGCTCCTCCGAAGTCACTGCATATGATGCCATGTGGAAGGAGCTGAACGCGCTTCAGAAGGAAAATCCGAAGGTCCATTTCTCGGAAGTCTTCACCAGCGTCGACTATACCAAAGCCCAATATAGTTCGGCGATGGAAGGCCTCATCGAAGGCGCCGTCCTTGCGGTCCTCGTGGTCCTCATTTTCCTTCGCGACATTCGAGCAACGGCGATTTCAGCGGTCGCGATCCCGCT
Source organism: Sphingomicrobium sp. (assembly GCA_036265105.1). Classification (GTDB taxonomy): domain Bacteria; phylum Pseudomonadota; class Alphaproteobacteria; order Sphingomonadales; family Sphingomonadaceae; genus Sphingomicrobium. The sequence goes on from DATAPR010000047.1 coordinate 6,529, forward strand.
CTCGGCGATCCCGGCCTTCTTCTTCATGAGCCTGATGGGAATCACGCTCAACTTCATGTCGACGATGGCGATGGGCCTCGTTGCCGGAGTTCTCGTCGACGATGCGATCGTCGAGATTGAGAATATCGTCAGACACATGCGAATGGGTAAATCGGGCTACCAGGCGGCGCTCGACGCCGCCGACGAGATCGGCCTTGCGGTCCTTGCGACGACGATGGCGATCGTTGCCGTTTTCTTCCCGGTCGCGCTGATGCCCGGAGTCGCCGGCCAGTATTTCAAGGCGTTCGGCTTTACCGTCGTCCTGGCGGTCCTGATGAGCCTTTTCGTCGCCCGAATGATCACTCCCTTGATCTCGGCTTACTTCCTGCGCTCGCAAGGCCAGCAGCCGCACGCTGCCTGGAAGTGGATGGATCTCTATCTCAAGGTTCTCAACTGGAGTCTCGACACCACAAAGAGCCACGCCCTTTTGGCAAGGCTTCCAAAGCTCCCGCGCCGCTTCGGCTATTATGCGATCACCGCCTCGCTCGTGCTGTTTGTCGTCGCCGCATTCCTTCTCGGGGCCGCAGCGACGATGGGAGTTCTCGGCAAGATTTCCTCCTGGGGAGGAGCGGTCAAACTTGTGCTCGCGATCCTTGCCGGCTCGGCGGTAGGCTACGGCGCTTCCAACCTCGTCGGTTTTCTGGTGCCCCGGATCAGTACGACGGCCTTTCGCGACTGGCACAGAATCGCCTCAGGCCGCTGGAACGCCAGACTTCAGGATCATCGTCTCGTCATGGTCGCTGCGGGCTTCGGCACGCTCCTTCTCAGCGCCGTTCTGTTCGGAACCCTGTCGACCTCCTTCTTCCCGCCGCAGAACAGCGACTATTCGCGCGCCAACATCACGATGGCTCCTGGAAGCACTCTCAAGGACACCGAGGCGGTGGTCGACAAGACCGCGGCGATCATCAGCAAGGACCCCAACGTCGACCGGGTTTTCGAGAGGGTCAATGTCGGGGTCGGGCACGTCAACATCGTGCTCAAGAAGAAGCGGCCGGTGACGAGCACACAGTTCGAGCGGGACCTGTCGCCGGTCCTTGCAGCGATCCCTGATGCCCGAGTGAGCTTCCAGAGCCAGCAGGGCGGCGGCCCGGACGCCGATTCCCGCGACGTCGAACTCTATCTTGGCGGTGAGGATCCTGCTCAGCTGGACTCGGTGGCCAACGAAATCGCCAAGGAAATGCAAACCGTCCCCGGACTTCGCGCACCGCGGGTCGGAAGCAACCTCGCCCAGCCCGAAATCACGATCAAGCCAAGGTTCGACCTCGCTGCCGATCTCGGCGTGACGACCGCGGCGCTCAGCCAGACGATCCGAATCGCGACTTTGGGCGATATCGAACAGAACAGCGCGAAGTTCTCGCTTTCGGACCGCCAGGTTCCGATCCAGGTGTCGCTCTCGGAGGACGCCCGAAAGGATCTCGCGACGCTCCAGAACCTGCCGGTTCCGACGGCGAGCGGTGGATCGGTTCCATTGAAGGCCGTTGCCGACATCGGCTTTGGCTCAGGACCAACGACCATCAATCGCTCGAGCCAGCTTCGCCGGCTCGCCATTGGAGCGGATCTTGCTCCGGGGGTCGTCGAAGGCGACGTCTGGGCCAAGATCAACGAGCTGCCGACGGTCAAGAACCTGCCACAGGGCATCCAGAAGATGAATCTCGGCGATCAGAAATGGCAGGCCGAGCTGTTGTTCAACTTCGCGGTTGCCCTGATCTCCGGAGTGCTCCTGGTGTTCGCGGTGCTGGTACTTCTCTATCGCCGCTTTCTGGCGCCGTTCGTGAACATGGGCTCGCTGCTCCTCGCTCCGCTCGGAGCCGCGATCGCATTGCACATCGCCAATCAACCGGTGTCGCTATTCGTTCTCATCGGAATCCTGATGCTGTTCGGAATCGTCGCCAAGAACTCAATCCTTTTGGTGGATTTCGCGGTCGAGATGATGAACCACGGAATGTCCAAGAATGAGGCGATCTGGGAAGCGGGACACAAGCGGGCCCAGCCGATCGTGATGACAACCGTGGCGATGGTGGCGGGAATGTTGCCGACCGCAATGTCCTTGAGCGGCGACAACAGTTGGCGAGCGCCAATGGGAATTACCGTGATCGGCGGCCTCATCTTCTCGACGCTCCTGACCCTGGTTTTGGTGCCGTCCTACTTCTCGATCGCGATCTCGATCGAGACGCGCATCGGACGCGTCTTCCACCGCTTCATCGGAAGCGGCGCCCACGAGTCCGGACACGCAGTTCCAGCGGAGTGATGAACCTCTGCTCCGGCTCAGCTATTGAGCCGGCATGAGGGCCATGACGAACAGCACTCTTTCCCGTTTCAACCCGGCCCAGCCTGGTGCCCAGGGGATGAAGGTCGTCGCGACCGGGCTTCTGGTGGTGATGGCCCTTGTTTTTGCGATCAGCCGGCTGCTCGAGCCGCTCCACCCCTCCTTTTCTTATGTGAAGGCGTTTGCCGAAGCTGCGATGGTCGGCGGTCTTGCCGACTGGTTTGCAGTGACCGCTCTCTTTCGTCACCCGCTTGGGCTTCCGATCCCGCATACTGCGATCATCCCTCGCAATAAGGACAGGATTGGTGAAGCGCTCGCCAATTTCATTCGCGAAAATTTTCTCATTCCCTCGGTCGTCGCGAGGCGGATGCAGAAGCTCGACGTCGCCGGAGCGGCCGGCCGGTTTCTCCAGACGCCGGCCGGCGAAGGAACGAGGATCCGTGCCGGCGCATCGCGCCTTATCGCCGACATTTTCGAAAGCCTCGACGACGAGCGCCTCGGCGGTTTCGTCAAGAGCGCAATCAGCGCTCGTCTGAGAAGAACTGAGGTCTCGCCCCTCCTTGGCCATGCGCTCGCCTCGGCGATCAATGAGGAGAGGCATGTTCCAATGCTCGAGGCGGCCATTCGCTGGACCGCCCGGGCGCTCGACGCGAACGAGCCTCTCATACGCGAAATGGTGCACAAGAAGGCCAATTGGGTACTCAAGCTTGCCGGTCTTGACGCGAAGCTCGCCGATGCGATCATCGACGGATTGAGAAAGCTCACGGTGGAAATGTCGACCGACCCCGGTCATCCCGTCCGCATCAAGATCGAGGAGGCGCTAGCTCAGCTCGCCAATGATCTTCAGACTCGCCCCGAGACAAGGGAAAGAGTGGAATCGATCAAGGAGCAGCTGCTCGACAATCGGTCGGTCAGCCTGTGGCTCGACACGTTGTGGCAGAAGAGCCGTGAGGCGGTCATCAGGGCCGCCCGAAACCCCGATGCAGTCCTTGCGGGAAGGCTTGGCGAGGTTCTGAAATCGATGGGAGGAACACTCGAGAAGGACGCCCGCATTCGAGGAGCGATCAACCAGTTCGCGCGCCGGGCCGCTGTCGGCATGGCCGCGAGCTACGGCGGCTCGATCGTCAAGCTCGTCTCCGAGACGATCCGCGGCTGGGACGCGCGGACGGTCACCAACCGGCTCGAACAGGCGGTCGGGCGCGACCTCCAGTACATCCGGATCAACGGGACAATTGTCGGCGGACTCGTCGGGCTCACGCTCAGGATCGTGGATTCGCTTTGAGCGACGAGCTTCTGGACCAGCTCGCCGAGATGGCGCGAAACCGCGGTCTCAAGCTCGTTCGTTCGCGTGTGCGAACCCCCGGCAAGCGTGGTTTCGGCAAGGTCGGGCTGGCGGACAAGACTGGAAAACCCGTCTTCGGGCTGGGTCCTCATGGGCCTGGCGCAAAGCCCGGCGAGGTCGAGGATTATCTCCGGAACCTGGGTGCAAGCGACTGGGGCGCATCGCTCGACGTTGCAGTCCTTCCAAGGAAGCGCCGGCCGACACGACGAACCCCCGAGCCAGCGAATGATATCGCAATCGAACCCGCGCGGACTTCGCTGGCCAAAGTCCCCCGGGAGCCTGAACCCAAGCTCAAGCTCAAGCTCAAGCCCAAGCCGAAGCCGAAGCGAAAGCCGAGGCCTCCGCCACAGCCCAGGATCCGCGAGGCCAAACTGGCGGACTCGCCCAGGCTCGTCGAGCTCATCCATTATCTCGGCCACGAGATCGACGAGAAGTCCCTTCGACGAAACCTCAAGGCGCTCAAGAAGACCGGCGAAACGCCGCTTGTTGCGACGCTTGATAAAAAGCTCGTTGGAATGTGCGGTATCGGGAAGCGAGTCGTTGTTCATCGCCCAGCCCCCCTTGGCCGGATCAGCATTCTCGTCGTCGCCAGCGAGGCGCAAGGCAAAGGCATTGGACGAATGCTGGTGGGAGCCGCAGAAACCTGGATGCGCGCAGCGGGCTGCAGGCTCGTCGAAGTCACCAGCAATGACAGGAGAACCGCAGCCCACGCCTTCTACCGGCACATGGGCTACGAGCGAACCAGCATCCGCTTCGCCAAGAAGCTCTAGCCTGCGCTCCTTCGCTCGATCGTGGCTCCGACCGCGGAAAGCTTTTCCTCGAGCCGCTCGTAGCCGCGATCGAGGTGATAAACTCGAAGCACCTCGGTCTCGCCCTCCGCGGCGAGCCCCGCAAGGACAAGGCTCATCGAAGCTCGAAGATCGGTTGCCATGACACTCGCGCCGGTCAGTTTCTCAACGCCGTGAACGATTGCCGAGCGGCCGTGGATATCGATATCGGCGCTCATCCGCCTCAGTTCGGGAACATGCATGTAGCGGTTCTCGAAGATCGTCTCCTCGAGGAAACTGTCACCCCCGGCAAGGCACAACATCGCCATGAATTGCGCCTGCATGTCGGTCGCAAAGCCCGGGAAGGGCGCGGTAGAGAGCGCGAGCGGCTTCAGTCCCCCGTTCGCGCTGACCCTGATCCCCCGGTTGTGGAACTCGATCACGAGACCGCACTGGGCAAGGGCGTTCAATGTCGCCTGCATGTCCTCGGGCCGGGCGCCGAGGAGATCGAGCGAGCCGCCGGTGATCCCTGCGGCGCAGGCATAGCTTCCCGCCTCGATCCGGTCGGGCATGACCTCATAGTCACAGCCGCCGAGGCCCTCGACGCCGTCGATGATGAGGTGTGAAGAACCCACGCCCTTGATCCTCGCGCCCATCGCAAGAAGAAGGTTGCAAAGATCGACGATCTCGGGTTCGCGGGCGGCGTTGAACAATTGGGTCCGGCCCTTGCCCAGAACTGCCGCCATGACGGCATTCTCGGTTGCTCCGACGGACACGACCGGAAAACTGAAATCGCCGCCTTTGAGACGGCCCCTGGGAGCGCTCGCCTTCACGTAGCCGGCGGCGAGCTCGATCTCGGCTCCTATCGCTTCGAGCGCCTTCAAATGCAGGTCGATCGGCCGGTCACCGATTGCGCAGCCGCCAGGAAGCGACACGGTCGCCTCGCCCATTCGGGCCAGCATCGGGCCCAGCACGAGGACGGAGGCGCGCATTTTGCGGACCATGTCGTAAGGAGCGACGGTCGAGACGATCTCGTCGGCCTGGAGGGTCATCCGGCGGCCGAATTCTCCCTTCTTGACGCCGGCGACATGGGTCGAGACTCCAAGCTGGTTCAAAAGGTGGCTGAAGGTGTCGACATCGGCGAGCCGGGGGAGGTTTCGAAGTGTGAGCTTTTCGCTTGTGAGAAGAGCGCACGGCATCAAAGTCAGAGCCGCATTCTTCGCTCCGCTGATCGGGATTTCACCGTTGAGCGTGGCTCCGCCCTTGATCCAGATGCTGTCCACGAGCGGGCTTTAGCGCGTGACTGCAGTGTTACAAGCGAGAGGCCCTTTCAGGCCTTCTCGAGCGTGCACTGGAGGGGATGCTGGTTCTCCCTCGCGAAGTCGATCACCTGGGTGACCTTCGTTTCGGCGACCTCGTAGGTGAACACTCCGCAGATCGCGACGCCCTGCTGGTGCACCTGAAGCATGACTCGAGTCGCATCCTCTATCCCCATCGAGAAAAAGCGCTGGAGGACCAGGACGACAAACTCCATCGGAGTGTAATCGTCGTTGAGCATCAGGACCTTGTAGTTGGACGGCTTCTTGGTCTTGGGCCGAGTGCGCGTCGCTACGCCGGTCTCGATCTCGTCGAGTCCGTCGTCGTCTTCCGGGCCGGTCGCCATCCTGATCAGACGCTCACTCATCGCACCCTAAAATATGGCAGTCTGCGAAAACGCGGCAAGGCCACAGTTTGCAGCAGCGGGGTAAAAAAATGGCGGCCGCCCTTTGGGAGCGGCCGCCGAGGTCGTTGCCTAGACTTTAGGAGGGGAGAGGGTCAGGCAACGAGGGTGTTGAAGCGCTCGGCATTGGCCGTGGCGCGATTCGAAAGCGGCTGGAACGCCTCACCGGCGAGCTTGACCAGCGATTCAGTCAGCTTCGAGGTCTCGGCGACCGCACGGTCGAACGAGGCGCGGGCGAAATCGCCCTGAAGCTGGAGATACTCGGTCGGCGACTTGGCTTCGGCGAGCGAACGGATCGCGTCCGCGGCTTGCTCGACATTGTCGCGGCTCGAAGCAACGACGTCCTGACCGATCGAACGGGCACCCTCGGCCGCAACGCGGCTGGCCTCAACCACTGCCTCGACATTGGCGCGGGCGAGATCGGCGAGTTCCTCGGCGACCTTCTGGCTGCGCTTGACGAGCTCCTGGCTGCGCTCATTTGCTTCAGCGAAGAGCGTCTGGAGCGGTGCGAACGCCGGGACGGCCTCGAAGCCGTTGAAGAAATTGTTGTTGGTCACGGTCTCAATCCTTTCCTTGGCGACGCGCGCAGTCTTGCGGGCCGCAGTGCGAATCTTGCGGGTGGTGCGACGGGCAACGACCTTCTCGGCCTTAACTTCGCGCTTCACCCGGCGGGCAGTCGCGGCGCGCGTGCGCTTGGCGACCTTCCCACTTTCCTTGGCGATCTTTTCGACAGTATCCGCGACGGTCTCCGCGACCTTGGCCGGAGCCTCCGCTGCAGCCTGTGCCTCAACCTTCGTTTCATCTACCATCGATCATTCCTCTGAATTATGTTGCAGTGCACAATATAGGGTGCGCAGCGGCATTTCAACCCTATTATTGTGCATTGCAGCATTCCATCGCTTGACGGCCACGGCTTAGCTAAAGCAAGAGCGGCCATGGACCACCCAATTCGCGAGCGTCGCGGCCTCCTGATCGTCCTTTCCTCCCCGTCGGGTGCTGGAAAATCGACGATCTCGCGGATGTTGCTCGGGGCTGACAGCGAAGTGACGATGTCGGTTTCAGCGACGACGCGACCGAAACGTCCGGCCGAGGAGGACGGAGTCGACTATCATTTTGTCGACGATTCAGAATTCGACCGGATGATCGAGGCCGGCGAATTCGTCGAATGGGCGCACGTTTTTGGTCATCGCTACGGGACACCCAAGGCACCCGTGAAGCAGGCTCTCCGAAGGGGTCGCGACATCCTCTTCGACATCGACTGGCAAGGGGCGCGGCAGCTCGAGCCCGATTTCGGCGAGCATCTCGTCACCATCTTTCTGCTTCCTCCCTCGATGCCCGAGCTTGAGAAGAGGCTCCATGCGAGAGACCAGGATTCGGAAGCTGTGATTGCCGAGCGCATGCGCCGGGCAGCCGACGAGATCGATCACTGGGCCGAGTATGAATATGTCCTCGTCAACCGGGACATGGATTCCTGCCTCGAGCAGGTGCGCTCGATCGTCAGCGCCGAGCGCTCCAAGAAGGCGAGGCAGACGGGTCTCGTCGAATTCGTTCGCGAGCTCATCGGCCCGCAGCATTAGCCAAGAAGATCGAGGAACCGGGCGCCCGCGAGAAAGTCGCGCCGCCGATTGAAAAGCGCCTTCTGCGCCTCCTCGTCGCCGCCCCATTGTTCGAGTTGCCAGCGCTCATCGATGCTCACTGCATCCCACGCCGCCTCGGGCGAAACCGCTCGCTCGAGGATGGCCAGCGCCGCGATGAGTGAACCGCCGATCGAGACCAAGGGAGACAGACCCGCGAGGTGGAAGGAATCCAGTTCGGCGACCGCGTGGCCGAGGCGGTCGACAGTCGCCTGGGGCTGGGGCACGTGAAGAAGTCCCGAGGTCGTGGAAAAGTCGACGTCGTAGCGGCGCCGTCCCCACGCGAGCAATTCGTCCCAGCTTGTTTCTTGACGGGTCACCAGATCCGGCGGCCATTCCGACCGGTAACAGGCAAGGTCCGCCTCGCCGTACCGCGCGAGTCCGGCTGCGAAACCTTGCCTGTCGGGCCCGATGCGGTCGATCGCTGCATTGGCAAGCCCGGTAAGCGGCATCGATCGAGGATCGATTTCATCCTCGACGATGCGCCATTCCTCCCCAATGGCCTCCGCTAGCGCCAGGGTCGGAACGACAAGCGGCGCCCGTGCCGGAGTTCGGACCGGGCGGTTATCGAGCTCGATCGCCCAGCCCTCTCCTTGCGGTAGTTGGGAGACCCCCTTCCAGAACCGCTTCACCTGCCCTCGCGGTCCTTCACGTCCCACGAGCGCTTCAGCAGACGCGGAGCAAAAAGGGCGTCCAGCGCGCCCAGAATGGCGACAACCGCCCCGACTTGAGGCCATCCGCCGCGGCGCAGGATGTTGGTGTAGATGATCGCAAGGCCAATGAAGAAGACGATGAGGCCGCCAAAGCGGACCAGCGAATAGAGGAAGAGTCGGGTGCGCCACTTCGAATCATCGTCCATCGGCATGCTCCCTCACGATATCGAGCACGTCGAGCGGCCGCTCGGCCACCGCGATTGCTCCTGCTCCAATCAGCTCGCCGGCATCGTGATAGCCCCAGCCCGCGCCAATCCCGCGAACGCCCGCGCTAACCGCCATCGCCATGTCGAAGCTGGTGTCTCCAACGACGATGCTTGAGACGGGTGCTGCGCCGGCTTCGGCGAGGGCCTCACTGACCATCGAGGGGTGCGGCTTGGAGGGATGCCGGTCCGCGGTCTGGAGCGAGACGAAGCGCGCGTGGATGCCATGGCTTTCGAGACAAAGTCTCAGGCCCCGATCCGACTTTCCCGTCGCAACTCCAAGTCGCCAGCCGTCTTCCTCGAGCGCGTCAAGCAACTCGAGAACGCCCTCGAAGAGGGGCTCCTCGACTTCGTCTGACGAGCGAAGCTTCTGAAAAGCCCGCTTATAGTCTTCGGCGAGTGCGAGATGCTGCTCTCGAGGTGCGGTTGGAAGCAGCACAGCCATCGCTTCAGCGAGGCTGAGGCCGATGACCTTGCGCGAGACTTCGGGCGGCGGAAGCTCAAGCGAGTTCTTGTCGAACGCCGAGGCGAGGGCCCGGGCAATGCTGGCGCCGCTGTCGACGAGAGTGCCGTCGCAGTCGAAGATCGCGAGCCTGTTCACCGCTTCCCGCTCATTTCGCGAATGGCCGAAGCGATGTCGTTCCGGCCAACTTTCAACTGACCGTCGATCGTCGCCTGGAGATCTCCGGCATCCTTGTGCTGGTTGAACTTGCGGGTTCCGCGGATCGCTTCCGGGTCGATTTCGAAGCCGACGATCGCCCGGGTCATTGCCTCGAACTTGCCGGGCTCCATTTTCCGTCGAGTCCAGGGATTTTCCGGCTCGACCCGCCGCTCGTTCGCATCGGTCAAAAGATCGAGAAAGGATGCGAGCTCGCTGGGAGTCATTTCTCGCGCAATTCCTTCGATTTCGACGGCTTCGTAGTGCCATGTGGGAACCTGGCCAGGCGAGGAATACCAGTTGGCGCTCTGATAGGCGTGGCGGCCAAGGATGCTGATCAGCACGCGCCGGCCGGGAAGCTGACCGGCGATTCGGTTGCGCCGGGCGAGGTGAAACTGGATCTTGCCGCCGACCACTAGCACCGGCGCGTGAACGACCCCGAGTTCTCCCGATGCCGCAATGAAGATGTGTGCGAAGGACCGCTCGCGGACGAACTGCAGCATCTCATTTTCGTCGGTCCATTCGAACGCCGGGTTGGGGTGCATCAGCGCCGTCCCCTGCGCTCGGTGCTTCCCCGCGCCCGGCGCTCCCCGCGCCGCTCCCTGCGTCGAGCCTTGGCCGCCGCCGCAACCTTGCGCTGAGTCGCCTCGGGCGACCGTGTTTCCCTCGGCTCGAGGGGAAGCGAATTGCCAGCCGATGAGTCAAAGCCGAGCGTCGCGAGGCTCTCCCTGAAATGCGTCGGGAGCTCGGCGGTGACATCGATCATCCCTTTTTCCGGGGCATCGATCTTGATCCGGCGCGCATGGAGATGAAGCTTGCGGCTGATCCCGCCCGTGAGGAACGCGTCGGGTCCCCCATATTTGGAATCTCCGACGATGGGATGGCCGATCGAGGCCATGTGCGCTCTGAGTTGATGGGTGCGGCCGGTCAGCGGCTGGAGTTCGACCCAGGCCGCCCGATTTCCGGCCCGATCGACGAGGCGCCAGCGCGTTTTCGCCGGAAGGCCGCTCTCCTTATCGACGTGCATTTTCTCGCCGCCGGTGCCCGGCTGCTTGGCGAGCGGCGCATCGATCAGCCCACCTGGTTCGTCGGGCACTCCGACAACGAGCGCCCAATAGACCTTGCGTGCCGTCCGTCCCGCGAATGATTTGGCGAAATGGCCAGCGGAACGAGCGCTCTTCGCGACCAGAAGAGCGCCGGACGTATCCTTGTCGAGGCGGTGGACAAGCTTGGGCCGTCCACCTTCGCCCGCCAATCCTTCGAGAAGCCGGTCGAGATGCTGTGTGGTCTTGGTCCCGCCCTGCGTCGCGAGCCCCGGCGGCTTGTTGAGGACGAAGGCGCCTTCGTCCTCGTAAATGACCATGTCGCGGACAAACTGCTCCTCGTCCCCGCTCAGCGGGTTTCGCCTCGGCTGCGGCCGTCGCGGGCGCGCGGGAGAAGCCTCGAGCGGCGGGATTCGGATTTCCTGTCCGGCCTCGATCCGATCGCCGGGAACGGCACGCTTTCCGGCAAGCCGAAGCTGGCCAGTCCGAGCCCAGCGCGAGACCAGGTTGAAGCTGACTTCGGGCATGTGTCTTTTGAACCAGCGGTCGAGACGGATGCCGTCATCGTCCTCATCGACGGTAAAGATGCGCGCTTCGCTCACGAGCGGCCGATTAGCGAAAGCTAGAGCTCGCGTCCTGTCCAATGTTGGAAGGCCTCGACTTGAAGCTTCTTGATGAGCTTCATCGCGCCCTCGCCCTCCCACAGGCCGCAATAGCCATGCTTCTTCGCGCCGCCGACCCACCAGCCTTGTCCGGGAAGCCCGTCGGATTGGCGAACGACCAGCACCGCAAGGCCTGGCTCTCCCAATTCCTCCGCCTCGTCGTCGACATGAGCGAGAACCTTGCACAGCTGGCGCATCTTGGGCCGGCTGAAATCGTGGCCGAGAAGACCCAGAACCCCCGAATAGCTGATCGCCTGTCCCGCCCTTGCCGACGCGACGAGGATTGCCCGCACTTCCCGCGGGTCAGCCAGCAGCCCGGCCTCGCTCACAACGGCTGCTGGGTGAAGTCGACTGGGGTCAGTTCGAAGACGTTGAGCTTCGAATCGCTCTGCGGCCAGGGGATCACCAGACGCCACCGGAACGGCGCGATGCGCTCGAACACGCCCGCCATGTTGCGCTTGGGGTCGTCGCCGTAGGCAAGCGGCTGCTCGTCGCTGGCAAGTGCAAGGCTTCCAAGAAAAATCATACGGTTGGGATCGTCATCCTCCCAAAGGCTTCCGGAGGGACGTTGGCTCCCCGTCTGCTTGACGATGGTCAGCTGGTCTCCTTCGACCTGGACGTAGCAGAAGAACGGCTTGAAGCTTTCGAACGCTTTGCCCTTTGCGGTCGCCCGGCCGAGCGTGATCATTCGGCAATTGTAGCTTCCTGGAGTGGGATCGGGCCGCGGCAGGCCCGAGCGCGGGAGCAGCAGCTTCCCCTCTCTGGCGACGTCTGCGGCATTGGCCCTTCTTGCCTCGTCGAGGGCTTCCTGCCACGCGAGTCCAAGGCGTGCGAGCCGGTCCTGATCGGCAGCGGTTGCAACGGCTTTCCAGACGTTGGATTTCAAGGGAGGGCCGACCTCCACCGAGGGATGAACTCCCGGCGGCAGCTTGGGCTTGGTCGCGCATCCGGCAAGAAGGACCAGGAGGCCGAGGGCCACGCCCCGCCTGAGCCTTCGCCTGCGGCGATGATCGATCGGCAAAATGTTCACCCCTCCCCCAACAGTGCCAGTCGCGTTCTTCCCTTTCAACTAATGCAACGTTGAACATAAGCTTTCACTGAACGCTGACCGCCGCTACGCGCCCGCGAAATGAATGCGCCCGAAAGCCCGAAAGCTGCGGCGGCCCGCGAGCACGGCCATGGTCCGGGCGGATTCCTTTTCGGCCTCACCGCCTACGGGCTGTGGGGCATCCTGCCGATCTATTTCGACGCGCTTCGCTCGGTGCCGACCGTCGATATCGTCGCACACCGAGTCCTCTGGTCGCTTCCCTTCGTCGCCCTACTGATCACTGTTTCAAAAGGCTGGAAGAAGATTCGCGTGGCTGCGACCTGGCCTCGAACTGTCGGAATGCTCTTTCTGACCGCGCTCCTCATCGGCATCAACTGGCTGCTCTATGTCTACGCGGTGACGAGCGGCCACATCCTCGCGGCGAGCTTTGGCTATTATCTCAATCCGCTCGCCAACGTCCTCCTCGGCCGGTTCGTGCTTGGAGAGCGCCTGACCCGGCTTCAATGGGCAGCGGTCGCGCTCGCTTGCGCGGGGATCAGTGTCCTTGCTTTCGGGGCGCTCAGCCAATTGTGGCTAAGCCTGGCTCTGTGCGTCACTTTTGCCCTTTACGGCCTCTTGAGGAAGATCGTTCCCGCCGATGCCCTTACCGGCCTTGCGATCGAGACGACGATCCTCTTCCCGCTCGCGGTCGCATGGCTCGGCTGGGGAATCCTTGCTTCGCAGCCTGTGCTTGGCACGAGCAGCAGGGACACCGAGCTTCTGCTCCTTGCCGGGATCGTCTCCACAACGCCGCTGCTGCTCTTCACCGCGGCCGCGAAACGTCTTCCCTATTCGACCCTTGGAATGCTCCAGTTCGTCGCTCCGACGCTGCAATTCCTGATCGCGGTGCTGCTTTATGGCGAACATGTCACCTACGCCCACGTGATCGCCTTCCCGGCGATCTGGCTAGCGCTCGTCCTTTACGTCATCGCGATGCTACGAGCGCCCAAGCTGCCGCAGGCACCCGAATGATGATAGGGGATTGGTGATGTTCAATCTTGTCTCGTTGGTCATTGGCTTCGTCGCGCTCATTTGCGCGGTCGTCGCCTTCTTTCCGCTGCTCGGCTGGATCAACTGGCTGATCATTCCGCTGGCAATCATTGGTGCAGGCATTGGAGTGATTTCGAGAGGTTCGGCGGGCCGCAACCTCAATTTCTTCGTGATCCTCGTCGCGATCGTTCGCCTGGCGCTTGGAGGAGGAATTCTTTGACCCGCGAAGCACGCATCGATGCCTATATCGCCAAGGCTCAGCCCTTTGCGCGGCCGATCCTCGAGAAGGTCCGCGAGCGAGTCCACGCCGTCGTTCCCGATGTCGAGGAAGCGATGAAGTGGAGCATGCCCGCCTATATGCTCGGCGGAAAGCTGGTTCTCATTTGCGCCGCGTTCAAGGCTCATACGGCTCTCAATTTCTGGCGGGGACAGGAGCTTGGCGGCGAGGCGAACGCCGATGCGATGGGCCAGTTTGGAAAGATCAAGTCTCTCGACGAGCTTCCGACCGACGCGGAGCTCGACAGGTTGATCCGGGAAGCCGCCGACCTCTCGAAGAGCGCTCCTGCGCCCCGAAAGGCCAAACACGAGCCCAAGCCCGCGATCGAGATCCACCCCCAATTCGCCGAGGCCCTCGAAAAGGCGCCGAAATCCAAGGCGGCGCTCGAGGCTTTTCCGCCCTCAGCCCAGCGTGACTATTTTGAATGGATCTCCGAAGCCAAGCAGGATTCGACCCGCGAAAAACGAATCGCGACCGCGCTGGAATGGCTATCCGAGGGAAAGCGTCGGCACTGGAAATATCAGAATTGCTGACTCGGCTCGGATCGATGACTATTTTGTCATTCTGATCGCCGGGCCAAAGCGGGTCTCCACGTCACCCTCGACCGAAAAGCCGCAAGTCTCATAGAAGTGCCGCGCTCGAGGGTTCGCGATGACTTTCAACGCCAGCCCGCGTCTTCGCGCCTCGTGGGTCGCAGCGTCGACCAATTTGCTTCCAATTCCGTGGCCCCAAAGGTCGGGCTCGACGAACAGCCCGTCGAGCTCACCGCCAACTACAGCTGCAAACCCCGCGATCTCGCCGGCAATCTCAGCGACGATCACCTGTCCATTCGCGATCTGTGCCTCGGGAAGGTAAATGGCGTCGGGATTGTCGAGCAGCTGATCGCGATATTCCGGTAGTTCGAGGGAGGCACGGCGCTGCAGGTCCTCGAGGTCGTCATGCTCCTCGGGACGAGCGATCCTCAAGGTCAGACTTTCAGCGGGATTTGACATAACTCCCCGGAGCGTCCTCGATCGCCTTCAACTTTCCCTCGCCGGGCAGGCGCGGGCCGACGGGCTTCACAGTTTGCGAATCTTCTTTCTTCAACCATTCGAGCCAATCGGGCCACCAGCTTCCCTTATGTTCGCTCGCGCCTTCGATGAAGGAATCGAGCGTTTCGCGTGGCTTTGCATTCACCCAATATTGGTACTTCCCGGCGGCCGGAGGGTTCACCACGCCCGCGATATGGCCGGAGCCGGCAAGGACGAACCGCTTGGGCCCGGCGAAGTGATCCATGATCTTCCACACGCTTTGGGGCGGTGCGATATGATCCTCGCGGCCGGCCTGAACGTAGACTGGCGTCTTTACCTGATCGATGTCGACTGGCGTTCCGGCGACCTCGATCCCGCCCTTCTGCGCGAGCTTGTTTCCCTTGTAGAGGTCTTCGAGATAGGCGCGGTGCCATCCCGCAGGCAGGTTGGTCGTGTCACTGTTCCAGTAGAGAAGGTCGAACGGCGGCGGTTCGTCGCCGAGCAGGTAATTGTTGACGACGTAATTCCAGATCAGGTCGCGGCCGCGCAGGAGATTGAAGGTCGCAGCCATGTAGCGGCCGTCGAGATAGCCCTTTTCCTTGGTCAGCTGGTCCAACAGACCCATCGTCTCAGGACCGGTGAACAGCTTCAGATCCCCGGCCTCTGAAAAATCGACCTGTGCGGTAAGAAAGGTCGCCGACCTTACCTTTCCGGCGTCTTTCTTCGTCTGGAGATAGGCGAGCGTCGCAGCGAGCGTCGTTCCGGCAACACAATAGCCGATCGCATGCACGGCCTCGACTTGCAGAACGTCGCGAACGGTGTCGATCGCATCGACCTGACCCCTTAGAACATAATCGTCGAGGCTCGCATCGGCGATGCTCTCGTCCGCCGACTTCCAGCTCACCATGAAGAGCGTGATTCCATTCGTGACGCACCATCCAACGAAGCTTTTCTCGGGCGTCAGGTCGAGGATGTAGAAGCGATTGATCCAGGGCGGAAAAATGATGACCGGGGTCTTGAGAACCTCTTCCGTCGTCGGAGTGTACTGAATCAGCTGGTAAAGCGGAGTTTCCCTGATCACCTTGCCCGGTGTCGTCGCGAGGTTTCGTCCCACCTCGAACAACCCCGGCTTGGTCTGAGTGAGCTGTCCTGCCGCGATGTCCTTGAGCATGTTGGCGAGACCCTTGAGGAGATTCTCGCCCCTGGTTTCGATCGTGCGCTTCAACACTTGCGGGTTGGTCAGAGCGAAGTTGGAGGGGCTCATCGCGTCGACGAAGCTTCGTGTTGCGAATCTCAGCTTCTCGCGCATCGCCGGATCCAGCCCTTCGATCTCGTCGATCGTTCCCAACAGCTGATCGGAGACCCTGAGATAGGTCTGGCGGATCGTGTCGAATATCGGGTTCTCGCTCCATTCGGGGGCTGCGAAGCGCCGATCCTTGCGCTCTTTGTCGCTGGCCGTGGGCGCTCCGGTGACGCCGCCCAGCATCTTGCCCCACGTTTCGAGCCCTTTCGCCCAGGCCTGCGCCCCCGCGCTCATCATCGCCATTGGATCCGACGGCGGCGCCTGTTCGCCAAAGCCGAAAGCCGGCGGGGAGAAGGCAGGCATCGGCTGGCCCGTCCTCATCTGCTCGGCCCAGAACTCCATTAGCATCTGCTGGGCGCGGCCCATGACCAAAGTCCAATGCTGCCAATCCTCGAGCGTCGGCATCGCCCCCGACATGTTCGCTTCGTCCGCCATCTCACCCACTTAATGCTTCGCCGTTCACATTGCGAACGCATCCGCGAGGACTGGAGCCGGCAGTTCCAACAGCATAAGCTTGGAAAGCATGCGCCTTTCTCATCTCTGCCTCGCATTCATGCTTTCAGCCTGCGCCGGCGTTGAAGTCCGCCCTCCGGTTCATTCGGAGGTCGGTGTCGCCTTCGACCGAAACGGCGAAATCGGGAGCTTTGCAAACGGCATCGCCGAGGCAAGAACTGGCCGGCGAGTGACTGCCGACGACCCCGTTCGAGTTGCGTCCGTAAGCAAGATGGTCGCATCGATCGGGGTCATGAAGCTCATTGAAGAGGGCAAGCTCGATCTGACGAGTGACGTCTCGAGCTGGCTCGGCTGGAGCCTTCGCAACCCGAACTTTCCCGATCGGCCGATCACCCTTGGAATGCTGCTCTCGCATACGAGCTCGGTTCGCGAGCACGACGATGACTATGTGATCCCGCTCGGCCAGTCGCTCCAGAACGTCATGGCCGACCCCGCAAATTGGGACTCGCGGCACGGGCCTGGCGACAATTATTTCAAATATACCAACCTCAACTTTCCGATCGTCGGTTCGATCGTCGAGAAGGTCACAGGTGAGCGGTTCGACATCTGGATGCGCCGCAACGTCCTTGAACCCATGAAGCTCGACGCGTGCTACAATTGGCCGACCTGCAGCGATACCGAGATTGCCAGGGCCGTCGAACTCGACGACCCAGCCGGAAAGCCGCTGAAGGATGACCTCCATGGGAAGCGGCCGAACTGCCCTGTCTTCGTGAAAGAAAACGAGCCGTGCGATCTTTCGTTTTGGAAAGCGGGGGAGAACGGCTCGCTGTTCGCGCCGCAGGGCGGACTTCGGATATCGGCGCGCGGTCTTGCCCGAATCGGCCGGATGCTTCTGAATGGCGGAACGCTTGACGGAGTTCGGGTTCTTTCAAGCGCTTCGGTCGATACGCTCCTTACCCAGGTGTGGCGCTTCAACGGAATGACCGGCAATTCTTCGAGCGATGCCGCCAACGGCATTACCGACGGCGGCTTCTACTGCAGTTACGGGCGAGCAAGTCAGCAGATCCCGACGCTCGTCAAGGGCTGCTCCGACGACATGGGAACGAAGGGGCGAACGCTGGTCGGCCATGCCGGCGATGCCTATGGAATGAAGAGCGGCATCTGGATCGACCGCTCGCGAGGGCTTGGAATCGCTTATTTTGTGACTGGCGTTCCCGAAAAGGCCGAGCTCGGCCCAGGAACCGCCTTTACCGCCGCGGAGACTGATGCCTTTCGCCGATCCTATGCTCTTCTTCCTCGATAGGAGAAGGACCATGCGCCTCGCTTACGCGATCAAATATGTCAGCGACATGGACCGAGCGATCGCTTTTTACCGCGACAAGCTCGGGCTCGAGGTGAAATTCGATTCGCCCTTCTGGAGTGAGTTCGCGACCGGCGACACCGTCCTTGAACTCCATCCCGCGTCCAAGGCCAATCCCGCCGGGTCGGTCGAACTTGGCTTCGCGGTCGACGATCTTGGCGAGTTTTACGCCCGGCGCTCGGAGCTCGGGATCAACTTTACGCGCGAACCGAAGGCGATGCACGGAGTCCACATTGCCGGCATCAGCGATGCCGATGGCGCCCATGTGTCGGTCAGCGGGCCGGTCTGACCCCAGAAGCGAAAAGCCATGGATTGCGTCGGCGCCAAGTCCCCCGCAATGACGCTCGAATGAGTGACGAATTCTACCGGATCCAGCGCCTTCCCCCTTATGTATTCGCCGAAGTCAACGCGATGAAGGCGGCGGAGCGAAGCCGCGGCAAGGACATCATCGATCTTGGAATGGGCAACCCCGACGGGTCTCCCCCGGCGCACGTGATCGAGAAGCTCGCGGAGGTTGCGAGGAAGCCCCACGTCCACCGCTACTCGGCGAGCCGAGGAATCCCTGGGCTGAGGAAAGCGCAGGCCGCTTATTACAAGCGCCGCTTTGGAGTGAGCGTCGATCCCGACAAGGAGGTCATCGTCACCTTGGGTTCGAAAGAGGGTCTCGCCAACCTCGCCCAGGCGATCACTGCGCCCGGCGACGTCGTGCTTGCGCCCAACCCCTCCTATCCGATCCACAGCTTCGGGTTCATCATTGCCGGAGCTGCCGTTCGTTCGATCCCTGCTGCCCCCGGCGAGGCCTTTTTCGAGCGTCTCGAAAGCGCCATGCGCTACACGGTCCCAAGGCCGAAGGTGCTGGTGATCGGCTATCCCTCAAACCCGACCGCTTATGTCGCCGACCTTCCTTTCTATGAGCGCCTGGTCGCATTCGCACGCGAGAATGAGCTGATCCTCATCTCGGACCTTGCTTATGCCGAAATCTATTTTGGCGAGGCTCCAACACCCTCGATCCTCCAGGTCGAAGGCGCGAGGGATGTCGCGGTCGAGTTCACCTCGATGAGCAAGACCTATTCGATGGCCGGATGGCGGATCGGTTTCGCGGTCGGCAACGCCCGGCTGATCGAGGCCCTGGCGCGGGTCAAATCCTATCTGGATTACGGTGCCTTCACTCCGGTTCAGGCCGCTGCAGTCGCAGCGATCAACGGCCCGCAGGACATCGTCGACTACAACAGGAAACTTTACCGCCAGCGCCGCGACATCCTGGTCGAAACTTTCGGGCGGGCTGGCTGGGAGATCCCGGTTCCCGAGGCGAGCATGTTCGCCTGGGCCCCGATCCCCGAACGGTTTCACAACCTTGGATCGATGGAATTTGCAAAGACGCTTCTTTTGGAGGCCGGGGTCGCGGTCGCCCCGGGCGTTGGCTTCGGCGAGGAGGGCGAAGGTTTCGTTCGAATTGCCCTTGTCGAAAACGAGCAGCGTCTTCGCCAGGCGGCCCGAGGCGTGAAGAAGCTGCTCCGCTCTTAGGACCGCTTTTCTAGAACCGGACGGATACACCAGCGTAGAACTCGGCGTTCGGGGTTGCCTTGTTGAGCCCGAAATTGGCGCCGGCGTCGAGCTGAACATCGTTCGTCAGGAGATAGGCGACCGAACCATCGGCGCTCGCCTCGCGCGTCGTTCCAGTAGGGTCCCAATCCCAAGCCCCCCAGATCTCGGCCGAGATATTGAGCTTGTCCGTCGCCGCAAAACCAAGGGTCGCGACCTGCTCCATCGCCAGATGATGTCCCGTCCCGTCGCTGTTCGCCGCCCAGTCGAACTCGGGCGTCAGGCCGAGGCTGAGCGGAGTCTTCGGGATTTGGTAGCCGACCGGGAATCGCAGCCCGCCCTCCAGCTTCCCATTGCCGAGCAAATGATCGGCGGTCGGAACCTTCAGGAAGGGCATGGCGATGATCTGGATGGGCCCATCCGACTTCGTCAGCCGCTGCTTGAAGATGAGATTGATGTCCCCAAAGCCGCTGGCGCTTTCATGAACACTTCCAACGCTGCTCGTCGAGCGCTCAAACGGAGTTACATCAATCTCGACGTCCGAAGAATCGGTCAGGCCGTATTTGATGGTCGTTTCACCAAGCACGAGCGACGTATCGCGCTCTCCGTCGCTCTTCTGGAGCGACCAGTCGGCAAGGCCGGTTTCAATCTGCCAGTGATCTTGAGGAACGGTGCAAGCGGACGTCGCCTTGCCCGGGCGGTCCGGACAGATCGGAGATTTGTCGTCCGCCGCAGCGGGACCGGCGAGCGCTGCGAAAGCCGCCCCGGCAAGGATCATTTCCCCCCTCATCGGCTGCCTAATTGCTCTAGCGGAGCTCGCCCGTCGAGTGACAAGCGCGCCACCTTTCTAGCCGATCGCCTTGTCAGTCATTTGTGCGGCTGCTCGAGCGCTCTCACCGGGCCGGCCTTCAGCGCAGCCCAGGCGGCGAGTTGCCGCTCGGCCTCGGTCTTGAGCTGAACGAATTCCTGGCTCTCCTGCGCCGTCGGCGGATAATCGCCGTCATCGATCAGCGATCCAAGAGCAGCGATCATATTGTTGAGTTGTATAGGATAGTTGAGAGCGTCTTCGGATGCATGAGCGCGCGGCTGAACCAGCACTTCCTCGATCGCGGTCATCTTCACGATAGCATCGTCTGCACTGGCAGCGAGGGCCGGCCTCGAAGCCTTCAAGGCCTCGAGACGAGCGCGAGTCGCGCGGATGTCGAGAACGGCATTATCGACCGCGCTTAGCTCCGCATTGATCTCCTGGTGAAGCTCGAATTGAGCGCGGAGCGCCTCTGCCGATGCGATGCCTCGGGGATCGGGAACAATGACCAGCGGACGGGTCTGGGTCTTGCCGTCGACCGTCAAGCGCACCTCGTAATTTCCTGGTAGGGCGCGCGGTCCCTCGACACTCCCCGCCCAGAGCGGCGAGTGCGGGATTGCGGTCGCGCTTGGATAGCGCATATCCCAGACGAAGCTGTTGAGACCGGCGTAGTGCGTGAGTTTTGGCTTGGGCGGCCCTTCGTCCTCTTCTTCCTCGGCCGCGGCCTGTTCCGCCTCGCCGGGGACGGCCTTCGCCGGAGCATTCGGACGAGGCCGAGCCAGCTTCGGCTCACCCTGCTCTTTCGGCCCAGGCTCGGGAACCGTCTGGATCACATGACCACCGGAATCGAGGATCTCGAGCTTGATCCGTGACGCGAGCGGATCGGGCGCCTTGTCCTTCTTGGGCCCGTCGCTCGCCTTCTCGTCGTCGTTGTCTCTGGGCGTTCCGAACTGCGGCGAGAGCCAATAATCGATCACCGCGCCCGCCGGCGGATTGGCGCCTCCAAAGAAGCGCAGGGCCCGCATTCTGGTCGGAAACACGGTGTGGCTCGCCGCCTGCGGAGCGAAGAGATAGGCCTCGCTGGTCTCGGCAGCGTCGGACCATTGCCGAACTGGTGAGAGGTCGTCGAGCATCCAGAAGGCTCGCCCGTGGGTCGCGACCGCGAGAGAATCTCCGTGAACCGCAAGGTCATGCACCGGAACAATCGGAAGATTGAGCTGCAGCGGTTGCCATTTCGAGCCGTCGTCGAACGACACGAACACGCCTCTCTCGGTGCCGGCATAAAGGAGTCCGGCTCGCGCCGGATCGACGCGTACCACGTGGACGTACGAGTCCTCCGGAATGCCCGACGTGATTGTGGTCCAGGTCCGCCCATAGTCGGTAGTCTTGAAAGCATAGGGCCTAAAGTCGTCGAGCCGATGGCGGTCAGCCGCGACATAAGCCGTTCCTGGCCGAGCTTCGTCGACCTCGACCATGTCGATCGTCGCCCACTCCGGCATTTGCGGCGGAGTGATGTTCTGCCAGTGAGCGCCGCCATCGCGCGTGATCTGAACGAGATCGTCGTCCGTTCCGACCCAGATCTCGTTCGCGTCCGCCCCATCTGCGATCGAGAAGATCGTGTCGTAGATCTCGACGCTTGTATTGTCCTTGGTCAGCGGGCCGCCCGAGGATAGCTGCTTGGTCTTGTCGTTGCGCGTGAGATCCGGCGAGACGACCTTCCAACTCGCGCCTTGATCGATCGATTTGAAAAGAACTTCACCGCCGAAATAAAGCGCGTGCGGTGCGTGTCTCGAGACCATGATTGGAGCCGTCCACTGGAAACGGTGCTCGAGATTGTCGGGAGCCCAACCCATGGAATTTCGCGGCCAGGGCGTGATCTCGCGGGTCATTCCCGTCCGGTGGTCGTAGCGGGTCAGCTCGGCGTCGTAGCCGCCGCCATAGACGATGTTCGGATCGGTGGGATCTGGAACGATATAGCCGCTCTCGCCCCCGCCGACCTCGTAATAATCCTCGATCCCGACGCCCCCGTCGCGGCCTGCGCTCGCGATCGACACGCTCGAATTGTCCTGCTGGTCGCCGTAGATGCGGAACGGGAACTGATCGTCGGTTGAGATATGATAGAATTGGGCCGTCGGCTGGTTCATGTCCGATGACCAGGTGTCGCCACCATCGGCGGTGATGGCCGCGCCGCCGTCATTGCTATTGATCATCCGCTTGGGGTCCGTGGGATCGATCCACAGCTCGTGGTCGTCGCCATGCGGCGTGTGAAGATTCTTGAACGTCTTGCCGGCGTCGGTCGACCGGTAGAGCGCCGTGTTGAGGACATAGACGGTGTCGGGAGCCTTGGGATCCGCAAAGACCGTGTTGAAATACCAGGCGCGCTGCCGGTACTCATTCTTGTCGTTGACAAGCTTCCAGCTCTTGCCACCATCGTCGGTTCGATAAAGACCGCCCTTCTTCGCCTCGATCATCGCATAAACGCGGTTCGGGTCGCTCGTCGGAGCGACATTGACGCGTCCCAGAATGCCTTCGGGAAGGCCGTTGCCGCTGAGCTTCGTCCAGGTCGATCCGCCGTCGGTCGACTTGAAGAAGCCGCTTCCAGGGCCGCCGCTCTCCATGATCCAAGGCTTGCGATAGGCCTGCCACATCCCGGCATACATCACCTGAGGATTGCCGGGCTGGAAGGCGATGTCGGAGCCGCCGGTCCTGTCGTCGACATAAAGGACCTTGGCCCACGTCTTCCCGCCATCGCTCGAGCGGAAGATGCCGCGTTCCTCGTTGGGGCCGAACGGGTGGCCAAGCGCTGCGACAAAGAGACGGTTCGGATCCTTCGGATCGATGATGATCCGGCCAATCACCTGAGTATCGCGAAGTCCCGAGAAACTCCACGTCTTGCCTGCGTCGACGGACTTGTAGATCCCGTTCCCGACGACGACGTTGCCGCGGATGTTGATCTCGCCGGTGCCGGCGTAAAGAATGTTGGGGTCGGACGGAGCGACGGCGATTGCGCCGACCGCCGGAGCCGCCTCGGCAAACTTGTCCCACAGCGGCTTCCAGGTCAGTCCGCCATCGGTCGTCTTCCAAAGGCCCCCCGAGGCCGCACCGAAATAGAAAGTGTAAGGGTCACCGCTCACTCCGGAAACGCCCGTCGCGCGGCCGCCGCGGAACGGCCCGACGAGACGATATTTAAGGCCCTCGAGCGGCGTCACATGAGCGGCGACAGGGGGCGCTTTGGTCGTCGCCGCGGCAGGAGGGGGAACGAGCGCGCTGCACGCGAGAAGCGGCAGCCCTAGCCGCAAGCGGGATTTCATTGGTTTTCGCCCCTTTGCCCCGGTGATTGTCGAGTGCGTCGATTAACATTCGATAGGCCGGCTGAACAGCTATTGGGGAGCGATCAGTGCCCGTCTCCCGCCTCGAGCTCGAGCCCTTGGGAAGACCGGTGCCGGGACCGTCCAGGCCGAGCTCGATCGGGCTTCGATCGGCCTTTCGAACTCGGCAAGTCGTATCCCTGTGCGCCGCGCAATTCTTAGTGGTATCCTGACGATCTATGGAAATTCGCAACCGCGTCGTCGCCAGCATCGCTGCGTTCATTTTCTGTCTGAGCAGTCCGTCGCCCGCGGCATCCGCTGCCGGGCCAGCGCAAAAGGCCGCGAGCGATTTGATGGTCGCTGATTTCAATTCGGGCACCAAGCCCAACAATCTTGGCGGCGATTTCGGCGCATGGATCAAGGATCCGAACGACCCGATGCAGGGATGTATTGAATCGTTCGACCGCGCCAATCGGTTTGGAAGCTCGGGTTTCGCGCTTCGACTCATCTACAGCGTCGATTCCAAGAATCCGGCTTTCGGCGGTCTTTGGATGCGGCTGCAAAATCTGGACGCGTCAAAGTTCGACAGCCTGGCGTTTCGCGTAAAGGGCGATCCCAGGATGGGCTTCACCACGATCTTCAAGGTCGAACTCAAGGACTCGATGGATCAGAGCAGCCACTTCTATGTGCACGGAGTGACCGACCAATGGCAGGATCTCGTGATCCCTTTGAAGGATTTCGAAGGCATCGCCAACCTTCGCAGCCTCAAGGAATTCGTGATCGTCTTCGAAGACACTTCCGCGACCTCGAAGAAGGGCGTGATCTACATCGACGATGTAAGGTTCAAGAGGTCCGCATCTTGAGGTCATCCATGGTTGGAACTCAAAGCGCCGCTCTTGAAAGCGAAAGCGGCTGATATTGCGGCGCAACTTGCTCGACGGCTTGGCGCCGCATTTGGTCGGAACAGGACGATGGAAATCGGCGGTGTTCGCCACTAAATCGTTGCGACCGCTCCTAGCTCAACTGGATAGAGCGCCGGGCTTCGAACCCGGAGGTTGGGGGTTCAAGTCCCTCGGAGCGGGCCACACTTCTTTGATCTTGCTAACGGCGTCGTAACCGCAAGCGCGTAGAGCTGGCCGAGTGAGCAAGCAGTCGAACCCTGGCAAGAAGGCAGTCGAGCTTCGAGCGGCAGTGCGTCCTTCGCGCATCAGGCGCGATCCTCCGGCGCCTGCCCCGCAAAGAAAGGCCGTCGTACCCTATCCCACCGAGCGAGAGATCTGGATCGTCGCGATTGGTGTCGTGCTCTTCGCGCTCGCGATCGCAGCAATCACCTTCGGGTTCAGCCAGATCACCGGCAATTAGCTCGCGCCGCCCGACGCAGAGGGGCAATCCAGTCTGACCGAGGCTAAGTTCGTCCCAAGATCAGAGGGTCGGCAATGGCAATGCGCCGGCTCAGTTGCCGCGTTCGCCCTTCGGGCTGGCGCTGGTTTGCTGGCGATCGATGAGGCCATGGTCTTCTAGCATCGGCTCGATATCTGGCGCCGCTCCGTAGAAGGCCTTGAACATGGTGCCGTAATCCTCCGAGTGCCCGCGCGACAGGATCAGATCGCGAAAGCGCTCGCCGTTTGCGCGAGTTAGACCCCCGTGAGCCTCGAACCAGGCGAATGCATCATCATCGAGCATCTGGGTCCACAGATATCCGTAATATCCGGCTGCATAGCCCCCGGACCAGATGTGCTGGAAATAGCTCGACCGGTATCGCGGCGGAACGTCGGTCACGTCGAGCCCCATGGCGTTAAGCGCCGCGGCTTCGAACTGGTCCGGATCCTGAGGCGGAGCGCTTACCGGCAGTTCGTGCCAGCGCATGTCCAGCTCGGCGGCTGCGATGAGTTCGCCCAAATCATAACCCTGGTTGAACGTCGATGCTCGCCGAATCTTGTCCACAAGAGCCGCGGGCATGGGTGCTCCCGTCTTGTAGTGAACGGCGTAATTGGCGAGCACCTTGGGATCGAGCGCCCAGTGTTCGTTGAACTGGGAGGGGAATTCGACCCAGTCGCGCGCCGTCATTCCGAGCGAGGGATAAGTCACATTCTGGAAGAGCGCATGGAGCGCGTGCCCGAACTCGTGAAACATTCCGCTCACATCATCAGAGCTGATCAGCGCAGGTTGCCCTGGAGCGGGCTTGGGAAAGTTGGCGACGTTGTAGACGACCGGCGTCGTGCCGAGCAGCTTGGACTGCGAAACGAAGGCGCTAGTCCACGCCCCGCCTTGCTTGTTGTCACGCTTGAAATAGTCGCAATAGAAGATTCCGAGGTGCCCCCCGCCTTTGTCGAATACCTCGAAGACTCGGACATCGGGGTTCCAGACGGGCAGGTCGTGCCGCTCCTTGAACGTGATTCCGTAAAGCTGGTTGGCAGCGAAGAAGAGCCCCTTCTGAAGCACGTTGTTAAGCTCAAAATAGGGTTTCACCTCGTTTTGATCGAGGTCGAAACGGGCCTTCCGAACGCGCTCGGAGTAACGCTCCCAGTCCCACGGCTTTACCGTGAAATCTTCCCCGCCCGACTTGATGACCTGATCGATCTCGTTTGCCTCGCGGTGCTGTTCGGCTGCAGTTGCGGGGATGAGCTTGGCCATGAACGCCTCGGCGTTTGCAGGCGTTTCGGCCATTTGGTCGGAGAGCACGTAGGCCGCCCAGTTGGGATAGCCGAGAAGCGCCGCTTTTTGCGCCCGAAGCTGCGCGATTGCGGCGATCGTCTGGCGGGTGTCGTTCGAGTCGCCTTTCTCGGTTCTGGTCCAGCTCAGATCAAACAATTGCTGCCGAGTGCCGCGATCGGCGATCGAGGCAAGCGCCGGCTGCTGGGTCGTATTTTGAAGCGGAACCAGCCACTGCCCGGAAAGCCCTCGTGCCTTCGCGGCCTGAGCCGCGCCGGCGATTTCGCCCTCGCTAAAGCCGCTCAGCTGAGCGGGATTGCTGACGATCAGTCCGCCTGCCTTGGTTCCGGCGAGCAATTTTTGCTGAAACGCGGTCTGAAGAGTCGACAATTGCGTGTTGATCGCTCGAAGCTTGGCCTGATCGGCAGACGAAAGCTGGGCGCCGGCTCGAACGAACCTTTGATATACGATCTTCAGCAGCTGGCGCTGTTCCGGATCAAGCTGGAGCCGGTCGCGATTGTCGTAGATCGCCCGTACCCGGGCGAACAACTTCGGATTGAGATAGATTGCGTCGGAATGTGCGGCGAGGCGCGGCGCGACTGCCTTCTGAACCGCCTGTCGATCGGGGTTCGTATCGGCTTGGCTGAGAACTCCAAACGTCGCCTGCACCCGCTGAAGCATTCGGCCCGAGCGCTCCATTGGAACGAGCGTGTTCGCAAAGGTCGGCGCACTTGGATCGTTGGCAATGCGCTCGATCTCCGATTGCTGCGCGGCCATCGCCTCATCGAAAGCGGGCAGGAAATCGCTGTCGCGGATCACATCGAAGCGAGGTGCCTGAAAGGGAAGAGTGCTTGGGTTCTCGAAGATGCTCGGCGGGGCCGCGGTCGATCTTGAGGGCGCGGCAATCGCACTCAGAGACGTCGTCGCCAATATTATGCCCAGCCAAATTTTACGCGCCATAACCGCTCTCCCCAAAGGCAAAATGGAGGCGCGGAAAAAATCGTCGTTCATGCCGCGCCGATGTCCGGCCTTACCCCCCGTTGTGCTGCCCTCATCTGATATCCGCAATAGGAGGGTGGACAGGGGGCCGGCAGGAACCAGTGCATGATCGTCCGGTTATTGCCCAACATGAGTGACGACGAACACGCAATTCGGGAGCTGGTTGAGACTTGGATGACCGCCAGCAGAGCGGGAGACCTTCCGGCCATTCTCAATTTGATGGCCGACGACGTCGTTTTCATGACCCCCGGCCGAGAGCCGTTTGGAAAGGACCAATTCCAAGCGGACTTTGAAGCCCTCAAGGGTGTGAAGTTGGACGGAGAGGCCAATCTCGAAGAAGTCCAGGTGGCCGGTGACTGGGCCTGGATCCGCAATCATATCGACCTGACGATCACCCCTTCGGCGGGACCGGCGCTCCATCGCTCGGGCTACACTTTGACAATTTTGCGCAAGGAAGAGGATGGAAATTGGCGACTGTTTCGCGACTCTAATTTGGTGAGCTGAGGCCTCGAGGCCCCGTTCGCAATGGGCTGGATGATGGCGGACGTCAGCTCGAGCCGCTCAAGCCCTTTGGGCTGCCGCGATTTCCTCCGCCGCGTAGATTGCCCACAGATCGCCCAAGCTTTCAGAGCCGCCGCGCTGTACGTCCTCAACGACCGAATCGACATATTCGCGAAACCTCGGACCCATGCCGTCGCGCGCCATCCTCCAGACGACTCGATACGCTGGGAACGCGAGAAGCCGTTTCAGTGTCGTCTCGTCGGACTGCCAGCTTGATGCGTCGAGCGTATTGGCCTGAAGTTGAAGGAATGAATCCTCATAGGTCCAGAAGATTGCTCCGGCGAAGCCGTAGAAACACCAGATCTGCGCCGGGTTCAGAGCGGCACAATTCCTGTGCGCAATTTCGATTGTTTCGCCGACATGCCGATCCGTCATCTTTAGCATGATCTCCACCGTTCTGGTGGTCCGCCCCTGCTGCATGAGCGACTTCTGGTTTCGATTGGACTGCCGGATTTGAAGCGCCAAGAAAATCAGCGAAACAACGACCGCCATTCCAGAAACAAGCGAGATGATGGTGGCGAGCTGGGAAATGGACATCGAGGCGCTCCCTGTCGTGACATGAGCGTAACCGAGCGTGGGATTGAGATCCAATATCCGCTTTGGGTCGGGACCTGGAAATTAGCTTTCGGTCAATTCTGAGAGGGGCCGCACCAACCGGGCATGAAATGCGCATCATGTTGTCTTGCGAGTGCAACTGCCTCTTGCACCGTCCGCTTCCAATGGTTTTTGATGTCCCGCGCGCTGAACGATTTCCTGAAATAGTCGGCCCAGATGAATTCCGTGAAGGGTACCGACTCTTTGGCGTAGCCTCCGGCGTTGCGAACGGCACCGGCGAGCGATCTGTAGGGGTCGTCCTTCAGATGGCGAATCTTCTTGGGGATCGCCTCATAAGGCTGCCTGCGGCCATGTTCGTCGAACGGGTGAATCAGGCCCTTGTTGTCGAGGAAACGCCAGAAATGCTCCTGCGAGAGACTTCCAAGGTTTGCGACCGGCTGGATCAGCACCGTCTTTTGCCCTTCATCGTGCAGCGCTCGGGCGAGATGATGATGGTCGATCACATATGGCCGACCCTTGGGACCAATCACCACCGGCATCATGTGCTGTCCTAGATATTCGCTTCTCTTCTCGCCGAGCATGCCCCATTCTTTGCGCTTCGCGTCGACCTCGATCAGGCCGACGGTAAGCTGCGTGGGTCGGAGGGAGTGGATGGGAACGGGCAGTAACAGTGGATCTCGATTTTCGGGCATCTTGCGGCGTTCCTTCGGCCAGGCTTCAACGCCCTTCTACTTGGAAGCAGCCGAAAGTGCCTAGACTGGTTGGAACCTGCGGCCCCGATTTGGCCGAGAAACTCGGCCGCTGATCGTTGGTGGCACAAACAAAAACGGCGGCGCCACTGGCGCCGCCGTCCTGGAACCTGAACCGAGCGATTAGTTCAGATTATTGGAAACGTTGTTGAACGTCGTGCTCAGTTTGTTTCCGATGCCCTGCATCGCACCGATGGCGGCGACGGCAATAAGGGCTGCAATGAGGCCATATTCGATGGCAGTCGCGCCCTTAACATTCTTCAGAAGCCTATAAAACTTGGTCATGTCCACTCTCCTTCGACGCCGGCGTGCGTTGATCACGACAGCAGCGAATGGGCTTCTTACTTATCTTTAGTTAGCTAAGAGTGAGGTTGGATGGTTAACCAGCTCTTGATCGAACATTCGCGAAGTTGATCCTTCGAGCGGCTCGAAAATCTGCAGCCTAGCTGCGATTTGCCTTGCGCTTCTCGAGCAGCTCCTCGACCCGAAAAACGAGTTCATCGGGATCGAACGGCTTCTTCATATAGTCGTCCGCGCCTTGATTGTAGGCAAGCTCGACGTCTCGGGCGCTCTGGCGGCCGGTGAGGACCAGAGCTGGCGTGTCGTAGAGGGTCGTCGAGGTTCGCATTTCACGAAGCACGATGAGACCGCTCAGCTCGGGCATGGTGCAATCGAGGATCACGAGGTCGGGTTTCTTGAGCTGAATCGCACGAAGCGCGTCAACGCCATTGTCCACCACTCCAACGACATGTCCGGCATTCGTCAGCGCTTCGCGGACGATGTCGCTGACGATAGCGTCATCTTCGGCGACGATGATCCTTGCCATTTTCGAGCTCAAGCCGCTTTCTTGACCGCCGCAGCGCAGGCCCGGATCCTCGCGCCCCGTTCGCCGTCAGTCCAGTCGCCAATTCCGACTTCGAGCTCGCGTGCTCGGCGGCCAAGCTCGGCCTCTCCGAACATTGCTGCAGTGCCCGCGAGTTTGTGGAGAAGGTCTGCTACCGACGCGAGCTCGCCGTTTGTGAAAGCGCCGCGCCTGATCAACTCGTCGACCGCTTCGAGCGCCTCGGATTTTCCTCGATTGTAGCGCTCGCGAAGCTCGGGGCTGAACTGCAGCTTGGGCGTTACCCGTGAGGGCGCCTGGGCCCATTTGCGAAGCGCTCGGTCGAGCTCCTTCATTTCGATGGGCTTGGCGAGGTGCGCCTGGCTTCCGGCCTCGAAACAGGCTGCGACATCCTCCTCATAGACATTGGCGGTAAGCGCCAGGATCGGGAGCTGTTCAGCGGTGATGCCGCTCGCTCGAATTCTACGGGTCGCCTCGATGCCGTCCAGAACCGGCATCTGCATGTCCATCAACACGAGGCGGTAGGGATCACCCTGCCCTCTGGCCTCCTCGATCATCCGGATCGCCTCCGCTCCGTTGGGAGCGAGGTCCGCTCGCCATCCGAGCTGCGCAAGCATGGTCATGAAGAGCTGCTGGTTCACGTCATGGTCTTCGGCAAGGAGAATGCGGCGAGCCGTGGAGGCTCTCGGGCCGGGAACCTCGGCAGGTCCCTGTGTTTCCGCCCCGCCGGCGAGCGCGCGCTCGATCGGGAGGATCACCCGGAATTTCGAGCCATTCCCAGGAGCGCTCTCGAGCTCGAGAGTACCTCCCATCAGCTTGACCAGCCGCATCGTTATCGTGAGACCCAGCCCCGTGCCTCCAAAACGCGCGGTGATCGAATTGTCGGCCTGGGCAAACTCTTCGAAGATTTTTGACTGGCGACCCTCGTCGATTCCAATTCCGGTATCCTGCACTTCGAGGATCAGGGCTTCTGCCCCGCTTGCCGAAGATAGGAAGGCGCGCAGAGCGATCGATCCTTCCTCGGTGAACTTGACGGCATTCCCAAGCAGATTGAGCGCGATTTGCCGGGTCCTCAGGCTGTCGCCCAGAACCATCTTTGGAATGGCCGCTGAAATATCGGTCTGAAGGTCCAGCGATTTGCGTGTCGCTGCGGGCGACACAAGCTTTACGCAGGAGCTCAAAGTGTGACGCACATCAAAGGGCTCGTGGGCGACATGCATCAGTCCAGCTTCGATCTTCGAAAAATCGAGGATGTCGTTCAGAAGCCGCATCATGGCCCGTCCCGAAGTGTCGATCATTTCAGCGCGCTTGCGCTGTTCCTCGGAGAGATCTCCCGAGAGCATCAGTTCAATGAAGCCGAGCACACCGTTCATCGGCGTTCGAATTTCGTGACTCATGTTGGCGACGAATGAGCGTTTCGTCTGGAGCGCGGACTCCAGCGCCTGCTTGGTCGTCCAAAGTGCTCGGATCCTATCCCGCCGCTCGGGAAAGACGAAGGCGGTGAACATGAAGGTCAGCAACATGCTCGCTGCAAGCGCCCAGGAGGCAAAACGCTGGATGCGTTCGGCGCGGCGAGCTCGCTCATTGAGAAGCTTTACCTCAGTGGACCTGATCTCATCCATGTCGCTTTTCGCGCGATCCAGCACCGAGTTCATTCGCGGCGCAGTAATCAGTTCCGCCGCTTGAGCGAGGTGGCCGGCGCGCCTTTCCGCGAGCGCCCGCTCAAGAACCCCAAAGCGCCGGTTGCTCAATGTTTCGAGTTCGGCGATGCTCGCCTGCTGCGAAGGATTGTCTGCGGTAAGTCCGCGGAGCGCTTCGACATGGGAAATGAAGCGGCCGCTGACCGATCGGATGTCGATGTCGGCGCCCGAACGCCCGGCAAGGACGCTCGAGCGGACATCCACAGCGGCTCTTAGGCCCTCGATCTGGACGTCCGACAGCTGGTTCTCGACCTCGAGCGTGTGACGAACCCAGGCATCTGCATCGAGCTGCAGCTGATACAGCCAGACGCCTGAAGCGGCGCAGCAGACAAGCAGGATGAACCCAAAAGCGAGCGGCAGGTCCGACAACAAGGTTGGCGGATGCACACGGCCTGAAGTCGGAGACGTCATGGAGAAACCAATGCCAAAATATGGTTACCACGAGGTTAGGAACCGGGCAGGTCTTCCGACGCGGCCTTTCGACAAAGAAAGTGCGGCGGCATCGAAGCGATGCCGCCGCACAAGCTGCAACCCGAAGTGGGAGTCGAGAGCCGCTTTAGTTCAGGTGGTTCGACACGTTGTTGAACGTGGTGTTCAACTTGTTGCCGATGCCCTGCATCGCGCCAATCGCCGCAACGGCGATAAGAGCCGCAATCAGGCCGTATTCAATGGCCGTCGCGCCCTTGTTATTCTTGATGAGCTTCAGAAACTTGCCCATGGTCT
Source organism: Sphingomicrobium sp. (assembly GCA_036265105.1). Classification (GTDB taxonomy): domain Bacteria; phylum Pseudomonadota; class Alphaproteobacteria; order Sphingomonadales; family Sphingomonadaceae; genus Sphingomicrobium. The sequence goes on from DATAPR010000047.1 coordinate 38,491, forward strand.
TCGCTCCTTGGTTCGCAGGAGCGTCGCTCCTGGACTGTCGTCCGTGACAGCCATTTGAAATTACGCCGCAGATCCTTTCGCCGACCTCCAAAAGGACGGTAAATAAAGAGGTTACATTTCGTCTAAGTGCTTGTTTTTGTTTGGGTTAACTTTGGATAAGGGGCACTTTTCAGGCCGGCGACCGCCAACGAAAAGAGGCAAATCCGAATCGGTCCGGGCACTCGAATTGGCTTTCTCGGAGACTTCTGATTTTGTGTCCTGAAGCGTTCGGGAATGCTAAGCCGAACCAGGAGTTCGGCAGGGGGAGCGATATGGGGGAACGGTTCGAGCGGCACCGGCAACCGTGGCGCCAGGATGAAATCCAAAAGCTCCACACTCTCGCCTCCAAGGGCATGTCTGTTCGCGCAATTGCGAAGGCCCTGACGAGGAGCGAGGAATCCGTGAAGGACCGGGCGAAAGCCGACCGATTGAAGATCACAAAGCTTCGATAGAGCCGCTCGCTCGACACTCGGCGGCCACGCCCGGGGCTGGTTTCCTTTCACCTCGATCGGGATTTGGCTGGTTCGCGAACTCACCAACTGGTGGTAAATGTCGCATCCCCGACTCAGGACAGGGAGGCACGCATGGCGACAATGGCTCCGCCGCAGCCGGTCCAGACGAACCCGCCGGACCCGGCGAAACTCGAACAATTCATGCACAAGATGGTCGGCGACATGGCTGCCGCAATGAGCGGCAGTCTCGTGATCACCGGGGTGAAGCTTGGTCTCTATGGAAAGCTTGCCGAGATCGGGCCCTCAACCAGCCAAGTGCTTGCCGATCGCTTGAGCCTCGACGAGCGCTATGTGCGCGAGTGGCTATCCGCTCAGGCGGCATCGGGCTTTGTCGATTATGATGCGCAAAGCAGCCGCTTTTCAATGAATGCGGAGCAGGCGATGGCGCTCGCGAATGAGGATTCGCCAGTCTATGTTGCTCCAGCCTTCGAGCTGATTGCATCGGGCTACATCGATGAGCCCAAGATCACCGACGCCTTCCAGTCCGGTGCTGGTGTTGGCTGGCACGAGCACCATGAATGCCTCTTCCGCGGGTGCGAGAAATTCTTCCGTCCAGGCTATCGCGCAAACCTGGTCTCCGCCTGGCTGCCCGCGCTCGACGGCGTCATCGAGAAGCTCGAGCACGGAGCACGGGTCGCCGATATCGGCTGTGGCGCGGGCGCTTCCACCATCCTCATGGCGCAGGCTTTTCCGAACAGTGAGTTCGTTGGGATCGACTATCATGACAAGTCGATCGAACGGGCCCGGGAAGCTGCTGGAGAAGCCGGCAACCCGCCCAATCTCCGCTTCGAGACCGTGAAAGCCAAGGAGGCGCCGGGCAAGGACTTTGACCTCGTCTGCGTCTTCGATTGTCTGCATGACATGGGCGATCCGATCGGCGCGGCGGGACACGTGCGCGAGATGCTGAAGCCCGACGGCACATTCATGATCGTCGAGCCGATGGCTGGCGACAGTCTGGCCGAGAACCTCAACCCCGTTGGCCGAATGTATTATTCGGCCTCGACGATGATCTGCACGCCAGGGTCGAAAGCGCAGGAAGTCGGCCTTGCCCTTGGCGCGCAGGCTGGCGAAGCGAGGCTCCGGGATGTCCTGGGTGAAGCGGGCTTCACCCGCGTCCGCCGAGCCGCCGAGACCCCGTTCAACCTGGTCATTGAAGCGAAACCGTAAGGGTCAAAGCGTGCAGAATAAGGGCGCTCCGTCACCGGAGCGCCCTTGCTCAATCCACCTGCGTGCGAGTGGACTGAAAATTCAGCTACTGGCTGTTCGAAGCGGCGTTGCCTTCATTTCGGATCGCATTCGCCTTTGCCTTGCCTTCGTTCTTGATTGCGGCTCCCTCGTTCTTGCCAGCAGCCTTGACCGCAGAGGAGGCATTCTCTCCGTTTGCTTCAACAGCGCTCGCCTCGTTTGACGTCGTCGCTTCGAGATTTTCGGCCGCGTTGCCGTAGTTTGATTCCACGTTTTCGGCTGCCTGCTCGTTGGGGCTCTTGTTGCATGCCGCAAGCCCGCCGATCCCGAGCGCAATTGCTAAGATGGTCGTGGTTTTCACTGTAAATCCCCTGTCATAGTTTCGTCGCTGGAAGCGCGCATGAGCGCCTCAGAACTGCAAATACGCTCCGTAGCTCTGCTCTGTTCCGTGAGCGCAACAGGCCTCAGACCACCCGTCGCCCGCGAGCTTCGAATGCGGTTGCAGACCGTCCAATCCGCGATTGTCGCTTGTCACCAATGCGAGTCGAATGGAGGGCGCGGCCGGCGTCGAGGGGCAAGAGGCACCGGCCGCGCCCGCGGCTGCTGGGAGGGGAGGAGCCAGCAGCCGTTAGAATTTCACAAAGCGTAAGGGCGATCAGGCAGGCGACGGGTTCGAATTCGGTGCGAGCCGCGGATCGCCGACCATGTGCTCGCGGTGAGAAGGCCGCCTACGAAAAGCGCGATTCCAACGAAGATCATGTCAACACTCCTTCTAATGGCCGGCGTCGAGGGCGACGGCGTGCTTGGGTTTTGGGGCGAACCAGATGATCGCGGCGGCGATCACGAAAACGGCGGCGAAGAGCTCGAACAGGTTGATGGTGGAAACTGCATTTGCCTGCGCATCCACCATTTGGCTGACGTACTGGCGTGATTGCTCGATCCCGAAGCCATGCGTTTGAAGGGTCGCCATCGCCGAGCCGGTGCCGTTGAGGGTGCTGCTCAGCGAATCCCGGGCGCGCTGAGCTCCATTTTCCCACATCGTCACTCCGACCGCGGTCGCGACAGCGCCGGACATTGTGCGAAGGAAGTTCATGAGGCCCGCCGCCGATGCGACTTCGTCCTCATTGACGGCCCCGAGCGCCAGGGTCGTTAGGGGCACGAAAAAGAAGGGCATGCCCGCGCCCTGGATTAGCTGCGGAAGCGCAAGCGTCCAAAAATCGGCGCCGCTTGTCCACCACACCACCCGGATCAGCGACGTCACCGCAAGCCAGAGGATCCCGCCCGAGACGAGTATCCGAGGATCGACTTTCTGCGAGAGCATCGCCGCGACTGGGGCCATGAACACGGCGGCGACGCCGTTCCAGGCCATCGCATAGCCGGCCCAGGTTGCAGTGTAGCCGAGCTGGCTCTGAAGCCACTGCGGGATAATGACGAGCGTCGCGAAGAAGCTTCCGTAGGTGAATATCAGAGCAAGGACGCTGAAGGTGAAGCCGCTGTGGCGAAAGACCTTCAAATCGACGATCGGCTGACGTTCGAACCACTCCCAAACGATCAGAAATGCAAATCCAATCGCTGCGATGATCGCCAGAGTGTCGATGAACGGGCTCCCGAACCAATCGCGCTCCCTGCCGAGGTCGAGCATGATCTGAAGCGCGCCTACAGCGGTCACCAAGAGTCCGAGCCCAACCACATCGACGCGCATTCGCTCGGTCTTCGATTCGGCTCGCCGAAGAAGCGCGACGGCCGCGAAGGAGCAGGCGATCCCGATCGGCACGTTGATGAAGAAGATCCAGTTCCAACCCCAATTGTCGCTGATCGTGCCGCCGAGGATCGGACCGAAAATCGGCGCGGTGATCGTGGTCATCGACCAGATGCCCATCGCCATCGCGTGCTTGTCCTTGGGAAAGATTCGAAGGAGCAAGGTCTGGCTGATCGGCATGATCGGCCCGCCGGCTAGCCCCTGGCCGATCCGGAATGCGATTAAGGCGCCGAGGCTCGGAGCCGTCCCGCACAGGAACGAGAAGAGGCCGAAGCCGACCATTCCTGCGACGAACACCCTGACCTCGCCGAAGCGCTTCGCAAGCCAGCCGGTCAGCGGCACACAGATCGCTTCCGCGACCGCGTAAGACGTAATCACCCAGGTGCCCTCGCTCGGCGAGATTCCAAGACCGCCGGCGATGTGAGGAACCGAAACGTTGGCGATCGTGATGTCGAGAACAACCATGAAGTTGCTAAGCGCAAGCACGAGACCCGCGAGAAGCACCGTGCCCCACGGCATCTCGCTCGAGGTCGCAGTGTCGGCGGCGGTCGCCATCAGCGCTCGCCTTTCCCCGACACGTCGACGGTCGCATCCATCGACAAACCGACGCGCAGCGGATGGGCCGCGAGTTCCTTTTGGTTGATCGCAATGCGCACAGGCAAGCGCTGGACGACCTTGATCCAGTTGCCCGTCGCGTTCTGCGCCGGGATCAGGGCAAAGGCCGAGCCGGTGCCACCGGCAAAGCCCATCACTCGGCCGTGGAACACGACCTTGCTGCCGTAGAGATCGCTCTTGAGTTCGACCGGCTGCCCAGGCCGGACCCTGGTCAGCTGTCCTTCCTTGAAATTGGCATCGACATAGACCGAGCCAATGGGGACGACAGTCATCACCGAATTGCCGGCAGCGATCCGCTGCCCGACCTGAACCTGGCGGTTTGTGACCACTCCGTCGATGGGTGCGCGAATGATCGTGCGCGAGAGATTCAGCCGCGCCTGGTCGAGGGCGGCCTTGGCAGCGGCAACGTCGGGATTGGTATCGACCGACGTACCGGCGATCAGCGCCTGGTTTGCTGCATAATTCTGCTGCGCCGCGCCGCGGTTTGCCTGCGCCTGTACGATCGACGCCTGCGTCTCGCGCAGGTTGGACTGCGCACTGACATAGGCGTTGCGGTAGGTGGTCAGCTCTTCGCGGCTGACGAACCCGTCACCAGCCAGATGTTCGCGCCTGTCGAGGTCGGACTTGGCCTTTTCGAGCGCTGACTGGGCGGCGACGAACTGAGCGTGCGCCTGGCCGATATCCGCGTCGCGAGCGCCGACCTGAGCGGCGAGCGAGCCGCTCGTCGCCGACGACTGCGAATATTGGCGCCGGGCCTTGAGATAGGCGGCCTCAGCCTGTTCGACGGCAAGCCGTGCGTCGCTGTCATCGAGGCGAAGAAGCACGTCGCCCTTGTGAACGATCTGAGTGTCGACGACCGGTACGGCAACGACTGCTGCGGCGACCAACGGAGTGACCTGCGCGCTGTCGGCGCTGACATAGGCGTTGTCCGTCGAGACCTGGCCGCTGTCGTGGAACACATACCAGCCTCCGCCGGCAAGAAGCAGCCCTGCGGAGAGTCCGAGCAGGACTTTCCTTCGTCGCGGGTCGGCGGTTCGAACGACGGCGGCGACTTCCGCCTTCGTCGGTTCGATCTGCTGGCTTTCGCCGTGCAGGATGACCTGGGGATCACGTTCGGCCATTGTCGTTTCTCCGAAGAAAGGGGTGTCAGGCAGCATCGAAGCCGCCGCCGAGCGCACGGATCAGCTGAACATCGAGGGTGAAGGAACGGGATTCGAGCTGGGCGACCGAGAGCCGTGCGTTGACGACGCTCTCCTGCGCGGTGAGCACGCTTAGATAATCGGTGACGCCCTGCTCGTAGCGTCCGCGGGCAACGCGCAGCGCGTCCTCATAATCGGCAAGTGCGCTGCGCGATTGAGCGAGACGCTCGGCGAGCTGCTTTTCGCTGGTTACCGTGTCGGCCGTCTCGCGAAGCGCCTGAACGACTTCGCCATCATAGTCGGCGACAGCTTCGTCATACTGACCTCGGCGACCGCGGTACTGGCCCTGGAGCGCACCGCCGTGAAACAGCGGCAGCGTCACCGCGGGCGTCACGCCCGCGAACCGGGAGCCGCCATTGAACAGGCTGCCAATGCCCAGCGACTGGAAACCGACAAGAGCCCCGATGTTGATGTTCGGATAGAATGCTGCTCGCGCTTCCTTGATTCCTTCGGCGGCGGCCTCGACCCGGGTCCGCGCGGCGGCGATGTCGGGACGGCGGCCGATCAGCTCGACTGAGGCATTCGCCGGGACGCCCTGTGCCTTCAGTCCGACGTCGGGACGCTCGATGGTCAACGCCCGGTCGGGCCCTTCCCCGACGAGAGCGGCGAGCGCATGCTTGTCGAGCATGATGGCTTCGTTTGTCGACGCGAGGTCACCGCGGGTTTGCGGTATTCGCGCTTGCGCAAGTCGGACCGCATCGATCGTCTCGAGACCCGCGTCGTAGCGACCTTGAACCATCTTGAGGGACTGGGCGCGGATATCGAGTGCGGCTTCGAGATTGTCGCGCTGCGCATAAAGCGCGGCGAGGTCGGAATAGGTCGAGGCGATTCCAGTCGTCAGAAGCAGGCGCGCCTCCTCGACGTCGAAGCGAGCCGCTTCAGAATTCTTCCTTGCTTCGCGCAGTGCAGCGCGGTTCTTGCCGAAGAGGTCGAGGTCGAGATTGATGCTGAGCGCTGCCGTGCCGGGCGTGTGCCAGCCGCCCGGGACTTCAGCGTTGGGCCCGTCGATATTCTGGCTCTGGTTTTGAAAGCTGACCGACCCGGTCGCATCGAGAGTGGGGAGAAGGGCCGCTCCTGCCTGCTGAGCCGAGCCCTGAGCGCTATGAAAGCGCGCTACCGCGGCAGCGAGGTCGGGCGAGCCGGCAATACCTTCGCCGATCAGCCGGTCGAGCTGGGGATCCCGGTACGCAGCCCACCATTCCTCGACCGGCCATTCGGACGTCTCCCCGCGCAGCGAGCGGGTTGCTGCATAGTCGCTCGGCGAATGCGGGATCGGCTTGGTTCCAAGGTCCGGCACCGAAGCACATGCCGTTGCAAGGAAAATGGGCAACAGGAGGCCCGCGCGGCCAAACCGCGTCGCCCGTGAGCGTGTCATCTTGAAGTTCGTCCCTTTTTTGACGGCCCAGCCGTCTAACTGTACAGTACGGTTTAGTTATTGAGTCGACTCTTGTCAACGCATAACTGAACTGGCATGTACAGTTATTAGATTTCAGGGAGTTAGGTTCGAATGGCCCGCGTCAGGACCGAAGAGAAGCGCGACGAGATCGTGCGAATTGCAGCCGAGCTCTTCGAAAAGCACGGCTACGATCGCTGCTCGATGGCCGCGCTTTCGGAGCGGCTCGGGGGCTCGAAGGCCACCCTCTACGGTTATTTCCCCTCGAAGGAGGACCTCCTTCGAGCCGTGATTCAGTGCGAGGTCGCGACCGAATTCGACCGGATCCTCCACGAGTTCAACGACGAGTCGGATTTGCGGGACTGGCTGATCAAGCTCGGGATCGCCTACCAGAGGAAGCGGCTGTCCTCACTGCCGGTGGCCAATATTCGCTCGATTGTGAATCAGCCGCCCGGCTCGACGATGGGCAAGGAGTTCTACGAGACGATCATCCGTCCCGCGTTCGCGAGCGTCGCCGACCAGTTCGAACGGCTGATGGACGAGGGCCGAGTGCGGCGCGCCGACCCGTGGGTCGTGCTGATGCACTGGAAGGGCCTGAATGACTGGGACCTGTTCGAGCGTCGGCTCATCGGCGCGATCTGTGGTCCCGAGGATGTCGAGATCAGGAAGGTTGCGGTCCTTGCCGCCGATGCTTTCCTGAAGCTCTATGGCATCGAAGAAAAAGCGATGGCGAGGACTCCAAACAAGTCCGCCAAATAGGTCCCGGCGCCTATTCGGACGACCACGGCCTCATCACCCTCGAAGTCTAGGGCTGTCGTTCCAGCAGCTTGATAATTCGTTCAAGCCGCTTTTCGCTTTCGTAGGCTGAGATTGCCACCACGAGGGCAATGAATGCGCCTACAACAATGATCACCCAGTCGAGCTGATCCATGTGCCTTCTCCGTTCTTCCGATGAGCCGGGACGCTTAAAAATGATGTGTGCACAGAGCTAGAAGCAGAATGATCGGGATCGGCACGCCGACGAGCCACAGCAATACAGAACGCATACGGATTTCCTCTTCCCTGTTCTTTGCGGCAATATCTATCCAGTCGGCGATCGGTTCCCGCGAAACTGGTGAGAGCTGCGATTTTTGGTTCGGCGCAGCGGTGCTGGAAAAAGAGCCCGGCAAGAACTGGCGGACTCTCATTTCTTTGTGAACAGCGCCTTTTGCAGAACCACATGGACGCCTTTGTTGCGGTCGACGAGTTCGGTCTCTTCGACGTCTCCAGCGACGCTGACGAGCATATAGGCGTCGTCTCGGCTCATTCCCTTTTGCTCCACCAGGAAGTCGATCATGTTGGTGAGGGCCTTGCGCGTCGCCCGGCTGAGATCCTCGTCAAACCCCATTGAGATGTAGGCCGTCGGTGTTTCGGCGCGGGGATAGGACGAACTCATTCCCTTATGCAAAATGAACTGAAGCGTCCCGGTCAGCGAGGTTTCAAGGGCGGTGACGTCGACTTCGCCGTTGCCCTGCGCGGCATGCCCGTCTCCGACCTCGAACAAGGCGCCCGGTGCGTAGACGGGAAAGAAGACGCTTGTCCCGGCAACCAGCGCCTTGTCGTCCATATTGCCGCCGATAATGGTCGGGGGCGTGGAATCGTAACGACCAAAAGCGAGCGGCGGCGCAACGCCCATGCTGCCGAAGAATGGGTGCAAGGGAACGGTTATTCCCGGGCCAAAATTGCCGATCATCTGTTTGGAATCCAGCGGCACGATCTTGACGCGCGAATAGGGGTAGTCGTCAGTCAGGAATCCGGCGCCATAGCGAAAGCCATTATAGGCGTAGGGGATCGCAAGGTCGATTTTGAGGATGCGAACCTCAAGCGTGTCGCCAGGCTCCGCCCCTTCGATGGCGATCGGCCCCGTCAGGATATGGCCGCCCGGACCCCGATCCGCCTGCGGAACGCCATCGAATACAGCGCGAAGGCTCTGCTGAACGTCGGCGGGAGCGACTCCAGCCTTTTCCAGGCCGGTCGGACTGTTGGTCAGGAGCGTGTGGACGACGACCGTGTCTCCGGACTTGATGATCAGCGACGGCTTGGACGTCGCGTCATAATGGCCCCAAGCCACCGTCTGCGGTGTCGCCGCAAGGTCAAAGGTCGCGGCCGCACCGCCCGATGCAAGGAACAAAGTCGCCAAGGCCGCAAACTTGCGCATGATAAACCCCTTAGATCCGATCCAAGTGATACCGGCGTTGCTCATGACGCACTAGCTGGAAGGGGAACGACAGGATCGCCTGGTTTCAAAGAATCGCTGAAAGCGGCCAATGCGACGATTGCACGGCATCGACCGGAAGAGAGTGATAGCCACTCTCAAATCTTGGAATTAGATGCGCAGGAAATCAGGAGGTTTGCATGATGACAGTCCGGCCCGCGAAGAAGACCCTCGTTTGTCTCGCTTCGCTTGCGATCGCCTTTGGTGGATATGCAATGGCCGCCGCGCCAGAAGCCGCCCCGTTCCAGTCGGTGCTTGCAGACCCGATCCGTCCTCCGGAAGACGTCGCTCGAGATGCGAACCGAAAGCCTGCGCAGCTGCTGGCCTTCGCCGGAATCCGCAAGGGTATGAAGATCGCCGAGCTTGCTCCAGGCGGCGGCTATTTCACGCGCATCCTGACCGGCGCCGTCGGTGACAGCGGCCATGTCTACGCGATCACCGCGCGACCGTCGCCGGCGCTGCAGGCGCTTGCCGAAAAGCGCCACAACCTGACCCTGGTCGGAGGTTCTCCAGGAACGATCCCGGTGCCGGGCCAGGTCGACGTCGTTTGGACGACCCAAAACTATCACGACTTCAAAAACAGCAAGCTGCCTACGGGAGACGCCGCTCAATCTTATGACTCCGAGGCATTCCGAGTGCTAAAGCCGGGCGGGATTTACTTCATCGCCGATCACGAGGCTGCAGCAGGCGCAGGCGCCAGCCAGACGTCAACTCTTCATCGCATCGAGGACTCGGTTGTGCGGCGCGAAGTCGAGGCGGCGGGCTTCAGGCTCGACGCCGAAAGCGGCCTCCTGCGCAATCCTGCCGACAACCACACGGCCAGGGTTCAGGACCCGAGCATTCGCGGAAAGACCGATCAGTTCATCCTCAAGTTCCGCAAGCCGCGTTAGCTCCAAGCTGGAGAGTCCTCGGCGAGATCGCATGTCGGGCGATTGGGCGCGCCGTTGTGCCGATTGACCGGGGAGATCCGGTCGGAATTCAAGCGTTCGTTCAGCGGCCTCCAGCGCCAGACTGACGCTGCGCGAAAAGAAACAGAGCTGCCATCAGCCCCATCCCGATCAGGAAGGGCCCTCCAAAGCTCAGGACATCAGCGCCGCTCGAGCCGGCATGATCTCCGGCTATGGTCATCGAAGTGAGCCCGACAACAAGAAGCGCGACCGCCAAGCTGGACCATGCCGGGATAGGCCGCGCTGCGCTTGGCTTTCGTACTGCAACGACCAAAACAGTCGCGAGCAAGACGCAGGCTTGAGCGCAAAGCATCACGATGATGATCGGCTTCATGACGACGGCCCTCCCTAGGATTGTTGCAGGATCACATGAACGCGTGAGGCCTGCGATGGATGGAAACGTTCGTTCGAACTCAGCTTGCCGTGCCGCGGCCCCAGGCAATCGGCTTAAGTTTCAAAAGAAGCCGCTGATCCGAGGGCGTGAGGTCCATTGTTCCTGCTGAAGCGAGATGCTTGCGCGCATCGGCCCAGTGACCGCGGCGCATCTCGGCAAAGCCCCAATCGATCTGCAGTCGGCCCCACCGCGGCGCGCCCTTGGCGGCGGCACGGTAGCTTTCGACCGCCTCGTCGAGCCGATTGAGTCTGCGCAGGGCATCCGCTTTGAGCTTCAGCGCATCGGGATATTTCGGGCCAACCCGGATCGCCTGTTCCGCAAGCTGCAGCGCGGCGGCGTGTTGTCCTTGATTCTCCAGGATCTGGCCAAGCAGCGTCGGCTGGAAGGGCGTATCGCCGCCCCAGCGCCGCGCCTCCGCAAGCCAGCGGTATGCCGCAGGATAATCGCGGGCGAACGCCGCAATCATCATGCGCACCTCGGCACAATTGTCGCAGTTGAGCGGAAGTGTCTTCGCTATGGCCTGCGCTTCCTTGATTCGACCGGCATAAGCGAGGTCCGCCGCCTGGATCGGCAGGATGAACCTCGTCCTCACGATGTCGGCAACCGCCTTGCCCTCGGGGTTCGTGGCGACTGTCGCCAACATCTGATCGTCGAGCTTCAGCGCAAGCGGCCAATTCTCCATTTGATCGGCTGCGAGGTGCTGGGGAACAGTGACGCCGCTGCCCTGAGTAAAATTCGAGATGAAGTAGCTGTCGGGCATTGTCGTTCCCGCGGCGCGAGCACCACTGATGTCGTGCATGGCGAGCAGGTTGAGCACACGAACACCCTGATTGGACTCGCGGACTCCCGCGTAGACGGGCCCGGTCTCCTCACTCAGCTGGCGGAGCGCTCGCTGGAAGTCGCCGGCGAACGCTGGGCCCGCTGCAAGATTGGACCGGGAGGTGTTGATTCCGACGTCGCTAAGACCGCCGCTCGGCGTGGACCCGAGCCGGGACGCTTCGGCTCCATAGGGAGCCGCTAGACCGTTTTGCGCGAGATGCCCGTACGCGTTGGCGGTGTTGAGGTAGGCAAGCGCGTTCGAGGGATCTTCGGCAATCGCGCGCTTGCCGGCTGCAGCCGAAGCGACGTCGTTGCCGACACGATCCAGCAGATTTGAAATCTGGGCCCAGGCCCATGCCCGCTCCTTGGGGTCGTCGCTCTGGGCATCGCTCCTGGCGACTGCCATCGCCTCGGGCAGCCGGCCGCTGAACTCGAGATATTTGGAGTAGCGGTAGGGTTGGGTCTGGTTGAACACGCCCTCCGCCGCCTTGCGGATCATGTCTTCGATCTGCGCATCCGAGCCAGTCTGCTCGACGGTTCCAAGCACGCCGGTGCGGACGGTCATGCGAAGGCCCTGCGGGGTACGGAAGACGCTTCCGCCGATGACCGTCTCATGGCCCAGCTTGCGGCGAAGGAAACGATCCAGCTCGCCGATCGAAATGCCCGTCGAAGGAATCTCGATCTTTACGTCGTCGCCCCAGTTCGTGCTCATGGTTTCGGGCGAGCGGAAGCTGTTTGCGGCGCGGTCGATCTCGCCGAGCCGGTCGGCCAGATTGGCAGCAAGGACCTGCCCGCTCAGTCCTCGGGCAGCAAGGTCGGGCGGGGTTGCGAATGCCTCGATGACTAGACTTCGGTCTGCACTTGCGGCGAGCACCATCCAGATGAAACCCGAGGCGATCGCCAGCGCTGCGAAGGCAATCAGGAACCGGGCGGCCATCGCCATGCGCTTTGCGCCGTGATCGAGCCTTTCGGTTCTGATCTGAGCTTCAAGGAGCTCGGTATGCTTCTTCAAAAGCGCATTGGCAGCGTCGTCATCGTCGACGCGTTCGAGCGCGATATCGAGTGCGTCGGGAGTCCGGGGAATCGCGCTCGCGGCTCGAGAGCGTTTACGCCGCCGCCGCGGTTCTCCGCCGTCCGCCATTCGTGGACATCCCCCCGAGGTTCAGGGGTGCAAGTCTAACGGCTTTTTGGCGGAGGTCGAATCCGCGTCCGGGAACTCGCTGATTGAAAGCCGGGCGATAATTCTGGGTCGCTCTCCGCTCTTAAAATTGCACGATCTCCTTTGCACTCGCTTCCGTTCGCACAATGCGGCATGAATGATGAAACTTGGAGCTTGGACCACGTCATGCAGGTCGAGTTTCTGAATGAGGGGGATCGCCTGATCGCTCGGCCCCAGGGTCGGATGGAGGCGTCGGATGGGGCCGATTTCGCGTCGGCCGTCCAGCAGCAGCTTCGCGCCGGAATAAAATCCGTGACGATCGATCTGGAAGAAGTGGACTTCGTCAACTTCGGGGGCATTCGCTCGGTCCTGCGGCTCGCCAGATCACTCAAGGCCAACCAGCGGGACCTCGATTTCGCGAACGGCAATAAAGTCGTCCGCGAAGCTCTGGATCAGGCCGGGTTGGACGATTTCTTCCCTTTTACGCCACCATATGTTTCGAACAGGGGGACACGAAAATGAAACGCCTCAAGCTCCTCGCATCGCTCGCTCTGAGCCTCTCACTCGTCACCGTGGGCGGTTGCGCAAAGCAGCAAGCGTCCAAGGTCATCAATGTCGCCGTGACGCCCGCCTCGCCGCCCAATCTGTTTGAGGAGAATGGCCAGACCAAGGGTCTCGATTACGATCTGTTCGCTGGCTATTGCAAATCGCGCGGCTGCACGATGAACATCACTGCATATGACTGGCAGGGAATGCTCGGCGCTGTCGTCAGCAAGAAAGCGGATGTGGCTTTTTCCGGGATATCGATCACCGAACCCCGCGAGAAGGTCATGGACTTCTCCAAGCCCTACATGAAGAACAACTGGGATCTGGTCAGCCTCAAGAGCCGAAACATCAAGCTCTCCAATCTGGACACGTTGAAGAAGTACACGATCGGCTTCCCGCGCGGCATGGCTTACATGGATTTCATCAAAAACAAGCTCGAGCCCAAGGGAATTTACAACACTGACCAGGTGAAGCTTTATCCAAGCTATAATGAAGCCCTGACAGATTTGCAGAACGGCCACGTCGACCTGGTCTTCCTCGACGGCACGGTCGCATCGGTTTACCGCAAGAAGCTTCCGATCCAGGACAGCTACGTGTTCGAGGGAATCGACAAGCTCGGCTTCGCTTTCCCCAAGGGATCGAAGCTGCGTCCGGACTTCGACAAATATCTCGACGAGTTGGGGCCGGCAAAGCTGCAGGCGATCATCGACAAGTGGATGAAATAGGCTCCGGATAGAGCCGCGTAATGTTCGTCGAAATCCTGCTGACGCTGCTCAAGGGCGCCGGCTACACGCTACTTATTACTTTGAGCTGCGGTTCAACCGCGCTGGTCGTCGGACTCGGAATAGCGATCGCTCGGGAGCTCGGAGGCGCCTGGATATCTTCGGTGCTCTCCGCCTTGGTCTATGTCCTTCGCGGCGTTCCGATGCTCGTGCTGCTGTTCGTCGTCTTCTTCGGATTGCCAGGCATCGGGTTCGACGTCCCGCCGATGCTGGCAATGATGCTCAGCCTCGGGCTTATCTCGGGCGCCTATCTGTCGGAAGTGTTCCGGGGGGCATTGGCGGCTATCAATCCGAACGAAGTTCTCGCTGCAAAATCGATGGGCTTCACTCGGTTCGAGATACTTCGGCTGATCAAGATCCCCCAAATGATGCGTTTTTCGGTGCCAGGGATTGTCAACGAACTGACCACCGTCCTCAAATATTCGCCCTTTGCCTATACGGTGGGCATTCCCGAGATAACCAAACAGGCGATGGCGCTCGTGGCAACGACCCTGCGGGGTCTCGAAATCTATGCTGCGATCGGTCTGATCTATTTTGCGATCTACCGGCTGTTGCTGGCGGCAGTCCGGATCATCGAAAAAAGATACAGCATCACTGGCTTCGCGCAGGAGTGAGACCCAAACAACGATGGCCCTTCTCGAAGTCAACAACCTGGTCAAATCCTATGGCGACAGGACCGTGCTCGACGGCATCAGCTTCGCTCTCGAGGAAGGCGAGGCAAAGGTCATCATGGGGCCGTCCGGCTGCGGCAAGTCAACGCTGCTGCGTTGCCTCAATCTGCTCATCGAACCCACCTCGGGGGCGATCCTTTTCGATGGAGAGGATGTAACTCGACCCGGCGTTGACGTTCGGGCGCTCCGCAGCCGGATCGGCTTCGTTTTCCAGAATTTTGCGCTCTACCGACACTTGTCCGTGCTGGAAAATGTGACGCTGGCTCTGCGCCGGTTAAAGAAGATTCCCAAACGCGAGGCGGAGGAACGCGCCTTGCACGAGCTCGATCGGATGGAAATGGCGGACAAGCGGGATGCATATCCGGCGGCGCTTTCCGGCGGGCAGAGTCAGCGCGCTGCAATCGCTCGCGCCCTTGCGATGGATCCAAAGGTTCTTTTCTTCGACGAACCCACCTCAGCGCTTGACCCCATCATGGTCCGCGAGGTGGTGACGCTGATCAATCGTCTCTACCTCGACAACGTCACGATCCTTTGCGTCACTCACGACCTGTGTCTCGCAAGATATATTTCTGACCGGGTGGTGTTTCTGGATCACGGCAGGATTTACGCCGAGGATCTCATCGAAAACCTGCTCGATAGGGACGCCGACCCCGTCATCGACGAGTTCTTCGGCGGCGAAGGCTAGGATGCCGCTCGACGCTTTTCCTTTCTTCGCCGACCTCGCCAGTTATTGGCCCGAGATCGCGAGAGGCCTTCGAAACACAATCCTGCTATCCGTCACGATTACGGCAACGGGCCTGGCTGGCGGGATAGGAGTTTTCGGGCTCGCGCTCAGCCCCAACCGGGCCGTCCGTTTCATCACCCAGAGCTATATATCCCTCTTCATCGGCACGCCGCTGATCGTCTTCCTGTTTCTGCTCTATTACGGCCTTCCCAACCTTGGCGTGACACTATCGCCTTTCGTGATCGCGGTATTGGGCTTCACGCTCAACGTGTCGGCCTACAACGCGCGCTATTTGACGATCGCGTACAAGGGACTCGAACAGACGGAATTGGAATCCGCCCGGGCTCAGGGCTTCTCTCGTTTCCAGGTCTTCCGGCTGATCACCGCGCCGCAGTCGCTGCGGATGTCCGTCCCCTCTCTCACCAATCAGGCAATTCAGAACGTCAAGGACAGCTCGATCGTGTTCTTGATTCAATATATCGAATTTTTCGCGCAAATGCAGGAAGTCGCGTCGCGCACCTTTCTCTTCTTCAAGACGTACCTCTTCACGGCATTTGTCTATCTTTTACTTGTTTCGGTGGTCGTCATCGCTGCCCGGCGGCTAGAACGCACGCTAGCCATACCCGGCGCTGGGTGACGGATCGCAGTACCGAATATCCTTGGCGGAGGAAGGCTGTCATGAGCGCGAGCGTCCGTACCTGGCCGCTTAGCTGTCAGCAGTTGTCGTAGTAAGCGGGTCGGGGGGCTTACATGAGCAATTTCGAGTTCGTATTCTCGCTCTATAGTTTGCTATTCGGACTCGCGCTGGCGCAGGTGTTCGCCGGCTTCGGCAACACGCTCCAGGAGCGTCACAAGATCAAGATCGGCTGGCTGACGCCACTGCTCGGGCTGTTCGTCATCTTCGACATCACCTCTTTCTGGGAGATCGGATGGGAGCTGAGAGACATGGCTCGTCCGGCATTCCTCTACCTCGTCTGCGGAGTTGTTCTGGTGGGCATTTACTATCTCTCCGCTCGGCTGGTCTTTCCCCGCGACTTTTCCGAATGGCCCGACTTCGACGTCTATTATTTCAGACACAAGCAATGGGTGTTCGGCGGCATTTTGTTCTGCAACGTCATCGTCATCGGGATTCTGCTGGCGATCGGCAATCCCTTCATGCGCTCGCCGCTCGGCTTCGCGAATGACGTTACCTATTTCGTTCCGCTGATCGCGTTGCTTGCGGTTCGCAACAGGCGAGCCAACATCTTCCTGCTGCTCGTTCTGTTGTCCAGATATGCTGTCTTTCCTGTACTCGGATTTCTAAAGGTCGGGATGCATACACAGCTGTTCTGAAGCGCAAGGCGCCTCCCGGAAGCATCGAAAGGGCCTCAACTGCGGCCGAAATGGCGGAACGCCGACATTCGTGACGTTGAAGGGCGTTTAACCTATGTTTGAGTCCCCTGAAGGAGTACGTGGCCCGATGGCCGCCAACACAGCGCCCACCCCGGCATTCACGCAGAGCAATACGCCGCCGCCGCACCGGGCGCGGGCCAAGCAGATCCTCGCGGCGCACCCTGAAGTGCGCACGCTCTTCGAGCGCGACCGGCGGTCGGCACTCTGGGCGGTTCTGCTGGTTTCCTTGCAGATCGCCATTGGCATCGGTCTGACCGTCCGAGGAGCGCCATGGTACGCGATCGTCATCGTGGCTTACGTGTTCGGGGCCTTCGCCAATCATGCGCTGTTCGTCCTCATTCACGACTACACGCATAACGTCGTGTTCAAGACCGCGAATGCGAACCGGCTGGGCTCGATCTTTGCCAATATCGCCATCGTATTCCCGGCGGCGATCGGCTTTCGCAACTATCACATGCTGCACCACAAATGTCTCGGCATCGCCGGCCTGGACGCCGACCTTCCAACGCCTAACGAGGCGCGATGGGTCGGCAACAGCTCCTGGCGCAAAACGTTCTGGCTCATCACATTCTGGGCGGTGCAGGGCATGCTTCGGCCGACCACGGTGAAGAGGATCCGAACCGTCGATGGCTGGGTGGTGTTCAACGCCATCGCGATGGCTGCGGCGATGGCGCCGATCGTCTGGTTCTTCGGCATTTGGCCGGTGGCTTACCTGTTCATGTCGACGCTATTCTCGCTCGGCGTGCACCCGGTCGGAGCCCGGTGGATCCAGGAGCATTACGTGTTCAAGGAGGGTCAGGAGACCTATTCCTACTACGGTCCACTGAACAAGCTGTCGTTCAACATGGGCTACCACAACGAGCACCACGACTTTCCTCAAGTGCCGTGGTCGCGCCTTCCGGCGGTCCGCGCTGCGGCGCCAGAATTCTACGACCATCTTTATCACCACCGATCGTGGACCAAGCTGCTGTTCCACGTGCTCTTCAGCCGGAGGTTCCGGCTTCACAACCGAATCGTTCGACCGATGCCCGAAAGCATGAAGGAGGTCGTCGTGCCTGAGGAGCGCTTTGAATTGTGCCAGCTCTGACCTCATGCCCACGTTCGCCAGCGAAAGGCCATTAGCGACGTTCTTATCGTGCTAACGCCGCCGCTCCTTCCGGAACGGACGTTGGATCTGGTGGACTCTGAAGCGGTTCTTGCAAGTGCCTAGATGCAAAGAGAACCAGCTAATTTTCCCGTTCGGAAAATCGAAAAAGTACTTCGATGATCCGCTCGTCGACCGCCTTCAGTCGGTCCGCGATCTCGAAACTCAGAGCAGGATCGAGTGCCGAAGGCTCGCCGGGCTCCAGGACCACCGCGATCAGAACGCAGTTCGGTCCGAGATGGAGTGTATCGATATTCTTGATCCGTCTCGACCATTGCTGGCCCTTCAGCGCCTGCTCAAGATCGTAGAGCAGCGTAGGGGCAGCTGCCTCCCCCGCAATGAGACCCCGCGTCGCAACCAGAATCGCAAGGCTGTTGGCGACAAGGAGCAGGCCGATCACGATCGACGCGATCCCGTCGGCGCGCAAATAGCCAAGCAACGCGCTCGCCGCGATTCCGACGGCGGCAACCGCGATTCCTGCTAGCGCGGTCCCGTCCTCGAGGAGACTCTCATAAAGGCTGGGGTCCTTCGACCAGGCAATGAACCTGAAGAGGTTCGGGGTCAGGCCCGGAACTCGGTGTCTCGCAACGAGCGATCGATAGCTGCGATATCCAACGCTGAAGGAATAGCCCTCGAACAGAGCCGACAGCGCCAGCACCACGAAGTTCACGAGAGGCGACTGAATTGGATGCGGCGAGGCAAATTCCCTGATGCCTTGGACAATGGAGACGGCTCCCCCCGCTAGGAGCACCAGAACCGCGACGACGAACGTCCAGAAATAGATCTCCATGCCGTAGCCGAAGGGGTGGGAAGGATCGGCAGGCAGCCTGCCGCGCCGGACTCCAATGAGGAGAAGAAGCTGGTTCGTGCAGTCAGCCGTCGAATGGATGGCTTCCGTGAGCATCGCGCTCGAGCCGGAAATCGCGGCGGCGGCGAACTTCGAGACGGCGACGAGCACGTTCCCGATGAGTGCCGCATAGACGACCTTGGTCGATCCGTCGGCCATGCGTTGCTCCTCGACCGTTGGCAAGGGAGGACGTGTTCAGCGCCCGCTCTAGCCGGCCATGATAGCAGCTGCGCCGAATCGGGAAACGCACGTTGCTTGACGGAGAGAAACCTTGCCGATTGAGGTCATGGGTTCCGGGCACAAAGAGAATGAGCGGGACAGTCTTCTGCTTGGAACTGACGAGATCGAAGCGTCCCCTCCCCCTTCGCAATCTCCAGCTCTGGCGCAAGGCAAGCATCCTCAATTAAAGGGTCGGCCGACTCCCAATTGATCAGGAATTGTCGTTGCGCAGGCTTGGTTCTCTTGTCGCTCTGTCTCTCGTCTGTTCGATGCCTGGAAACGCCTCACCGTTTCAATCTGCACGGACGATCAGCGGAGCGCCGTTCCTCGACAAGGGCGAAGTGACGCTCGTCCATTATTGGGCGACTTGGTGCGCACCTTGCCGGATCGAAATGCCGGTTCTGGATGCCTATTACCGCAAGCATCACGGCCAGGGCCTGGAGATGCTTGCCATCTCGATCGATCAAGGTGTCTCCACTCGAAAATTGAGGGAAGCAACCGCCGCCTTCGCCTTCCCGGTCGCCCGCGTCGATGACGTGAAGATGCCTCGGCGCGACATTCCGGTCGCTCTTCCGGTCACGCGCGTTTACGACCGCTCGGGTCGTCTCGTCTTCGCCTCGAAGGGAGACGGCCGCTCGACGATCGACATGGCGACCCTCGAGCGGGTCGTCACTCCGCTCCTGGCTCACCACTAGAGGTGGAACAGCAGGCCGGCCGATAATTTTACCTTGGGCACGAGTTGGTACCCGTTGACTCTCGTAAAGAGCGGCAGCTCGACGTAGGTGAAGCCGACGACTTTGGTCCCGAGCTTCGCCGACAGTCCCGGCGCGAGATTGACTTGCTCGCCACCGCTGTTCGGGCGATCGGCGTCGGGTCCGCTATCACGCCAGGTCTTCCTGAAGCTTAGCTGCAGCTGAGGCGTGATGTTTCGCCAGTGCGTGTAATTGAGTGCGGCGGAGACCTGGGCAAAGCTGCCGGGTCTGTAGCCGTCGCGACTGGTTATTGGGACCTGCCCGGTCGTCTGCAGAAAATAGCCGAGCTCGGGCGAAATCGCTCCCAGATGGTAGGCCCCGAGAACCGCCTGAACCGTGCCGGTGCCGGGCTGGAGACCGCGATCGACCTCCTCGCCCGCCTCGGGGCCTGACTTGAAGGTCTCGCTGAACTTGCCGGTCGGGAGCACGAGCCCAGCCTCGATTCCGGTTACGCTTCCCGGCTTCGAGAGCCCCTGCCACCGGCCAACCAGGCGCAGGTCCCCAATCCCTTTCGTGTCGGAATTGCTCGGAAGCGTCGTATCCTCGCCGATCGTTTCGTGCGGACGAGTCAGGACCGGCAGCTGGACGTCGAGCCCCCAGTCGTTCGCGAACTGGTGGTCGAGCGTTGCGGTGAGGGAGTGATTGTAGGTGTAGCGCTCGATCTCCCGGGTCGTAGGGAGATCGATCGCGCCCCTGTCCACGGTTTGCGTGCCCGAGCGAAGAGTCGTCTGCGGCACATAATCGTAGCGCAGCGAGAAGGTCGTCCCCGGCTGCGCCGCGAGCCCCTGGCTCAGCCAATCCGCGGTGAGTGTGCAGCCGCAACTAGCGCAAGCCTGCGCGGCGCCTGAGTGTCCAGCAAGCGCCGAGCCGAGAATGCCGAGCAGCGCCCTTTTTCTGAGTCGATTCATTTTTGCTTGTTCCCCATCGTCCGCGGTCGGGCCGCGGAGGTCATCTGAACGGACGGATGAAGTTCAGGCGGGAATTGGCGGGCCGATCGCGGGTGGGCGTTCCTGGTTCTTCCGCTCGATGAAGAGAAAGCGTCTCCCGAGAAGAAGTCCACCGGCGAAGAAAAGCACAATGAAAAGCGGCGCCCAGTCGGATCCGAGCCCCCCCAGGCTCGAGGCAGAAGCGTAAGGGCATGGATGCTGATGAAGAGCGCCGTGACCGTGGGAATTGTGATGGCGCATCACCGAAGAGGTGGCCCAACCTCCATCCGGACAGGCGACGATCGTTACCGAGCCATTGTCGAAGGCGGGCATGAACCCTGCCGGAGAAAGCGAGCGCAGCGCGAGCAGCAGACCAAGGACTGCTGCCCAGGCAAAGCGGATGAGCGGGGATGTTGCCCTCATCGGGACCATTGACGCGTCCTAGGCGCGGCCGGTTCCCCTGTCAGTAGCTTTTCTAGCGGCCCCGCTCGCCCTTGCCGGCACTTGATATCCGGGCTTCGGACGACTGCGCCCTCACCTTCGCGAATTCCGAGGTCGGATTCCATTGCGGCCATTGCCGGCTGTTCGCCAGGCGAGCTCCAATTGCATAGAACAGCTCGGCCTCTTGGGCCGCTCCCTTCAGGTTCCAGCTGGCCGACCAGCTGTCACAGGTCTGGTGATAGCAAGTGCCGGTGAAGCCATCGAGCCAGCGTTCACCGGCCGCACGGCCGCCTTCGACCATGTCGTAGGCGCCTGCGAGCGCCATATCGAGCAAGACTGGTACCCCCCGCTTGGCGAACGAGAAATGGTCGGCTCGGTAGAAGAGCCCGCGCTCGGGATGGTTTTCAGGCGTGACGTAGCGTCCCTGTGCTTTCGCCGCACTGGCGAACAGGTTCTCCATGTCGCTACTCTGACCGTGCCCGACCAAAACTGCATCCTTGACGGCGCCGTTCCATTGCAACGTGTCGAACGTCAGGTTCGCGACCATCGTCTCCATCGGAAATAAGGGATGCTGAGCAAAATATTCCGACCCGAGGAGTCCCCGCTCCTCGCCTGTCCACGCGGCGAAGACCAAAGTCCGCTGCGGCCGGGAGCCCGAGGCGAATAGCCGCGCATCCTCGAGCATGGCTGCAAGTCCGAGCGCATCGTCCGCCGCGCCGCGCCGGATCGTCTGTCCCTGGGAATCCGGCGGTCCGATGCCATAAGCGTCCCAGTGGCCACCGTAGCTGACCGTCTCTTCGGGGTAGGTCGTTCCGGTGAGCTTTCCGATCACATTGTGGCTTGTGATGTGCGCGAGAGTGACCGGAATATCCGCCGAGAAATTCGCCTTGAGGTCGATGGGCCTGAAGGCTTCCGTCCGTGCCTCTCGCTTGACGGCTTCATAGTCATAGCCTGCGCGCTTCAGGAGTGCTGCGGCGGTGTCCCGCTGGATCCACCCCTGAAGGAGAACAGGCTGGGGCGCATCCGGCGGTAGCGCGATGGCGTAGCTCTCTCCCGCCGGGCTCTTCACCACCGTCCAGGGATATCCTGCCGCGTCGGTCTCGTGAACGACTAGAGCTGCAATCGCTCCGCGCCGCGCCGCTTCCTCATATTTGTACGTCCAGCGTCCGTAATAGGTCATGGTCTTGCCGCCGAACTTTCCGGCGACTGGCTCACCAGGCGCTGCTTCGAAGTCGGGATCGTTGACAAGAATGACGGCGACTTTGCCCTTGAGGTCGACCCCCTTGAAATCGTCCCACCCGCGCTCGGGAGCTGTTACTCCATAACCGACGAAGACCATCGGAGCGTTCTCGATCCGAACCCGGTCGACCGGCCGCACCGTGCCGAGGTAAACATCATTGGGAAAGTTGAGCGGGATGGTCCTGCCCGCCTGCGAGACCGACACGTTCACCGGCGATCTCAGCTGAGTGTGGATCATCGGAACCGTCTGGAGCCAACCGCCGTTCTCGCCGGCCGGTTCAAGTCCCGCGGCCTTGAACTGCTCGACCAGGTAAGGAATCGTTTTGTCCTCGCCATCGGTTCCTGGCGCTCGTCCCTGAAATTCGTCGGAGGCAAGCACGCGCGTCATTTCGCTCATGCGCTGGGTATTGACATGTTGCGCGGACACAGCCCCGGCCATCAGCAGCGACACCAAAGCCGCCAGCACATGACCCCTCATGTCTGGATCCTCCACACTCGTGCCGAATAGGCGACGAACGCGAGGATCGCGACGGCGATCCCGAAGCGGAGCCACTCGGCACTGATCAGCCAATAGAAGAGCGCAGCCACGAGGGCCGAGGCGGGTATCGTAATCACCCATGCGATGGCGACGTTGCCGGCAAGACCCCAGCGAACGGCCGACGCACGCCTGGCGGTTCCAGCTCCGATGACGCAGCCCGCGATGGTGTGAGTCGTCGATACCGGAATTCCAAGATAGGAGGCGGCGAACAGCATCACTGACCCGCCGAGCGAAGCCGAAAATCCCTGGTGCTGATTGAGCTTGGTAATCCTGGTGCCCATCGTTTCGATGATCCTCCATCCACCCGTCAGGGTGCCGATGCCCATCGCGATATAGCAGCACAAGGCGACCCAGTTCGGGACCGCGAAATGGCCGTGAAGATGGCCGGTCGAATAGAGCAGCACCGTTATGACGCCCATCGTCTTCTGGGCATCGTTGAGACCGTGGCCGAGCGAATAGGCACCAGCGGAGAAAAGGTGAAGTCCGCGAAACGTCCGCTCGGCTCCTCGCACGCTGGCTCGAATTCCAAGCCAGCTCGTCAGCAACATGATCGCCATCGTGAGGATGAGCCCGAGCACCGGCGAAAGCACGATCGCGACCAGGGTCTTGTTGAGGCCGATCCACTGGATGCTCGGAAAGCCCGCGTGGGCGACGCCCGCACCGACGATCCCGCCGACGAGCGCGTGGCTGGAGGAGGACGGAATGCCTTTGGCCCAGGTGACGACATTCCAGAACATCGCTCCGACAAGCGCTCCGAAGACGACGGCGGGAGTGACGAGGTCCTTGTCGATGAGGCCCTTGCCGATCGTATCGGCGACATTGTGGAGCGCCGGCCACCGCAGTGCGAGGAAATAGGCCGCGAAATTGAAGAAGGCAGCGAAACCAACCGCGGCGACCGGGCTGATCAGACGTGTGCCCACGACCGTCGCGATTGAATTCGCCGCATCGTGAAGTCCATTGAGGAAGTCGAATCCCAATGCGACGACGATGAGTCCGATCAAAAGCGGAAGTGCGAGTT
>DATAPR010000048.1:0-1801 GCA_036265105.1 Sphingomicrobium sp.
CCGCGGCCGGGTCGGGTCGCCTAGCGGGTGCCTTGAACACCGAGTGTCGGGCCCGGGTCACGGACCCGCCGATAGCCGATTTGGCGCAGCGTGAAGTTCGCCAGCACCGAATCCGGCTGCTCTTCGACCCGAACTGCCGTATTGTACAGGCCTATTTGATAGACGCTGCCCGCACGGTCGATAATCGGCGTGATCGCCGTGCTCGTCCAAGCAACCGCGTACGGGCCGAGATCGATTTTTCCCGATCCTTGCACCATCGGATTGACCGTTGTCATGGTCTCGATAGCGTTCTTCGTGATTTGGACCGACGCATTGGAACGTCCAACGCGAGAGGCGGAATCGAGAATGTTCCCGACAAGTGCGAATATCGCGACCATCGTTCCGGCCAATAGCGCGATCGCGACCAGGCCTTCGAGCAGCGCGAAACCTTCCTGACCGCTCTTGGAGGAGCAATTAGAGGTATGGGGTGGTTGCGCGGTCACATCGCTTCCGGCCGGCAATACGGAGGCTGGAGCCGGTAACTTCTCTCGCCCGCAGGAAAGCTCAGACGCACCTTGCCGCCGGTGCAGACGCCGTCGTACCGGAAGGCAATCGGCGGCTCGACAGTCAACGACCAGCTCGAAGGAAGCTCGATCGGGGAGGGTTCGTTGGAATGAGCAGCGAGATCGGTCGATCGCAGCACAACCGAATGGCCGCTGCGGCGCGCTCTGCTTCCCAGTTCGGCGAGCGCGTCCTCGAACTGTTGCTGTCGAGCCGAAAATGCCAGACGGTCCACCCATGCCATCATTCTCGGCAGCACAAAAGACAGCCCCAATCCGATAATCGCCAGCGCGACCACCAGTTCGATGAGGGTGAACCCGTCGTCAACCCGCCGGGAGGTAGCCGACCGCTTCACCGCCGGGCTTTCCTGTCGGGCCGTAGCTGTACAACGTGATCGCGTTCAGTTCACGACCCGTCGGACTGTATTGATACCGGTTTCCCCACGGATCGACCGGCACTTCGCCGTCCAGATATGGTCCGTGCCAACGCGCTCGAAGCGAAGGCTCCGTGGGGGCCCGGACTAGTAGGTCCAGCCCTTCTTCAGCCGTCGGATAGCGGCCGATATCCAGCCGCATCGTGTCCAGCGAGGTTTTCAGCATGCGAACTTGCGTTTCGGCGGTCGTCACCTTGGACCCTTCGAGCCTCTCGAAAAGTCGCGGTCCGACCAGCGCACCAAGCAGCCCTATTATGGCAAGGACAACCAATAGCTCGAGGAGGGTAAAGCCGGCTTCGCTCCACCGCCCTCGCCTCCGCGGCTCATGGCGGAGGCGAGCCTCAAAGGCGGACATTGTTGATGCTCGCAATGGCGGTAAACAACGAGATCACGATCGCGCCGATCACGACGCCGATAACTAGGATAGCGGCGGGTTCGAGCAGCGCCATCACCCTTTTGATCCGGTCTCGCCCCTTCTGCTCGGCGAAGGCCGCGGCAGATCTCAGCATCTCCGCGAGACGTCCGGAGCGCTCCCCGACCCGAATGAGGTTGACGAGGATCTCATCAAACGTGCCGTAATCCTCCAACGCCGTCGCCAGCGCATTGCCGCCCCGCACTGCCCGCTCCACCTGAATGAGACGGCCCTTGAGGCTCTCAACTGTGAGCGAGTT
Organism: Sphingomicrobium sp.; assembly: GCA_036265105.1. Taxonomy (GTDB): domain Bacteria; phylum Pseudomonadota; class Alphaproteobacteria; order Sphingomonadales; family Sphingomonadaceae; genus Sphingomicrobium. The sequence continues at coordinate 1,645 of DATAPR010000048.1, forward strand.
GCGCGCCAGGGCCAGGCTTTGCACAAGCGGGATCCGGTTCTGCAGGAGTGTGGCCAGCATCGACGTCCAGCGCCCTGCCTCAGCCTCCAAAAGGAATTTTCCCAATAGCGGGAGGCGGATGCCGAGCTCTTGGAGCTGCAGGCGAAACGACGCCCTC
>DATAPR010000049.1:0-24168 GCA_036265105.1 Sphingomicrobium sp.
GCGGAGCGACGGCGTGACCGATCAGGCGATGATCGAAGTCATGACCCGATTGCGCCGGTCGCTGGCGGAGCGCGGCGGGGCGCCGTCCGCAACTGCCCGCAGGCAGCCAGAATGTCCCGCCCGCGGGGGGACCGGACCGGCGAGGCGAAGCCGGCATCCATGACGATCTTCGCGAACCGTTCGATCGCGCCGTTGCCGCTGGTCTCGAACGGACTGCCCGGCCACGGATTGAACGGGATCAGATTGACCTTGGCCGGCAGCCGGTACTTGCGGATCAGCCGGACCAGCTCGCGCGCATCCTCATCGCTGTCGTTCTTGTCCTTCAGCATCACATATTCGAACGTGATCCGCCGCGCATTGTTCGCGCCCGGATAGGCCGCGCAGGCCTCGAGCAGCTGCTCGATCCCGTACTTGCGATTGAGTGGAACGATCTCATCGCGGATTTCCTTCGTGACCGCGTGAAGCGAGACAGCGAGATTGACCCCGATCTCTTCGCCCGCGCGCGCCATCATCGGAACGACACCGCTGGTTGAAAGCGTGATTCGCCGCCGCGACAGCCCGAGGCCGTCCCCGTCCATCACGATCTTCAGCGCATCCCGAACATTTTCGAAATTGTAGAGCGGCTCGCCCATTCCCATCATCACGATGTTGGTGAGCATCCGGCCTTCCGGCTGGCTCGGCCATTCGCCAAGTGCGTCGCGTGCGAGCATCACTTGTCCGACGATCTCGGCAGGCTCGAGATTGCGAACGAGCTGCATCGTCCCCGTGTGGCAGAACCGGCAATTGAGCGTACAACCGACCTGGCTCGAGACGCACAAGGTGCCGCGATCTGCGTCGGGGATGAACACCATCTCGAAATCGTGGCCGTCATGGGTTCGAAGAAGCCATTTGCGCGTGCCGTCGGACGAAACCTGCGCTTCGATGATTTCGGGCCGCGAAATCAGAAACCGCTCCGTGAACCAGCCGCGCTGCGACTTGGCGATATCGCTCATCGCCTGAAAGTCGCTGACACCCCGATTGTAGATCCAGTGCCAGACCTGTTTGGAGCGCAGCTTCGCCTGCCTCGGATCGAGGCCCGCAGCCTCGAACTCGGCGCGAATCTCCTGCCTGGCCAGTCCTACGAGCTCTATGCGGCCGTCGGCTCGGGGCGCAAAGCGCCGCGGAACCGGCACAGGATCGACAGGCCCCGGAATGGGCATAATGGGGGTATCGGCACTCATGGCAGGGCGTCTATCTAGTTATCGCTGCTGCATTTTGCCAGCGCAGGCGGCGGCGGCTGAATCAATCGCGGTCGCCGCTCCGTCGAGCGAATAAGGATCGACGAATCTCTCCCCCGAACCATCGCGGGATTCAACGCTCATACCGCTCGAACTGCGGAGCGCGGAGATGATCGCCTGTTCCTGCAACGGGCCTTCGCTCCATGCTTCGTTCCCGCGAGACACCAGGAGGAACGGACGATTGTCGATCCGAAGCATTACCACGGCGCCCGTTCGCGGCATTCGGCGGAGACGGACATGGAGTTCGCCCCAGCGGTGCCGGTCCCTTGAAAAGGTGAAACTGGCGATCGCCTGCACTTTTCCGCTTGCCGCAATCCGGACCGATCGCGAGAGAGCTTCGCAGGTCGCTCCGCGGTCGATCGCGGCCCATTCGCCGCTTGCGTAAAGAATTGCTCCACTCGCCTCGGCTACCGACGAAAGGATTGCGGCGCAGACCAGCAATGACGAGGAGTTGCCCACATTGGCAGGCTAGCGGCTCTACCGCCGCTGCACCATCGCCGTTCAGCGATCGCTGTCCGCATTTGGAATTCGCCTAAGCTTTTCGCCGGTCGACACCACCACGAAGTCGCTCCCCTTTCTGACGACCAGTTCACCGGTGCAGAGACGATAGCGACGCCTTCGAACGAGGCCGAAAACGGCCCCGGGCTCGAGGAATTCATAAAGGGACAGCTGATCCCCGTTCCCGTCCAAAACGGGGATTGTTCTGAAATGACTGTTCACAGGCCCGCTCCCCCGGCGGACGATTCGGCGGCACAAGACCTAACCGATGTTAGATTTTCGTCCAGAGCAAAAGCTACCGGATGTCCGGAAGCATCTCGCGGCAACGCCGTGTCGATCTCGGCTTAAGATCACCGCGGCTCCGGTTTTGAACGGCTCAACTTGGCCGCAGCCGCTGTTTGGGGCTAGTCCTTGAGGCGCAATGCATATCTACCTCCCCATCGCGGGCCAGTCGGTGAACGCGTTGTTCATGATCCTCCTTGGCTTCGGGGTCGGCGTCCTCTCGGGGATGTTCGGAATTGGTGGCGGATTCCTCACCACTCCGCTTCTGATTTTCTACGGAATCCCGCCGACGGTCGCGGTTGCTTCGGCCACAACGCAGATCACCGGGGCGAGCGTTTCGGGCGCGATGGTCCACATGCGGCGCGGCGGAGTCGATGTAAAAATGGCGATCGTGATGACCGTCGGCGGCTTTCTCGGGTCGGTCGTCGGTGCCGCGGTGTTTCGAATGCTTCAGTCGACTGGTCAAATCGATGTGGTGATCAGCTTTCTTTACGTGCTGATCCTCGGCTGGATCGGAACGATCATGCTGAAGGACGCGCTCGTCGCCCTTGATATCGTGGAAGCGAAGGCCGCCAGGAAGGAGGCGCCGCGCCACAATCGTTGGGTCGCATCGCTTCCGCTGAGGTGGCGGTTCTACAGCTCCGGCCTCTACCTCTCGCCTGTGGCTCCGCTGGCGATCGGTTTTGCGGCCGGCATAATGACGGTCCTGCTGGGAATCGGCGGCGGGTTTATCATCGTTCCGGCCATGATCTACCTGCTCGGAATGCCTGCCCGAGTGGTGATTGGGACCAGTCTTGCAATGGTGCTTTCGGTAAGCGCCGCAACAACAATGGTCCACGCCCTCACCACGCGCTCGGTCGACATCGTCCTTGCCGGCCTTCTGCTCATCGGCGGCGTTGTCGGAGCGCAATATGGAGCGCTGCTGGCGCTTAGGACGAAACCTGACCTGCTTCGCCTTGCGCTCGCTCTCATCATCCTTCTCGTGGGCTTCAGGATGCTGCTTGGTCTCGCCTGGCGCCCCGACGAGATCTTTTCGATCGAATATCTGTGAAGGCGCCGTTTTCCTCGATCCGCGTCGCGCTGCTCGCTCCGCTCCTCATCGCCGCCGACAAACCCGTGCTGGTCCCCGATATCTCGGCAAGGCAGGTGCAGATCCGGTACAGTTTCTCCGGTGCTCAGCTGTTGCTGTTTGGAGCCATCGCCTATCCCCAGGGCCGAGCGCCGGCTCGGCCGGCCGACGTCGCCGTCGTGCTGCGCGGGCCCGTTCAGCCGATCTTGCTGCGCGAGAAACAGAAAATCGCCTACATCTGGATGAACGCGGATTCGAGCCGCTTCCGGTCAGCGCCGAGCTTCTATTCAGTCGCCTCCTCGCGGCCGATCCGCGACCTCGTCGATGACCGAACCGCCTCCATTTATGAGCTCGGAATTCACAACCTCCAATTGTCGCCGGGAAGCGGAGCGCTCCCGGAAAGGGAACGGCATTTCGAGGCCGGGCTGCTCGATCTGCGCTCGCGCGCAGGCCTCTATTCAGAAAGTCCGCGCGGTGTCGAGATCACCGACGGAATCCTCTACCGCGCGGTAGTCACCATCCCGAGCCAGGTGCCCGTCGGGACCTATACCGCCGAAACCTTTCTTATCGACAGCGGCCGAATTGTCGCGGTCGCGACCCGCGACATCGAAATCGACAAGTCCGGATTCGAACGTGACGTCTGGCTCGCTGCCCGGCGGTACCGCTTCGCCTACGGCCTGGCCTGCGTCGCGATGTCGCTCGGGCTCGGCTGGGCTGCGGCGGTGGCCTTCCGAAGGCGCCTGTGAGGGCAACGCGCCTAAGTTAATTTTAACCGCTCTTGCGTAAATCGCTTCCGCGAACGAATTGTTTGGGAGCGTAAGAGTGATGGACGAGCAGCCGAACCTGCGCGAATTCTTGAACGAAGTCAGCAGCTTCAGCGAGGAGCAGACGCCCGCTCCAGCCAAGTCCGCGCCGGTCAAGGTCACCGCGATCGGCGAAGTCGTCGAAATCGCGGGCTCGGGCTCGCAAATCCGGATGAACGGAGCGGCTCTCACGAGCCTTCAGTCGCATTCCGATCCCTCGGTCGCGATGTCGGGCCAGGTCGGAAGCCAGGTAAAGATGGTCGTTGCCAATAGCTGGCTCATTGCCAACGTCCGGACACTTCGAGGAAATGAGGGCGGCGAACTGGTCGCCCACGTCGACTTTCTTGGCGAGGGAAGCCGGGATTCCGCCGGCAAGCTCAGCAACTTCCGGCGCGGCGTCACTCGCTACCCGATCCCGGGAGCTGAGGTGATGCCGGTCACCACAGATGACTTGCGTGCAGTGTTCGCCGCCAGCGACGAGCCGAACATCGAGATCGGAACCGTCTACCCGACCGATGACATTCGAGGCGCTCTCTACGTCGATCCCATGCTCTCGAAGCACTTCGCCGTGCTCGGCTCCACAGGTACCGGTAAATCGACTTCGGTCGCCTTGATCCTCCACAGAATCTCGGAGCTCTCGCCCGAAGGTCACATTTTGATGATCGACCCGCACGGCGAATATTCAGCGGCATTCAAGAATTGCGGCGAGCTGTTCAACGTCGACAATTTGCAGCTCCCCTACTGGCTGATGAACTTCGAGGAGCATTGCGAAGTCATCCTCACGACCCATGGCGCGGATCGGCAGCGCGACGCCGACATTCTCGCGAAGTGCCTGCTTTCCGCCCGAACCAAGGGCAAGGATCTCAGCCAGTTCGGCAAGGTGACGGTCGACAGTCCGATTCCCTACCTTCTGACCGATCTCCACACGATCCTCGTCAACGAGATGGGCAAGCTCGATCGAGCGGGCGATTCGCTCCCCTTCCAACGGCTCAAAACGAAAATCGAGGAGCTGAGAAGCGACCCGCGCTACACCTTCATGTTCTCCGGCATGCTCGTATCGGATTCGATGCCCGGCCTGGTCGCCAAACTCTTCCGGCTACCGAGCCAAGGGCGTCCAATTTCGATCGTGGACGTATCGGGCGTTCCCTCCGAGATCACCTCCGTCGTGGTTTCGGTGCTCGCGCGAATGGTCTTCGACTATGCCATCTGGTCCCGGACCGAGGCTCAAAAGCCGCTTCTGCTCGTCTGCGAAGAGGCGCACCGTTACGTTCCAAAAGATGAGCACCAGGAAGGTGGACAGGCGGTCCGCAAGATCCTCGAGCGAATCGCGAAGGAAGGTCGTAAGTACGGAGTCAGCCTCGGCCTGATCACTCAGCGCCCGTCGGATCTTGCCGAAGGCGTTCTGTCACAGTGCGGCACGATCATCTCGATGCGTCTTAACAACGATCGCGATCAGGCTTGCGTGCGCGCGGCAATGCCCGAAGGTGCGCGCGGCTTCCTCGATGCAATCCCGGCGCTTCGCAACCGCGAGTGCATCGTTTGCGGCGAAGGCGTCGCCATTCCAATCCGGGTTCGCTTCGACGATCTCGAGCCGGAGAAAAGGCCGGCCTCGTCGGATCCAAGCTTCGCCCGCCTCTGGCGCGAAACCGGCGATGAAGCCGGGATCATCAGCCGCACGCTCAAACGCTGGCGGGGCCACGGTCGCTAGAGCCGGAGCGGCTCAGCTAACTTTAAGCCATGTTCAAAAGCGAACCTCAGTCACTGAGACTCGCGCTGAGACTCTTCAGTCCCGCTCCGTTCGGACGCTTAGAAGCGCCTTGAGACGCGCCTTGACCGCGTCTGCGAGATGAGTGTCGACCACGGCTGCGCTGGTAAAGCGAACCCCCAGAGGGTTTACCGGCTGGCCGCCAAGCCTGACCTCAAAATGGACGTGCGGCCCAGTCGAGAGGCCGCTCGAACCGACATAGCCGATGACTTGGCCCTGCCGGACGAAACTGCCGGGTTCGGCAACGATCTGGCTCATGTGCCCGTAAAGGCTGACGAGACCGCCGCCGTGCGCGATTTGCACCTCTCGGCCGTAGCCTCCTGCCCAGCCGGCGGCGACCACTCGGCCATCTCCGGCAGCGACGATCGGACTGCCCCAGCCTGCGCCGATGTCGAGCCCGGCGTGAAAGCGCGTGAAATGCAGGATCGGGTGATAGCGATAGCCGAAGTAGGACGTGATGTGCCCATCGACTGGCATCATCAGACCGCTGCTCGTCGGCTCGGGCCGCTCGGCATTGGCGGCATCGATCCATTGGCTGCGGCCGTCCGCGGTCCATTTGACGAGCTGAAGGCCCGCTTGCCCGACGCGCTGCAGGCCGGCGTAGAGCAACTGCTGATTGCTTCCCAGGACCAGATCGAAGCCGTCGCTTGGAGCAACGTCCCCGACGTCGATCTTGGTTGCGAGAGCCGCGAGATAGGCGGCGGCGATTTGCGGGCTGGCGCCCGCAGAGCGGAGCGCCCAATAAAGGCCCTCGCCCGCGTGCCCCTGAATTCGAATGGGTCCAGTCGGGCTCGAGAGCAGCTGAGAACCCTGTTTCGGCTGGTACCGCGGCACAAAAGCGCGTTTCGGCGCAAATTCGATGGGTTCGACAGCATCGGTTGGCGCCATCGCCATTCCAGTTGCCCCACCGCTCGAAAGCGGCGCAAGTCCGAGCGCCTGCCACTGTCGCTGCTCACCTGTTGAAAGATCCGTCGCACGGGGAAACGACGCCCAGGCGACCGTGCTGCAAAGGACCGCAAGCACACCTGCACTCTTCCAGCCTGGTTTCGGCCAGGAGGGTGCAAGGGAGCGCCGCAAGGGATGCGGGTGGCTTCGTGACGTCAACATCGGCACCGGTGTCTCGAATCGAGGTTAAAACGGGTTTAAATTCGCCGAGGAACTTGCGCCGACGCGAAGCGCTGCCAAATTCAACGATATGGCGCGCCGTCCAGACGCTCCGGTCCGGGCTATTCTCGGGCCGACAAATACCGGGAAAACCCATCTCGCGATCGAGCGCATGTGCGGCCATTCCTCCGGAGTCATCGGCTTTCCGCTGCGACTGCTTGCGCGCGAGGTCTACGACCGGGTGGCTGCGCTCAAGGGCGAAAAGCAGGTCGCGCTCCTCACGGGCGAAGAGCGGATCGTGCCGCCCATGGCGCGGTATTTCCTGTGCACTGCCGAAAGCATGCCTGTCGGCAACGAAGGGGCGGAAGCGCGCGATTTTGCATTCGCCGCAATCGATGAAGCGCAGCTCGGGATCGACCCAGAACGTGGTCATGTCTTCACCGATCGGATGCTTCGGGCTCGCGGCCGCGAAGAAACGCTGATTCTCGGCTCCGAAAGCCTGAAACCTATTGTGCGCGAGCTTCTACCCGGCGCCGAGATCGTCAGCCGGCCGCGATTTTCAACGCTTCGCTACGCAGGCAGCGTCAAGCTCTCGAGACTCCCGCCGCGTTCGGCCGTCGTCGCATTCTCAGCGGAGCAGGTCTACGCGCTCGCCGAAATGCTCCGCCGCTTCCGCGGCGGAGCGGCCGTCGTCATGGGTGCGCTCTCACCGTCGACCCGCAACGCCCAGGTGGCGATGTTCCAGCGCGGGGAGGTCGATTATCTGGTTGCTACCGACGCGATCGGGATGGGCCTCAATATGGATGTCGCCCACGTCGCCTTCGCCGGACTCGAGAAGTTTGACGGACGTCGGGACCGCCGGCTGACGATCGCGGAAATGGCGCAGATTGCCGGGCGGGCGGGCCGCCATCAGCGGGATGGAAGTTTCGGAACGCTGGGGCTCGGATCCGACGAAGGCGCCCAATTATCGGATTCAGAAATCGAGGCGATTGAAGAGCATCGCTTCCGACCGATGGACTGGATCTACTGGCGCAACGCTCAGCTCGATTTCAGCGATGTTCGAACCTTGATCGCCAGTCTCGAGCAAAAGCCCGACGACCCAATGCTTCGTCCAGCACCCGAGGCGATCGATCTTGCTGTCCTCAAGCTCATCGCCGAGGATCCCGCGATCGCTTCCAGGAAAGGGGCTCAGGCCCGCCGGCTCTGGTCGGTCTGCGGCCTTCCGGACTTTCGCAAGATTGGCCCGATGCACCACAGCCGGATGGTCCGTCGGTTGTTCAGCTATGTCGGCGAGGGCGGACATGTGCCGCACGAGTGGTTTGCCGCCGAGGTCGCGAGACTCGACAATGTCAGCGGCGACATTGAGGTTCTCGCCGACCGCCTCGCGGGAATTCGAAGCTGGGCTTACATCGCCCACCGCGCGGACTGGCTCAAGGAACCTTCCAAATGGGCCGAACGCACGCGCTCGGTCGAGGCACGGCTTTCGGACGCGCTTCATGAACGCCTGACGCAGCGGTTCGTCGATCGCCGGACTGCGGTGCTTGTCCGCGATATCGGCGCGCGCGGCGCCGATGCACTTCCGATGACGGTTGCCGCCGACGGCGAAGTCAGCGTCGGTCCCGAGCCGATCGGTCATCTCTTGGGCTTCGACTTTCGGGTCGACCCTTCGGCTCGTCTTGCCGACAAGCGCCTTTTGCTGGCCGCAGCCGAACGCCGGCTAGGAGAGGAACTTGAGCGCCGAGCCAATACGCTGATCGAGGCGGGCGACGAGACCTTCGCTCTCGTGGTGGAAGCGAGCGGCGGCGTCGCGGTCGCCTGGCAGGGTCACATCCTTGCCCGGCTTTCACCGGGACGGGCCCTGCTCGAGGCCGCCATCCGGACGGCTCGAGCTCTCGATCGGCTGACGGCCCAGACCCGCGCGGCGCTTCGCGCACGGCTCGAGCTCTGGCTCGAGGCCCAGGTTCACCACCACCTTAGGCCGCTGGAGAATCTGGCCAGGGCAGCGAGCGATCCGTCAAGCTCCCCGGGCGTGCGAGCGCTTGCGGCAATGTTGGCCGATGCCGGCGGTGTGCTTCCCAGAAAAGCCGCGCTCAGCGCAATTGCGCACCTCGAACAGGCCGACCGGCAGACGTTGCACAGGCTCCGCGTTCGCCTGGGGCCGCTCGACGTCTTCGTGCCCTCGCTCCTGAAGCCATCGGCCCAGTTTTGGCGCGCGGCGCTGATCGCGGTGCGACAGGGCCAGCCAATGCCGGGTCTCCCATCGGCCGGAGGCGCAATTCTTCCCGCTGAGGCCGATCCTCGCGGAGCAGCGCTCGCCTACCGCAGAGCGGGGCAAACATGGATCCGGATCGATCTTGCGGACCGTCTCGCGAGCCACGCCCGCAAGATTCGCTCTGCCGGCGGTGCGGATCCGGTCGATGCGTCGCTCGCTACGTCCATCGGCCTCGACGAAGAGGCGATTGCTCGCCTGATGAATGACGTCGGATTCGCCCGTTCGGGCGATGCCTGGCGCTGGCACGGTCGGCGCGGACCAGGCCCCGAACGCCGAGCAACCCCAAGCCACGCCTTTGCCGAACTTGCCAAGCTCAAGAAGAAATGAGGATTGACCGCTTCCTTCACTGCATTCGGCTGGTGAAAAGCCGTTCGCTTGCACAGGGAATCATCGAATCCGGCTATGTCAGGATCGATGGCAGACGCGTCGAGAAGTCGAGCGACGCGGTCCGCGTCGGAAATGTCGTTGCGCTGCCGCTTTACGGGCAAGTGAGGATCCTGCGGGTGCTTTGCCTGCCTCGCAGACGCGGCCCGGCAGGGGAAGCCCGGGCCTGCTACGAGGAAGTTGGAATTGACGAGAAAAGCGCGGCCTCTTAGCGAGCAGGCAAGAGGGAGCGAATTTCAATGACCTACGTCGTCACCGACGCCTGCATCAAATGCAAATATATGGACTGCGTCGAGGTCTGCCCGGTTGATTGTTTCTACGAGGGCGAGGTGATGCTGATCATCAATCCCAATGAATGTATCGACTGCGGTGTCTGCGAGCCCGAATGCCCGGCCGAGGCGATCCTTCCGGACACGGAAAGCGGGCTTGAAAAATGGCTGGAGCTCAACTCGAATTTCTCGTCCGAATGGCCGAACATCACACGCAAAAAAGATAGCCCTGCCGATGCCGACGAGCACAAGGGCGAAGAGGGCAAATACGACAAATATTTCAGCCCTAATCCAGGCGCAGGAGACTAGCCCTCAAAGGGCTGGAGTTTTGCGAAACTCTCTCCCCCCTCGAAGGTTGTGCACGCGAACAGGGGAGAACGATGCGTCCATTCGTCTGCTCCGCCTTGGCGGTATGTCTATCATCAGCCGCACTTGGCCAGTCGGAGCCTTCCTCATCCGGATTGCCCAGCCCGGCCGAGCTTTCAAACCGTGACACGCTGACAATCGGCGTCGCCGCCGCCTGGGTCCCGGACTATGAAGGTTCGAACGACTACCGGGTGGTCCCGGCAGGAGCGATCCGCGGAAGGTATCGCGGAATTTCATTCAGCACGAACGGGACCTATCTTTACGTCGATGTGGTTCCAGGCAGCGGAAAGCTGACCTTCGATGCAGGTCCCATCATCGGGCTGCGATTCGATAGCCGGCACCGAAGCGACGATCCGATCGTCAGGCAAATGGCCCGCCGAAAGACGGCGATCGAGGCTGGCGGATTCGCAGGCGTCAGCTTTCATGGTCTCGTCGATGCCTATGATACGCTTTCTTTTCGCCTCGACTTCCTGCACGATATCGGAAATGCCCATAAGTCCACGGTGTTCGATCCGAACCTCAGCTTCTCAACACCGGTGTCACGCAAGACGTACCTAAGCCTGAGCGGCGGCGCGGAGTTCGTCAGCCAAAGATATGCAAACTATTATTTCGGAGTGACGCCTGCCGACGTCATCGCCACCGGCGGCGCCCTTCCTCTCTACGATCCGAAGGGCGGAATGAAGGATTGGAAAGCCAGCCTGCTCGTCAACCAGTCGATCACCGGAGACCTTCTGGGCGGTTTCTCGGTGTTCGGCCTTGGACAATATTCGCGCCTTGTCGGTGATTTCAGACGGTCCCCAATCGTTGCCCAGCGCGGCAGCGCCAATCAGTGGCTCGGAGCGGTCGGGCTGGCTTACACCTGGTAGCGATCAGCGCCGCTTCAGAAGCGCCTCGACAATCAGGTTGGCCGCTTCGTCCGCGCTGAGCTTGGTCGTGTCGATGCGGATCTCGGCATTTTCAGGAGGCTCGTATGGGCTGTCGATGCCGGTGAAATTCTTGAGTTCTCCCGCACGCGCCTTCGCATAGAGCCCCTTGGCATCGCGCTTCTCGGCCTCGGCTAGCGGAGTATCGATGAAAATCTCGAAAAACTCGCCTTCGGAGACCATGCGCCGAACCATGTGCCGCTCGGCTCGAAACGGCGAGATGAACGCAGTGAGGACGATCAATCCGGCGTCGGCCATCAGCCGCGCGACCTCGCCAACGCGGCGGATGTTTTCGATGCGGTCAGCTTCGGTGAACCCGAGGTCGCGATTGAGTCCGTGGCGGACATTGTCTCCGTCGAGCAGGAACGTGTGGCGGCCCCGCGCAGCGAGCTTCTTTTCGACCAGATTGGCGATGGTCGACTTGCCCGCGCCGGAGAGACCGGTGAACCAGAGCACCGCGGGTTTCTGGCCCTTGAGATGCGCGTGCGTTTCGCGGCTGACGTCGAGATGCTGCCGATGGATGTTGAGCGACCGGCGAAGCGCGAAATGGATCATCCCGCACGCGACCGTGGAATTGGTCAGCTTGTCGATCAGGATGAACCCGCCAAGGGCCTTGTTCGGGCTCCCTTTCTCAACCGCATAGGGTTCGAACGCGATCTCGCGATCGGTCGAAATCTCGGCAACGCCGATGCCATTGAGGCCGAGTGTTTTCGCAGCGAGATGCTCGAGCGTATTCACGTTGATTTCGAATTTGGGCTCCTGGACCATGGCCGTGACCATCTGACTGCCCAATTTCATCCAATAGCCGCGGCCCGGCAGGAGCTCTTCGTCTGCCATCCATACAATGGTCGCTTCGAATTGGTCGGCAACCTCGGGCGGCGAGTCTGCGGCTGCAATCACGTCTCCTCGCGAGCAGTCGATCTCGTCGCTGAAGGTCACGGTAACCGATAGACCGGCGGGCGCCTCCTCGAGGTCGCCGCCGAGCGTCACGATCCGCTCGATCCGCGTCGTTCGGCCTGAGGGAAGGATCCGCACCTGCGCTCCCGGGACCGTCCGTCCCGAAGCGATCTGTCCCGAGAAGCCACGAAAATTCTGGTTCGGCCGATTGACCCATTGGACCGGCATTCGAAACCGCTTTTGCAAATCAGCGGCAGCGTCGAGCGGCACATTGTCCAAATGCTCGAGCAAGGTCGGTCCCTGGTACCAGGACGTAATCCCGCTTCGGCTCATGATGTTGTCGCCGTTAAGGCCCGAGACCGGAATTGCGGTCCAATCCTCGACGCCGATCTGATCGGCGAACGTCCGGTAATCAGCGGCGATCCCCTCGAACGCCGCCTGATCATAATCGACCAGATCCATCTTGTTCACTGCAAGGATGAAACGGCGGATCCCGACCAGCTGCGCCAGATAGGAGTGCCGCCGGGTCTGCGTCAGAACCCCCTTCCGGGCATCAACCAGAAGGACTGCGAGATCCGCAGTCGAGGCGCCGGTCACCATGTTGCGTGTATATTGCTCGTGTCCCGGCGTGTCGGCGACGATGAACTTGCGTTTGGCGCTTGAAAAGAAACGGTAGGCGACATCGATGGTGATGCCTTGCTCCCGTTCCGCGGAGAGGCCGTCGACAAGCAGCGCAAAATCGATTCGGGTCCCCTGGGTCCCGTGCTTCTTGCTGTCGTTCTCGAGCGCGTTGAGTTGGTCGTCGAAAATCTGCTTGGATTCGTAGAGGAGCCGGCCGATCAGAGTGGACTTGCCGTCGTCCACGCTGCCGCAGGTGATGAAGCGGAGAAGCTCCTTGGCCTCCTGCTGCGCGAGCCAGGCCCGCACGTCATGGCGGATCAGATCCTCATCGGATTCGAGCGGCCGGGACATTAGAAATATCCCTCCTGCTTTTTCTTCTCCATCGATCCGCTGCCGGAATCCTTGTCGATGATCCGACCCTGCCGTTCACTGGTCTTGGTGAGAAGCATCTCGGCGACGATCTCCTCGATCGTTGCAGCTTCGCTCTCGACCGCGCCGGACAGCGGATAACATCCGAGCGTCCTGAAGCGGACCTTTCGGACGACCGGAATTTCGCCATCGAGTGGAAATCTCTCGTCGTCGACCATGAGGACGAGACCGTCCCGTTCGACCGTTGGACGCTCCTTGGCGAAATAGAGCGGAACGATCTCGATCCTTTCGCGCATGATGTATTGCCACACGTCGAGTTCGGTCCAGTTGGACAAGGGAAAGACGCGCATGCTCTCGCCCTTGTTCTTCTTCACATTGTAGAGCGACCAGAGCTCAGGCCGCTGCCTTTTGGGGTCCCAGCGGTGGTTGCGATCGCGAAAGCTGAACACCCGCTCCTTTGCCCGGCTCTTCTCCTCGTCGCGCCTGGCGCCGCCAAACGCGGCATCGAAACCATATTTGTCGAGCGCCTGTTTGAGGCCTTCCGTCTTCCACATATCGGTGTGGAGCGGCCCATGCTCGAACGGATTGATGCCGCGGCTTAGCGCCTCGGGGTTCTTGTAGACGATCAGCTCGATCCCGGGTTCGGACGCCACCTTGTCGCGAAGCGCGTACATGTCCCTAAACTTCCAGGTCGTATCGACGTGAAGAAGCGGGAAAGGAAGCGGGCTCGGGAAAAAGGCCTTCCTTGCAAGGTGAAGCATCACGGCCGAATCCTTGCCGATCGAATAGAGCATCACCGGCTTGTCAGCCTCTGCGACCGTCTCACGCAGAATGTGAATGCTCTCGGCTTCGAGCCGATCGAGATGCGTGAGTGCGCGCACGCTTGAAATGGTCCCCGCTGAAGGTCTCGGCGCGTGCCTTAGCACGCGCGTCGCGCCCGTCGAATGGTCAGGCGTTTTCCTTGACCTTTGCCTTGCCTTTCGCCTTCGACGCTTCCTTGTTCGAAGCCTTGCCGTCGATCGCGTCGACCAGCGGCTGCAGCCCCGGACCATATTTCTTCCAGCGCTGCACCGAAGTCTTGTAGATTGGCTTGCGCACCTGGGCGACGCTCGCGGTCTTCACGGGCCGATCTGATTTGTGGAAGTCCACGCATTTCTCATTCCAGGGGAGACCGAGGAATTCGATCAGCCGCTTCGCTTCTTTTTCGGTGTCGGCAACGACGTCTTCATAGACGACCGTGGTCATGAAGCCTTCGGGGAGGACCTTCTCCCAATGCTCCATCAGCTCGCGATACTTGCCATAGTAGCGGCCGACCTCGGCAAGATCGTAGCTGTGCGGCATGTCGTCCTTGAACAGCTTGGTGAAGCCCGAGAGACAGGTGTCGACTGGGTCCCTGAGCGTGTGGATGACCTTCGCCTTGGGAAAGAGCAGATTGATCAGCCCAAGGAAGAAGTAGTTGGTCAGAAGCTTGTCGGTGATTCGCTTGGCCTCGCCCGCGCCCTGACCAAGCGCCTGCTGATAGTCCTTGGCGACGATATCGATCTGCGGCGGTGTCATTTTCCCGACCATGTCGGGATATTTTGGCAACGACGGGAAACGATCGCGAAGCTTGGTGAGAGCAACGCTCAGATATTTGACTTCGCCGGCGCCATAAACGTCGGGATGGCTGGCGAGGATCTGCTCGACGAGCGTGGATCCTGACCGAGGCATGCCGACGATGAACACGGGCCGGTCATCGTCCAGCCCCGCGGTCTTGCGGCTCTCGAACACTTCCTTTGGAAATGCGCTTTGGATTGCATCGAAGAAGCCGAAAGTCTCATCTTCCTTATAGTCGAGCTGGGCGCGCTTCATCCGTCCGCCGATGATGTAATGTTCGAGCGCCTTCTCATGCTGCCCGCGGTCGTCGAGCGCCTTGGCATAGGCGAAATGGAGCGGGATGAACTGGTCGGCGTCCTGGTTCGCGACCGATTCCAATATCGCTTCCATGCGGTTGAATAATTCCTCTCCGACGCCGCTCGAGAAATCGACCAGGTCATTGAGATTTGCGTAGCCGCCGTACATCGAATCGTTGAGCTTGAGGGCAGCCAGAATGTTGTCGCGAGCTTCCTCGAGCCTTCCGACAGACTTGAGCGCAACTCCATAGAAGTTCAGCGCTTCGGGATTTTCGGCACGCGACTTCAGTGACTTTTCCAGAACTTCGATCGCTTCATCATAGCGGTCGGTCTCGTGCAGCACTTGCCCAAGCAAGGTCAGCGCCTCGGCATTTTCAGGCTCCTCGTTCAGAGCGAGACGAGCGGCTTGCTCTGCCGCAGGCAGGTTGCTTCGCCGAAGCTGGATACGCGAGGTGATCACAAGCGTCTGAACGTTCTTCGGCGCGAACTTCAGCGCCTCGCCGAGAACCCGCAGCGCTTCAACCTCCATTTTCTGGGCCTGGAGGAGAAGGGCGAGATTGTTGTGCGCCTCGATATATCGCGGATTTTGCTGGATAGCCTTGCGAAGTGCGTGTTCGGCCTCCTCGGGCTTCTTGTCCTGCTGAAGGAGCGTCCCGAGGTTGTTGTAGGCCTCCGGGTAGATCGCGCGGTGCGTCAGGGCATCCTGATAGGCGTGAACGGCCCCATCGATATCGCCCGTCATTCGAAGCGCGTTCCCCAGATTGTTCAGCGCCTCGGCCATGTCCGGCCGAACCTCGAGAGCACGGCGGTAATATTCCACCGCATCACTGAATTTGCGCTTCTCGTATTGGATGATCCCAAGATTGTTGAGCGCCTGGGGATTCTTGGGATCGAGCTTGACCGCCTCTTCGAGCGCAGCCTCGGCCTCTTCGGTTCTACCGTCCTGGCGGAGGATTTCGCCGAGATTCGCATGGTAGCTTGAGGGCGCGGAATTGATCTTGATCGCTCGCTTGATCGATTCGACCGCGTCTTCGGCTCTTCCCATCCCGGCGAGAGCGACGCCAAGAATGTTGTGTGCGTCCGCATTGCCGGGACGAGCGTCAATGACCTGCTGGCAGACGCGCGCCGCTGGCCCGAACTGACCTCGATTGTAGAGCTGGCCCGCCATCTCGATGGCCTTGGCAGGCGTGACATTCACGCGGCCGGCCAATGCTTTGTTGATCGTGTCGTCGATCGTCCCTGGGCGGGCGGCCCGCTGGCCCGGTGCCTGCGCTTGGGGCCGTCCTCCGCGCCCTTGTTGCAAAGGACGGTTCGCGCCTGGTCGCTGGTTGCGCTGGCGGGCAGCGCCGCGGTTCGGCGCATTTGTCGATTTGTTGTCGGTCATGGTCGCTCTTTTACCCGGAAGTTCCTGAGAGGAAAGGCTTTCACGTCAAAAAACTGCGGCATTCCGGCTCCGGAATGCGGAAACAGAGAGGAAGAGGGGATCGCTCCCCTCTTCCTCTCCCAAGAACCTGGGCACCTCAAAAGCGAGGTGGGAGTTCCAAGAACTCCCACCCACTCGTTTGATTACTGGCCGCGCTCGCCGCGCTCGACCGGCGCCGGAGGCGGCGGCGGGGGAGGCGGAGGTGGCGGCGGTGGCGGCGGAGCAGCGACAACCGGAGGAGGCGGCGGAGGAGGCGGCGGAGGCGGTGGCGGGGGCGGAGCCGCATGGCCGCCGAGCGGCAGGACAATCTTGAAGTTGCCGCTGTGGCTCGTGACTCTGCCGGTGAACTCGCCCTCGTAACCGATCCTCACATCCACCGGACCAAGCTTTCCGCCGACGCTGAGGCCGGCAAGGATCGTGCCCCGCTTCTGCGCCGCCGAGACGATGTCGAAATTATTCTCCGGATCCGGCGTGAAGTATTCGTGAACCGTCGAATACTCGTTCCCGAACCGGTAGCGGTATCCAACGTTCAACTCCGGAACCACGCCGCCGATCTGGGTCGCCCACTTGAGGCCGCCCGTCAGGTAGCTGTGGTTGGAGCTCGAGCTGTCGATCGTCAGGCCCGCGCCATTGCCGTTATTCTCGGTGAAGCCGCGGAGCTTGGCGTTGACGTAGTCGTAGTTGATGTACGGCGTCACCACCGAGTTCGCGCTCAGCGAGAAGCGGGCTCCGCCATGAAGGCCGGCGGTCCACATCCTGACATCCGGGCTTCCCGTCGGGTTCGCCGCGAACGTCGCACCCGTCGCCAGGCTGGTGAAGTTGATGTGACGGGTCGAGTCGCCGTTCAGCGAGCTGTACGTCGTCACGCCCTTCACGAAGAACGCGCCCGGATCGTAAACCGCGTACAGTCCTCCGGTCCAGCCGGTGCCTTTCGCGCTGTCGCCGAACTGATCGTCGTGGACGTTGTTCGAAAGGTACCCCACATCGCCGCCGATGATCGCCGCGTTGCCGACGTTGGCGTCGATGCCGAGGAGTCCCGAGAACCGCTTCGACCTGGTCGTCCCGGCTTCGCTGTCCCCGTCCGCCTTGCGCGTCTGGTAGTCGAGCTGGCCCCAGACATGGATCGGCGAGGACGAACGACACTCGAGCACCGATCCGGCAAGCGCCGGGATCTCGCAGTTGGTCGCATGGTCGGTAAGATCGTCCTCGTGAACACCAAGGCTCGGGAACGAGTTCAAATAGTTGGCGTAGACCGACCCTGAGAGCTCGTTCAGTGCGACGTTGTAGTTCGCCGCATTGGTGAACAGGAACAAGTCTCCGAACATGTTGGCTGCGCCGCCCGTCAGGCTCGTGCTGTAGTAGCTGTCGAGACCAACCGTTACTCCAAGCGCATTTCCGTTGAGGCCGGCAACCGATTCAAACGGATTGCGGGTCAGCGACAGGTCGACGTTGTTGTTGGCGTCATAGATGCACTGGAAGTTCAGAAGCAGTGAACCCCCGTAACTGCCGCCAAGGTCGCACGCGCTGAACGTTCCGTTCCGGGTGTTGGCGTCGATGACGTTGTCCCAGAAGTAGCTGTCCGCGAACAACCCACCAGCAGGATGAAGATCCGCCACCAGCGTACCGTTCAAGTTCGCAGTGTTCGTGTAGATCTGCGGGTAGGTGCCGACTGGCTGAGTACCGCCGGCCGCTGGCTGGAGCTCATACGTGAGCGTTCCGGCCGGATCGATATTCAGCGTATTGACGATGGCATAGGCCGGCCCGTCATACATGTTGGCCGGACCCGTGATCCGCGGATCGGCAAGAACGAGATTGCCGCCTGCGTTGATGTTGAGCGTGCCGTTGCCCGAGATCCCGGTGTCAAGATCGGCCGTCGTGAAACCACCGACCGGGACAAAGGATGGATTGATGATCCCGTTGAAGTAGGTGGTCCCGCTCGCGACATTGACCGCGTCGCCGGTCTTGATCGCCACGTTGCCGTAGATCGATCCGTCTCCAATGAGGTTGATGACCGCCGGATTGGGCGTTTGCGTGACATCGACGGCCATGCCGCGATGCCAGGTTGCCCCGCCGTCCGTCGACTGGCGAACCTGGATCGTCCCGCCATCGTTGTTGAACGTGAACGTGCCCGTATTGAGCGCGCCGATCGGAAGGACACCGATCGCTGTGGCGGTTCCGCCGTTGGCCGTGACCGCGTCGACATCGAGCGTACCGCTGTTCGTGACGGTCATCGTATTCGCGCCGGCGCCGGCGTTGAGATAAATGCCAGTCGCCTTAGCGCTGCTCACCGTTCCGGCGGCATTTGCCACCACGCTCAGCTTGCCGGAGTTTACGACGGTGCCGGAAAGCCCGACGCCATCGGCCGACATGCCGACTGCGAAGGCGTGGGCGCTGTTCGGCGCCGCGGCGGTTGCCGCAACCGTCATCGTCCCAGCGTTCACAGCGTTTACGCTGAGCGCTGCGCCCGTCTGACTTACGCCGTAACCTCTTGCCAGCGCCGCGGCAGACCCGCTCGAGGCGACCGCATGAGCGACAGCCTTGACGCTGAACTTCCCGTTGTTGGTGAAGTTCGTGATGCCGCCTTCGGCCGACTGATAGACGCCGGTCGCCGCCGCCAACGCGTTGGCGCTCGTCACCGCATTCGCATTCGCGGAAGCAGAGATCGAGTAGGTTCCGCCAGCTTCGTTGGTGAAGCTTTCCGTCCCACCGTTTGCGTGCTGGCTGAGGCCTGGCGCGACCGCCAGGGCATTGGCAAGGCTCGTACCCGTCGCCTGAGCAACGGCGGCAACATTGATAGTCCCGCTATTGTCGAACTTCACCGTGGCGTCGCTTGCATTCTGGTAGAATGCCGCACCGGTCGCGGGAAATGTATCTGCACCGATGAGCGCGATCGCAGTCGCGGCGCCCGATTTGGCGACCGCCTTGGCGTCGGCGGTGATGTTGATCGTTCCACTATTGGTGAAGCTGACCGTCGCCGATGTTCCCGTCGCAGACTGCGAGACCGGGTGGTAGACGTTGGCAAACGCGAATGCCGCAGTTCCGCCCGTTGCATGCGCATGAGCTGCCGCCGTGAGGGCTCCGCTATTGGTCATCGAAGCAACCGCGACACCAGCTGGAGCATAAGCCCCCTGCCAGATAGCCGAGGTTACGATGGCGGTTGCAAGTGCTCCGGCCTTCGAGGCGACGGCATCAGCCGTGGCATGCACGTTGATCGTGCCGCTGTTCTTGATGACGTTGCTCGCGAGCGTTCCGCTCTCCGCATAAGCGTACTGCGAAACACCATATTCAACTTCCGCGTAGGCGGTAGCGGCGGTGCCGGCCGCCTTGGCGATCGCATGGAGGTCGATCGTGCCGCTGTTGTTTAGCGTGTTCGAAGCAGTGCCAAGGCCGGTCTCGGCGTACGCAGACTGGTAGAACGGCTGGTATTCGTAGGCGTCAGCATAACCCAAGGTTGCACCGTTCGCCGATGCGTCGGCACCAACCGAGATCGTTCCGCTGTTGGTGATTGTGTTTACCGCGCTCGCGTTCTGATAGCCGTACGCATATTGGACGACACCGTACTCGTTGCTCGCCTGGGCACTCGCCTTGGCCGCCGTTGCATTCGCGACGGCCGAAGCTTCGACAGTCAGGTGACCCGAGTTGGAGAACGAGTTCATCGCGACATTGGGGACGCCGAGCGTCGCCTTGTACGCATAATCATATTGATCGACGCCGTAGTACACGTTTCCTGAGGCAAAAGCGGACGATCCGGCCGCGTTTGCCTTTGCGGCAATGTTGATCGTGCCGCTGTTCGTCAGGGTGTTGGTCGTGTTGTCGTCGGTATTGTAGGCGTACTGTTCGATCGGATCGTCGGCCGATGCGTAGGCATAGGCATATCCGGATGCTGCAGCCGCGTTCGCATTTGCCAGGATGTTCAAGGTCCCGCTGTTCGTCAGGGTGTTCGACGCCGCAGCGTCATCGTCGTAAGCTTCCTGATAAACACCCTCGTCGTTGTACGCATAAGCATAGGCGCTGGTCACGCCGGTCGCGTTGCCGGTCGCATGAATGTTCAGAGTACCACTGTTCGTCAGCGTATTTGACGCAGACCCGGCACCGGTCGCATCGGCGTACTGGTAAACCCCGTAATAGACATAACCCTCGGCGTAGTCGACGTTGCCGGTGGTCCCGGTCGCCTTACCTGTCGCCTTGGCTCCGATGTCGATCGCGCCTGCCGTCCCGATGGTCAGACTGTTCGAGGCGTCGTTGTTCCCGCGAGCCTCAGCATATTGCTCAACCGCGTCCTCGTTCGTCGCGTAAGCCTGAGCGAAGCTGGTGCCGGCCGCAACGGCTGTGGCATCGATCTTCAAAGACCCATTGCTGGTGAGGACGTTGCTCGCATTGCCGTCGCCCGCATAAGCATATTGATAGATGCCATATTCGTTCGATGCGTAGGCATTCGCTTCACCCGACGTCGCCTTCGCATTGGCCGCAACGGTGATGCTGAGAGTGCCATTGTTGTTGAGCGTGTTCGTCGCGTCCCCGGCAGTCTCCGCATAAGCATATTGCGAGATCGCATCGTAATTCGTGACAGTCGCGTGGGCGTCGGTGACGCCAGTAGCATTGGCCGCCAGATGGAGATTGAGCGTTCCGTCATTCTGGACGAGGTCGGTCGCATCGCCCTTGGTCGTGTACGCGTATTGGTTGATGTCCTCGTAGCCGTACGCGAGAGCGCTCGCATGGCCGGTCGTACCGGTTGCCTTGGCCGTTGCCTGCGCCCCGATGTCGAGGACTCCGCCCGAAGCGTTGGTCAGCGTGTTCGACGCATCGCCCTTGCCATAGGCATAAGCAGTCTGTGAGACTGCATATTCATTATAGGCGGTCGCCGATGCGAATTTCGTTCCATCAGCGACGGCGGTCGCGTGGATGTTCATCGTGCCGCTGTTGCTGAGCGTGTTCGACGCGTTCCCATTGGTTGCATATGCGTATTGGCGGTTCACGTCATAGTCGGATGCGTAGGCAGAAGCCGTGCCCGAGGTCGCCTTGGCATTCGCGGTCGCGATGATGTTCAGGGTGCCGGTGTTGTTGATCGTGTTGGATGCGTCACCGCTCCCATAATTATAGGCGTACTGGTAGAAGGCATATTCATTTTCACCAGTCGCGGACGCCTTCGTTACGCCCGTCGCCTTCGCGTTCACGTGAATGTTCAGCGTTCCGTCGTTCTGTACGAGATTCGACGCGTTGCCTTTGCCATAGGCATAGGCATATTGTGACACGTCCTCTTCGCCATAGGCATAAGCGTGAGCGTTACTTCCGGCCAACGTGCCGGCAGCGGTCGCCTTGGCGGTCGCAACCGCACCGATGTCGAGCGTTCCGCCCAGGGCGTTCGTCACGCTGTTCGAGGCATTGCCATTGCCCTCGGCATAAGCTGTCTGCGAAATCGCGTAGTAATTGTAGGCAGTTGCTGAAGCGAGGTGCGTTCCATTGGCGACCGCGCTTGCGTCGATATTCAGCGTTCCGCTGTTGTTGACGACGTTCGTGGCATCACCGTCCGAAGCGGCATAAGCATATTGCTCGATGCCATCTTCTAAATAACCCGAGGCCGCCGCCTTGCCGGACGTCGCCGCGGCATTGGCAATGGCGGTGATGTTGAGCGTACCGGTATTGTTAACCGTGTTCGAGACGTTGCCGTCCTGGGCGTACCCATCCTGGTAGATCGCGTCATAATTTTCCGCGGTCGCATAAGCGCTCGTTACGCCGGTCGCCTTCGCGTCGGCGTGGATGCTCATCGTTCCGTCGTTCTGGACGAGGTTCGACGCGTTGCCGGCGCCAGTTGCGTAAGCATATTGGGAGACGTCATAGTAGGCGTATGCGTAAGCGTTGGCATCGCCAGTGGTGCCGGTTGCCTTTGCGGTCGCCTTGGCGCCGATGTCGAGAGTCCCGCCAGCTGCGTTGGTCACCGAGTTCGATGCATCGTTGTTGTGATAGGCGTACGCGGTCTGAGAGATCGCATAATAATTGTACGCGGTGGCCGATGCGTGGCTCGTGCCGTTGGCAACGGCCGAGGCGTCGATGTGCATCGTGCCCGTGTTATTGACGGTGTTCGTCGCGTTACCGTCGGTCGCGGACGCATATTGGCTAATGCCATCGTAACCATATGCATAAGCGCTCGCGGCGCCCGAGGTTGCGTTTGCCTTCGCCACCGCGGTGATGTTCAGAGTCCCGCCGTTGGTGACGGTGTTCGACGCGTTGCCCTGATCGGCGTAAGCCGATTGCGAGATTCCGTATTCATTATAGGCTTCCGCTTTTGCAGCCGTACCGGTCGCATTGGCGACCGCGCGTATGTTGATCGTGCCCGTGTTGTTGACGGTGTTCGATGCAACTCCGGTGCCGTTGTTGCTGGCCTCTTGGTAGATGCCATAATATTGGTACGCCGTTGCGTCTGCGGCGCCGGTTTCCGCCTTCGCATTGGCCGTGGCGGCCGCCGTATAGGTCCCGCCATTAACGAAGCTGTTCTTCGCATTGGCAACGCCGGTCCCGTTCGCATAGGCATATTGCCAGACGCCGCCGTAGTTTTCGGCATAGGCATCAGCGTTTCCAACGCCGGTCGCAGAAGCGGAAGCAACCGCGTCAACGATGAGCTTCCCATTGTTGGTCATCGAATTGATCGCGTCGCCCTTCGAGGCCACCGCGTACTGCTCGATCCCAGTGTAGTTGTAGGCATGAGCGGTCTGGTTGCCCGCGCCCGACGCGACCGCGACCGCTCCGACTTCGGCGCTGGACGCCGCCGCGTTGGTTAGCGAAAGCGAGACCGTGTCGGCCGTTCCATGCTGATAGATTTGGCCGTTTGTAGTGCTGTTCACCGATGCTGCCACAAGGCCCGCGCCGGTGTTGTAGACGCCATAGAAACAGGGGTTGGCCGCAGCGATATCGCAGATCGTTATCGGCGAGGAGGTCGTGCTCGTTCCAGCAACAGTCGTCGGACCCGCCAGTCCGTCGTGCGGAGCGGCAAAGGCCGGGCTGGCGACACCCAATGCGCTAACGCCCAGCGCGGAAATGGAAGCGCCCGTCAGAAGAGCGATACGCCGTTGCGTCGTTTTCATCGATGAATTCCCCTGTTTGAGCCGCGGCCGCGGTCTCGATTTTACTCCTGGATCACCCCCATCTGGACAGGGCAACGTCATCGGCACGCGACGCAGCCCTTGCCCCCAGCGGAGACTTTCCTGTGAGCTTGGCTTATCTCGACCGTGCCCCAAAAGCAAAGCGGAAAAGTTGATCGGAATTGCGATTAACCGCGATTAACCGCCAATCCTGTGGCCTTAGCGCAACAGTGAATAGAGCCGGACTAGCCCGTTCCCCTCGCTCGCTCGCGCGCGCGCGAAAGAACACGGCTCCCGCTGGTTCCGGCGAAAAATTCAGTTTTCAGCAAGGTACCGGGTCCGAAATTGCGAGTGGTCGACGTCGGCCGCTGGAATCGCTAACGGCCACCGCATCAGCCTTTCGGGCTATTCACCAGCTTTTTGGGGAGATCCACTTGTTCAACCGTTACTTCACTTTCTTGGCGGCGTTCACCGCCACGGCGGCAGCGCCGGCCTTTGCGACCGCCGCAGCCCCTGCACCGTCCAAGGCGCCGGCTCTCGCCGCCGCACCGAAGGCGACCACGCGCACTGAGTTCCTCGCCAACATCCAGTCGCGCTTCAACTCGATCGACACCAACCACGACGGCTTCCTGGACGCGAGTGAAATCGCCGCCGCCCAGCAAAAGGAGCTTCAGCAGGCGAGAGCGGCAGAAATGCAGCGGCTCGAGGCCGAGTTCAACCGCCTCGACACCAACCATGATGGCCAGCTGAGCAAGGCCGAGTTCATGGCAGCTGCGCCGCCGGTCCGCGCTCGTGAAACTCCGCAGCAGCTGATCGGAGCGATGGACAGCAACAAGGACGGCAAGATCAGCCTGCAGGAATATGAGTCTGCTCCTCTG
>DATAPR010000050.1:0-1560 GCA_036265105.1 Sphingomicrobium sp.
CCTCCGTTACTTTGACACCTCCTTCGTCGGTCTTCAGCGTCTCACGCACAGCAAGAAAATGGCGAGCGCCCACATCACATGGTCCAGTAGGGTCCGACACCGTAATAGTCGTGTATCTTGCTTTCGTAGGAGCGGTCGCCCCACGCTGGTT
This sequence comes from Sphingomicrobium sp., assembly GCA_036265105.1. Lineage (GTDB taxonomy): Bacteria > Pseudomonadota > Alphaproteobacteria > Sphingomonadales > Sphingomonadaceae > Sphingomicrobium. Next base: position 152 of record DATAPR010000050.1, read on the forward strand.
CGGTGCCGACGTCGTACGCTGGAGCTCCTTCCAGTTGCCGCTTGTCGAGATTGAACAACGTAACCGCCCAGATTGATGTCATATTTGAGAACCGACCAACGCCGCGCGCGAGATGGCGAACTCGATCTCGATTGTTCCGTCGTGGAGGAGTTCGGCGGTTGCTTCGCCCTCGACCTGGTCGCCTTCTTCATATCCGTTCCAGCGAAAGCCGATCGAGTCGCGGGCGTATTCGACCTCGAGGACGGCCTCGAGAGCGCCGAAGGCGATTTCGCCGCCCTGCGCGGTGATCGTCAGGGTCGCCGGACCGCAGAGATCGAGGTGAGCGCGATCCCAGAGATCGGCCTCGACGATCCACCAGCAGCCGATCAAGCGGCAGTTGGCCGGGGCCCTCACCTCGAAGCCTCCAGGAGCTTCGGCAGCCGCACCAGATTGTAGGCGGCGGCCGCGAGGGCGAAGGCCCATCCGACGCGCTCGCGACCGCGGAACTTGGTTCGCTCCTGGCCGGCGACTGTCTTGATCCAGCCGATGGCTTCCTCGATCCGCTTGCGGATGCGTTGGCTCACCGCATAGCCCGCGTGTCGCGTCGTGCGGCCGTCGATCGCCGACGAGCGACCGCTGGTGTTCTGCGCCACGTGAGGCGTCGCGTTCATCGAGCGCAGCTCATTGACCAAATCCTCGGCGTCGTAGGCCTTATCGGCGCCGAGCGTGATCGGCCGTGGTCGGTCGGCGCGCGGCTCGATCATGTGCAGCGCCGCGATCCGCTCGGCATGGCCGTTGGCCTCGGTCAGACAGGCGTCGACGACCAGGCCGTTGCGGTTCTCCATCAACGCATGCCCCATGAAGCAGAGCTTGGCCTCCTTGCCCGGCCCTTTGCGATAGAGCCGCGCTTCCGGATCGGTCGTCGAAGTGTGCGTCTCATTGGAGCGCTTCTGGCCACGGAAATCCGCCTCCCGGTTCCGGCCGCCCGCATCGGCCGACGGTTCGTCGTCATCCTTCGGCTTGAAGCTTTTCATCGACGCCCAAGCTTCGATCAGCGTGCCGTCGACCGAGAAGTGATCCGTGCTGAGCAGCCGCTTCACCCGGGGCTGCGCCAGCACCGCGCTCAACAGCTTGGCGGCGACGTCGCCTTCCAACAGCCGATCGCGGTTCTTGGAAAATGTCGAGTGATCCCACACCGCATCGTCAACGCCGATGCCAACGAACCAGCGGAACAGAAGATCGAACTCCAGCCGCTCCATCAACTGCCGCTCCGAGCGGATCGTGTAGAACACCTGCAAGAGCATCGCTCGCAGCAGCTTCTCAGGCGGAATCGACGGTCGACCCATCCGGGCATAGAGCGCCGAGAACTCGCCCGACAGCCCCGCCAGAGCCGCGTTCACAACCATGCGGATCGTCCGCAGCGGGTGATC
>DATAPR010000051.1:0-15066 GCA_036265105.1 Sphingomicrobium sp.
CCGTTATCATCGACGGGCGGGCGGTCCTGAGCTGCGGCGTCACGATCGGCGAACTTGATGGCGCACAAGTGACGACAATTGAGGGATTGTCGGCCGGCCGTTCGCATCCGGTGCAACAAGCGTGGCTCGCCGAACAGGCGACCATGTGCGGCTATTGCGAACCGGGGTTCATCATGGCGATCGCTGCGCTTCTCGAGGCGAACCCGACTCCGTCCGACGAAGACATTGCTGCGCTTCCAAACATCTGCCGCTGCGGCGCTTATCCACGCATCAGAAAGGCGATTGAGCGGGCTTCCCAAAGTGTTCCTTCGCGCAACTTACAAACCTGAATATACGGCTCCGAAACGGTTAAGGGCCGGCTCATCTCAAAGAGCGCACATGGCGTGTAACGATTTGGAAAGAGGCCATTATATGCGAAAGATCCTCATTTCACTGTTGCTTGCAGGGGTAGCCGCGACGCCCGCGATCGCGCGGTCGAACGGCTCCTCCGATCCGCAACAGACAAGCGACAACCACCAGCAGGCGCACGACAGTAAAGCCCAAGCTCATGACGAACGTCAGCAGGCTCGCGACGAGCGCCAGTCCGCCCATGACGAGCGTGTCCAGATGCGCGAGCAATCACGCGGCGGACCTGGCGGCAATCCCAATCCAGGCCAGGCCCAGGGCTATGCCCATCCGGAACGGGTCAACGATCAGCAGCAATCTTACGGCGGCGGACAGGAGCGTTATTATGGACGTTCCGAGCGCGGTAATTTCGCTGGCAGATACGCGGGCGAGGGAAATTACGTTGCTCCAGGGCCCCGTGTCGTAACCCCCGGCTCGCGCTTTGGAGGCCGCTATGACGAGCGGGGCTTCGACCGCCCGGATCGAGCTCACGGAATGCGCCCCGTCAGCAATGTGCCGCGGCCCGGTACGCAGCCGCCGCTGCGCGTTGAAGGCGATCGCGCCGGTGACTTCCACTGGAACCGCGGTTGGCGAAACGACAACCATTACGACTGGCGCCGCTATCGCGACCACCATCGTTCGCTGTTCCATCCTGGTCTCTACCTCGACCCGTTTGGATGGGGCTACGAGCCATTCTCGGTCGGTTGGCGTCTGTGGCCAGCTTATTACGACAACCAGTATTGGATCGATCCGGGGATGTATGAACTTCCCTATCCGCCGCCCGGCGCCGTCTGGGTGCGATATTGGAACGACGCGCTACTGGTCGACACTTATAGCGGCACGGTGATTGACGTGATCCCGGGCTTCTTCTGGTAGAAGTCTTCAGTTCAGTCCATCGAAGGGGCGTTGCGGCAATTGCCGTGGCGCCCCTTCTGCATTAGCTCGCCAACACACCAAGAGACTCGGGGGAGGATTCCTGAAAATGAAACCGGCTGCTTGTCTGATCCTTTGTGCCTCGCTCGTCGCGCTTGCGCCCTATCCGGCATGTGCTGCGCAAGGACCTGCCCCGGCGATGCAGGCGAGCGCCCATGACCGCTTGTTCCAGCTGTTCAAGGACAGCGACGAGGCGAGCCTCAAGCGCAATCCGATCTCGGCCCTGTTTCGGGGGGACACGCGTTACGCAGATCATCTCGGCGACTTTTTCAGCGACGCCCATTACCAGGCGGAGAAGGCCGCCGCCGAGCACGATCTTGAAGCGTTGCACACGATCCCTCGCGATCAGCTGAACGCAACCGACCAGATTGCCTACGATGTCTTCGAGAACCAGACGGAAGAGACATTGAAGGGCTTCGCTCCGGATCTTCTCGCGATCCAGGAAGCGCTGCCGATGAACCACTTCTTCGGCATCCACACCGAATATCCAACGATCGCCGGTGGCCAGGGCGCGGCACCGTTCAAGACCGTCGAGGACTATGAGAACAACCTCAAGCGTAATCGCGATTTCGCAGCGAACATCGATGAAGCGATCGCTCAGTGGAAGAAGGGCGAAGCCGAGGGGATTGTCGATACCAAGCTAACCGTCCGCAACATGATCGAGCAACTCGATAATCAGCTCAAGCTGAAGCCCGAGGACTCGCCTTACTGGGGACCGATCAAGGACTTCCCGGCCTCGATCGGACCGTCAGACCGAGCTCGGCTGACGGGCGAATATCGAGATTCCCTGACCAATGTTGTCTATCCGGCGCTTCAGCGGATGCACGACTTCCTCGCGAACGAATATCTGGCGCACGCGCGAGACGGTCAGGGTCTCATGTATATGAAGGGCGGCGACAAATATTATCGCTACCTCATCGAATCGACGACCACGGAGCCGCTCGATCCCGAGAAGGTCCATGAGCTTGGCCTTAGCGAAGTTGCCCGGATCACGAAGGAATTCGAGGAAGTCCAGCGCCAGATCGGGTTCAAGGGAACACTCCACCAGTTTTTCGACTACATGCGCACCAGTCCCAAGTTCCAGCCAAAGAGCAAGGAGGAGCTCGAGCAGGGCTTCGAGACCGTCAAGCGCAAGGTCGAGGCCAAGGTCCCGCAATTCTTCTCGCTGGTTCCCAAGACCGGTCTCGTGATCCGACCTTACCCGGCCTATCGTGAAAAGTTCGAAGCCGGAGGGAGCTACGAAAATGGCACTCCCGATGGATCTCGGCCTGGCACCTTTTACTTCAATGCCTACGATCTGCCGTCACGAAGCACGTGGGAGGAGACCACTCTCTTCATGCATGAGGGCGAGCCAGGGCACCATTTCCAGATCAGCCTTGCTCAGGAAGATCCAAATCTTCCCGCCTTCATGCGATTTGGGGGAAACACGGCCTATGTCGAGGGGTGGGCGCTCTACGCTGAGTCGCTTGGCTATCCGATGGGCATGTACACCGACCCGTACCAGAGGTTCGGCAATTTGAACGACGAGATGCTAAGAGCGATGCGGCTCGTCGTCGATACCGGGATCCATTCCAAGGGTTGGACCCGCGAGCAGTCGATCCAGTACATGCTTGACCATTCGGGAGAATCAAAGACCGATGCCACCGCGGAGGTCGAGCGCTACATCGCGATTCCGAGCCAGGCGCTCGCCTATAAGATCGGACAGCTGACGATCAGCCGTCTTCGCGACGAGGCAAAAGCTGCGCTCGGACCTCAGTTCGACATCCGCGAATTTCATGCGCAGGTGCTCGATACCGGAGCCCTTCCGCTGCCGATTCTCGAAAAGAAGATCGACAGCTGGATTGCTTCAAAACGGGGAGGCGTTGCGCCACTGCCGGCGACTGCTCCGGCACACGCGCCGGGCGAGCGCGGCTAGGCTTCGGCCCTTTCCAGCGCCTCGGCGATCAGCTTCCGGCTGTTTTCGACGCCGTAGAGTGCAATGAAGCTTCCCATTCGGGGGCCCTGGCTCGAGCCCAGAAGGGTCTCGTAGAGGGCCTGAAACCAGGCACGCAAAGTCTCGAACGAATGTCGCTTTCCAACTTCGAAAACCCGTGTCTGGATGTCTTCGGCGGATGAGTCCGTCGGAAGCTTCGTGAGTTCGGAATCGAGATCGCGCAGAGCCTCGGCCTCCATTTTCGTGGGCGTTCGGCGGCTCAGCGTCGGAATCACGAAATCCCTAGCGTAATTGACGGCGAGTCCGATCAGTTCGTCGAGCTCCGGATTGCTCTCGGGCGAGGTGTCCGGTGCGTAACGCTGAACGAACTTCCAGGCGACGTCCTTGTCCTGAAGTCCCGGCAGGCTGACGAGATTGAGAAGCAGCCCGTAGGACAGTGGAAGGAGAGATTCTGGAACCTCGCCGCTGTGGATGTGGTGGACGGGATTGCCGAGCTTCTGTTCGATCGGCTGGCCGGGATAATTGCCGCGGAACTGCCAATATTCGTCGACTGCCCGCGGGATGAGGGCGATGTGAAGGCTCTTTGCGCGCTTCGGCTCGCGGTAGATGTAGAAGGCAAGGCTGGGCTCGCTTCCGTACCTCAGCCAGTCCTCGAGGCTCAGGCCGTTACCCTTCGACTTCGAGATTTTCTCGCCGTTCTCGTCGAGGAACATCTCGTAGTTGAATCCCTCAGGCGCGCGTCCCCCGATGATTCTTGCGATCTTGGCCGACTGGGTAACGCTGTCGATCAAATCCTTCCCGGCCATTTCGTAATCGACCCCGAGGGCCACCCAGCGCGCAGCCCAATCGACCTTCCACTGAAGCTTCGCCGATCCACCGAACGCCGACTGCTGCACTCTGCCCCCGTCTTCATCATCAAAGGCAATCAGGCCCGCCTCGGCGTCGATCACCTCGACCGGAACTTGAAGCACGCGCCCGCTCGTCGGAGAAATCGGAAGGATTGGCGAATAGGTCCTTCGGCGATCTTCGCGCAGGGTCGGGAGCATGATTCCCATGATCGCATCGAAGCCGTGGAGGACCTTCCGGATCACTCCGTCGAAGCGGCCGCTCGTGTAGCATTCGGTTGCCGACAGAAACTCATAGTCGAAGCCATAGCGGTCAAGAAACCGCCGAAGCATCGCGTTATTGTGGTGGGCGAAGCTCTCATATTCTCCAAACGGATCGGGAATTCTCGTTAGCGGCTGACCCAGGTTTTCCTCGAGCAGCTTGCGATTGGGGACATTGTCTGGAACGCTCCTCAGCCCGTCCAAATCGTCGCTGAAGGCGATGAGCCTGGTGGGGGCGCCGCCAGTCAGCTCCTCGTAGGCATGGCGAACGAAAGTGGTTCGAGCGACTTCGTTGAAGGTCCCGATATGCGGCAACCCAGATGGACCATAGCCCGTCTCGAAGATGACCGGATCGCCCGCGGGCTTTCCGTCTGGCCAGCGCCTTAGAAGCTTGCGTGCTTCTTCATACGGCCACGCCTTGGATGACGCCGCGGCGGAACGGATATCGGTCACTTCGTTCATCGCTTGAGTTCCTAGCGAAGGGGCGGCGGCGCTGCTAGCCGATGGCGGCGCCGCGTGGCCGGCTCATTTTATGTTCCCCTAACGTTCTGCTTGTGTCTTAAGGTCGATCAAATGCAGCCGCTTTCCATCCCTGCCCTCCACGCAACCCATGCAGGAATCTGGCTGGCGACCCAAAACGAGGTTCAGGAAGCGAGCCGAGGCGAGGCGATCGCCCGAGCCGCCGAGACCCCGCACATCATCCTCAACGCTCCTTTAGTCGGGCAGAGGCTCGGCTATCCCGACCTCTCGGGCCTCGATCTTCTTGAGCTGTTCGCCTTCATCCACCCGGCTCGTTTTGCAGTCCCAACCGCTGCCGGTCTCAGCCGCGCGGTTGGGCTCAGCGCACCAAAAAGCGAAAGCGAATCGGCAGCTGCTCTCCTGGAGATCGCACAACGGCTCCTCGAAAGGCTCGGCGACGCCGATTGGAGCGAGCGGGAGGGAGCATGGACCGCCAACTCGACTTTGCTCCGGCTGGGATGGAGCTGGGCGCCGCTGATCGGCGCCCGGCTCCAACGCCCCGAACGCGGCGAGCGCATGCTGTTCTCGAGGCTGAAGCAATGGGAAGAGGCCGGCGATCGGCCCCCGCCACGGCCGGTGGTGCCCGAGCCGGCGGAAGCGCGAACGAAGCTGGATCAACTGACAGGCCGAATCGAGCCGCGCGAAGGCCAGAAGGCGATGGCGGAGGCGGTCACGAAGGTATTCGCCCCCAAGCGCTCGAAACACGCGCCCAACATGCTGCTCGCAGAAGCGGGAACGGGAATCGGCAAGACGCTTGCCTATCTCGCTCCGGCGTCGCTTTGGGCCGAGCAGGCGGGCGGCGCAGTCTGGATATCGACGTTTACCAAAGCGCTTCAGCGCCAGCTCGATGCGGAAGGGGTCAAGCTCTTCGCCGATCCAAGTGAACGCGCGCACAAGATCGTCGTTCGGAAGGGGCGCGAGAATTATCTCTGCCTGCTGAACCTGGAGGATGCGCTACAGGGCTCTTTCTCCGGGCGGCCTGCGGTTCTGGCCCAGCTGGTCGGGCGATGGGCCGCCTATTCCAAAGACGGCGACATGGTCGGCGGCGACCTTCCCGGCTGGCTCCCGAGCCTTTTCCGAAGGGCGGGTTCGACGGCGCTGACCGACCGACGCGGTGAATGCATCTATGCCGGCTGCCCGCACTATCGCCGCTGCTTCATTGAGCGCGCCGAGAGGGCGAGCCGCGAAGCCGACCTCGTCATCGCCAACCATGCGCTAGTGATGATCAATGCCGCGAGAGGTCGCGAAGACGCGCCCGGCCGGATCCTGTTCGACGAGGGCCATCATCTGTTCGACGCCGCCGATTCGACCTTCGCAATCACCTTCGGAGGTCAGGATTCGATCGAGTTCAGACGCTGGATTGTCGGGCCTGAGGGTCGCTCCCGCGGCCGCCGCCGCGGCCTTGCCGCGCGGCTGATGGATGTCGCTTCATACGACGAGGAAGGGGCTCTAGCGCTCGACGCCGCGATCGAGGCCGCGAGGCTGCTCCCGTCGGAGGGCTGGCTTCAGCGGCTCGTTGAAGATTCGCCGTTCGGGCCCATCGAGGCCCTCTTAGGAGAGGTCCGCGGTGTCGTTTACGCCCGCTCGAAAGCGCAGGAAGCGGGCTACGGACTGGAAACCGAGCTTGCCGAACCCGACGGCGCGCTCGTTTCTCAGGCCGCGGCTTCGATGCAGGCGCTCGAAGCGCTGCAAAAGCCGCTTGCAGCGCTCGCTCGGAGACTGGAGGCAGTCATCGAGGATTCTCCAGACTGGCTGGACAGTCAGGCACGCGCACGCGTCGAGGGCGCGATCCGAGGCCTTTCCTGGCGGCGCGAGACCCTCTTGGCCTGGATCGCTCTTCTTGCTCGGATCGGCGGCGAAGCCGACCCGGAGTTCGTCGACTGGCTGGCCGTCGAGCGCATTGACGGACGCGAACTCGATGTTGCGATCCACCGCCGCTGGCTCGATCCCACAAGGCCGCTAGCGGCGGCGGTGCTGGGACCTGCTGACGGGGTCCTTGTCACATCGGCGACTTTGCGGTGCGGCGAAGATTGGAGCTCGGCCGAGGCTCGGACCGGCGCCTCCCACCTTGCGCTTCCTGCCCACCATTTCGAGGCGGAGAGCCCGTTCGACTATGCGGCCTGCTCCGAAGTCCTCATCGTCAACGATATCCGCCAGGGCGACATCGCTTCACTCTCAGGCGCCTACGCACGGCTGATCGAGTCGGCCGGGGGTGGGACGCTTGGCCTGTTCACGGCAATCCAAAGACTGAAGGCCGTGCATGCGCGGATCGCTGACCGCCTCGCCCGAGCGGGACTTCCGCTCATTGCTCAGCATGTCGACCCGATTGATGCCGGCACGCTCGTCGACATCTTCCGCGACGATCCTCGCGCATCGTTGCTCGGAACGGACGCTCTTCGCGACGGCGTCGACGTGCCGGGCGAATCCTTGCGTCTCGTCGTGATGGAACGCGTGCCCTGGCCGCGCCCGACGGTTCTTCATGCCGCACGGCGAATGGCTGGCGGCGGAAGCGCTTATGATGATCGCGTGGTTCGAGCGCGTCTTGCTCAGGCATTCGGACGGCTTATCCGCCGGGGAGGCGATTGCGGCCTGTTCGTGATATTGTCGGCCGCAATGCCGTCGCGGCTGCTCAAGGCTTTTCCTCCAGGAGTTCCGGTCTCCCGACTGCCGCTGGACGACGCAATCGCGCGCGTCGAACAGGGATTCGCTCTGAAAGCGGCAGCGCAATTCGAGCGGACGACGTGAAGCGCCTCGCCATTCTTCGCCACGCCAAGTCGAGCTGGGATGATCCCCATCTTGAAGATTTCAACCGGCCGCTCAACGATCGCGGCTGGAAAGCGGCGAGGCGCATCGGGCGCGAACTGGAGAAGAGAGGCGTGACGTTCGACCTCGTCATCGCCAGTCCGGCGGCACGGGTTCGAGAGACGATCGACGGATTGAGAGAAAAGCTCAAGCTTGACGTCGAGATCCGTTTCGAGCCGCGGATGTATGGGGCAAGCGAAGAAAGTTTGTTTGAGATCGTGAGCGATATTCGCGAGAGCGCGAATGCGCCTCTGTTGGTGGGTCACAATCCCGGCCTCCAGCAATTGATTTTGGGGCTCACTCGCGACCATCCAGACCATTTGCGCAGCCGCGTCGAAGAGAAGTTTCCAACTGCGGCGTTCGCGGCGATCGAATTGCCAGCGCGTCGCTGGATCGAGGTGAAGGCCAGCAGCGGAAAGATCGCCGACCTCATACGTCCAAATGAACTTGACTAGAGTTCGAGCGCTTCGGCCAGCCGGTTGCGCAAGGCGATCAGGCGGAAAACATCAACGCCGATCGGCTCCTCGTGATCGGGCGTTTCGGAGACTGGATCCGGAACGGAGGTAGCGGCAGGATAATCGGGCTGAGGCCAATCGGCGGTAGCGCCCCGATCGCGAAGCAGCTTCTGAACGCCGCGGACCGTATAGCCTTCGTGATTGAGAAGGCGATTGATGCGCCGGACGAGCTCGACGTCCGCGGGTCGGTAATAACGACGATTGCCGGCCCGCTGCATCGGTCTCAGCTGCGGGAAGCGGCTTTCCCAATAGCGCAAGATGTGCTGGGCAACGCCGAGTTCCTGCGACAGTTCGCCAATCGTCAGAAGAGCGCCGGGGTCCTTCTGTCCGGCTGCGGGCAAGCCTTAGCCTTTCGAGATCCGGTCGCGCATGATCTGGCTTGCGCGAAAGGTCATCACCCGCCTGGGTGCGATCGGCACCTCGACGCCCGTCTTCGGGTTTCGGCCGACGCGCTGACCCTTGTCGCGCAGGATGAAGGTTCCAAAGCCGGAAATCTTGACATTCTGTCCCTCGGCCAGCGCGTGGCACATGTGGTGCAGAACGCGCTCGACGAGCCCCGCCGATTCTGCCCGTGAGAGACCAAGACGGCGATGAACGACATCGGCGAGATCCGCTCGTGTGAGCGTGCCGTTGGCGTTCATGTCATTGTTGCTGATCCGCGCGATCCCGAGATCGGCCATGATTTTCTCCCGAGTCGACGGCGTGCCCCCCGCCGTTTCAATTACACTTTCGTAACGGACTTCCGCGCCGTCGGCAACTCGACTTGTCAACGGATATTCCAAATTTTTCAATACCTGAGCGCCGCCGCGCCCCATGTAAAGCCGCCGCCCATCGCTTCAAGCACGACGATATCGCCGCGCTTGATTCGTCCGTCCCTGACTGCTGTATCAAATGCGAGCGGAACAGAAGCGGCGGAGGTATTTGCGTGTTCGCCGACTGTCACGATCACCTTTTCGGACGGAAGACCCAATTTCTTGGCGGTCGCATCGAGGATCCGCGCATTCGCCTGGTGCGGAACAACCCAATCGACATCGGCCGCCGAGAGACCCGCCTCCTCGAGCACTTCGTTGAGCACTTCGGCGAGATTGACGACCGCATGCCTGAAAACTTCCCGTCCCTTCATGCGCAGCTTGCCGACCGTTCCGGTCGTCGAGGGTCCGCCATCGACGAACAGGAGATCGTTGTGCCGGCCGTCGGCGTGAAGCTTGGTCGCAAGAACTCCGCTCTCGCTCTCCTCGGCGCTCAGCACGAGCGCTCCGGCGCCATCACCAAAGAGCACGCAGGTCCCTCGGTCGTCCCAGTCGAGGATTCGGCTGAACGTCTCCGCACCGATGACGAGTGCCTTGCCGGCATTGCCCGAACGCAGCATCGAATCGGCAACCGACAGCGCATAGAGAAAGCCGGTGCACACCGCGTGCACGTCGAACGCGATGCAGTCCGAGATGCCGAGCGCTGCCTGGACCTTGGTTGCCGAAGAGGGAAAGGTCTGATCGGGAGTGGCCGTCGCAAGAACGATGAGGTCGATTTCCGACGCGGAAATGCCGGCATTTTCAAGGGCTCGGAGCGACGCATCCGAAGCCAGTGACGCCGTCGTCTCGCCCTCGCCGGCAAGGTAACGGCTACGGATTCCGGTCCGCTCGACGATCCACTCGTCCGACGTATCGATACGTTGTGCAAGTTCGTCGTTGGTCACCCTGCGCTTCGGCAGCGCGCTTCCAACTCCAAGGACCACGGAGTGCGTCAATTCCCGGCTCCGTTGGCAAAAGCGTGCGCCCGAAAATTGTCGATATCCTCGCCGATCTTCCGGGTGATGTCGTTGCGTACCATGCTTGCAGCGACGTGGATCGCATTGGCGATGCCCTTGGGATTGGCGCCTCCGTGGCTTTTCACGACGAGACCGTTAAGACCAAGGAAGACTGCTCCATTGTGGTTGTTGGGGTCGAGGTGAACCTTGAGCAGGTTTAGAGCGGGCTGCGACAAAGCGAAGCCCGCTTTAGACCGGAGCGAGCTTTTGAACGCCCGGCGCAGGAGGTCGGTCACAAAGCGCGCAGTGCCTTCGGCCGTTTTCAGCGCGATATTGCCTGAAAAGCCGTCGGTGACGACGACGTCGACCTGGCCGCGCGAGAGCTGGTCGCCTTCGGTGAAGCCGTCAAAACGCAGCGGCAGATAATCAGCTTCGCGAAGCAGCGCGGCCGCAGCCTTTAGCTCCTCGGTGCCCTTGAGCTCCTCCGTCCCGATATTGAGCAGCTTCACTCTCGGTTTGTGGATTCCAAGGACGCAGCGCGCGTAAGCCGAGCCCATGACCGCGAACTGCACGAGGTTCTGAACATCGCACTCTGTGTTTGCACCGAGGTCGAGCATCACGCAATCGGTCTCGGCAAGCGTTGGCAAAAGAGCCGCAAGTGCAGGTCGATCGATCCCGGGCATTGTTCGAAGCGCAAGCTTGGACATCGCCATGAGCGCGCCGGTGTTGCCGCCCGATAGCGCCGCGTCCGCCTTCCCTTCCTTTACGGCGTTGATCGCCATGCCCATCGAGGTGGTTCGAGCACGGCGGAGCGCCTGGCTCGGCTTTTCGCTCGCCTCGATCGCTTCGGGCGAATGGATCACCATTATCCCGGTCTGAAGGTTCTTGTGTTGCTCAAGCTCTTCCTCGACCTGCCGCTCGTCACCATAAAAAGTGAAGCGCAAGGACGGGTCTTTGCGAAGCGCGCGCGATGCGCCCGCGATCATTCCCGACGGGCCGCTGTCGCCGCCCATGGCGTCGATCGCAATGCGGGGGCCCCCAACCATCGTGAGGACTTCCGTTGCTTAATCCTCGGGAGAGACGATTTCGCGGCCGTTATAATGGCCGCACGCGGGACACAGATTGTGCGGCAGCTTCAACTCGCCGCAATTGGGGCATTCCTGAAAGCTCTTGGCCGTCAGCGCATGGTGGCTGCGGCGCATGTTGCGCTTCGACGGCGAGGTTTTTCTCTTGGGGACAGCCATTGCGGCACCTTTGATTCAATTGACATCAATAAAAATGGCGACGATCTGCGCCTCATCTCAGCGGGGTTGCCCCCGCGGTGGCGGCCGGATCGTCGCGAACCGCCGCCCCTATAGCGAAACTCACCTGTGTTGCAAGGCCGACCGGACTAGGAAGGCGCCTGTCCGGGCTGCGATGCGGCTTTGTTGATCAGCGCCGAAATCGCAGTGACGATCTGCGCCGGGGCATAGGGTTTTGGAACGAGCATGCTGTGGGGAACTCCAAGGACGTTCCAGTCCGCCGAAGAATAGCCGCTGGTGTAGACAATGGGGAGGTCGGGGCGAAGTTCGCGAGCTCGCTTGGCAACGTCCCAACCCAACAGATCGGATCCCAGATTGACATCGGTGACGAGGCCCGACAGCCGACCAAAGCACTCTTCCAGAGCGTTGATGGCGTCCTCGGCACTGTGCTCCGGCCGGACGGTGAAACCGCCCTCTTCGAGTGCGTCCCTGACCGTTTCGAAGATCAGAGGCTCATCATCAACGAAAAGAATGAGGACCTCTTGGTCCAATTCAGTGCTCCGAGCGTGGTCGGTTACCCGACGCTCGGCCTCTTAGTCCTTCAAACGCCCTTGTCCACCCGCCTCGAAGTCAAGCGGCGAGCGCCGAATCGCCGACGAACGGATTGGTCCGTCGCTCGTGGCCGAAGCTGGACATCGGCCCGTGCCCAGGCACGAAGGCGGTTTCGTCTCCCATCGGCCAGAGCTTCGTGGTGATCGAGCCGATCAGTTGCTGATGATCACCTCTTGGAAAGTCCCAGCGGCCGACCGACCCCTTGAACAGCACGTCGCCGACAAGAGCGAAGTTCGATTCCGAGTGATGGAAGACAACGTGGCCCGGCGTATGGCCGGGACAATGGCGAACCTTGAGCTTCAGTTCGCCGACTCTTGCCTCATCACCGTCTGAGAGCCAGCGCGAGGGCTCGAAGGGCTGGCCGATGATTCCATATTTTGCGCCGTCCTCGGCAAGGCGCTCGATCCAGAAGCGATCCTCCTCGTGGGGCCCTTCGATCGGAACTCCAAGCTCTTCAGCGAAGACCCCGGCGCTCCCGCAATGGTCAATATGGCCATGGGTGAGGAGAATCTTCTCGATTTTTACGCCCGCTCCCGCTGCAGCGGACCTTAGTCGCGGCAGGTCGCCGCCGGGATCGACGAAGGCAGCTTTCATTGTCTTGGTGCACCACAGCAACGTGCAGTTCTGCTGCAGCGGAGTGACCGGGATGATCGCCGCCTTGAGGGGTGGCTCGGAAGCGCTCATTTCCAGGGATCGGTCGGCGATAGCGGCTGCAGCCTCGCCGTTGCCGGCGGTTCGTCCTTCATCGACGCTGAAACCGCTTCGGCCTGGCGAAGAACGCGAAGCAGATTGCCGCCGGCAAGCTTCGCCAGATCCTCGTCACTCCAACCGCGCCGAATGAGTTCGGCGAAGACGAGTGGGTAGCCCGATACGCTGTTCATGCCGGGCGGAGCTCCATCGAAGGGAATGCCGTCGAGGTCGCCGCCAAGCCCCACATGATCGTGCCCGGCAATCTTGACGATATGCTCGATATGATCGGCGATGATCCCCACGTTCGACATGGGGGCGGGGTTGGCATGCTCCCATTCGGCGAGCTTCGCTTTGCGGATCGCCGGCTGGCCGGTGTCGAGATCCGCGAGCAGGGCTTCCTCGGCCGAGTGCTGCCCTTCCCACTGACGGTAAGTCTCCGACAAATGGCCGAGATAGAAATTGACCATCACGACGCCGCCGTTGGACTGAAGCCTTTTGAGGATGTCGTCGGGCACGTTTCGCGGATGGTCGGCGAGCGCTCGGGCATCGCTGTGCGAGAAGATTACCGGCGCCTTGCTGACGTCGAGTGCCGCGGCCATCGTTTCGGGCGAAACGTGGCTGAGATCGACCAGCATCCCGAGACGGTTCATCTCATGAACGACCGTCCGCCCGAAATCGTTGAGACCGTGATATTTGGGATCGTCGGTTGCGCTGTCTGCGAACTCGTTGTTCTTGAAATGCGACAGGGTCATGTAGCGGGCGCCAAGATCATAGAATTGCCTCAACGCCGCGAGGCTACCGCCGATCTGGTGCCCACCCTCGACCCCGATCAGCGAAGCGATCCTGCCTGCCTTGTGGATCCGAACGACGTCATCAGCGGTGCGGGCGAGCTCGAGGTCATTGGGATAGGCTTTGACCAGTCGCTTGACGATGTCGATCTGCTCGAGCGTCGCGCGAATAGCAGCGTCGCCGGTCAACTCGGAAGGAATATAGACCGACCAGAACTGACCCCCCACATGGCCTTGGTGAAGTCGCGCCATGTCCGTCATCAGCGGGTGATCTGGACGCTTGTCGGTGCCGCTCGCCAGTCCCCCAACGCTCATATTGTAATTCTCGCGGAGCTGCTCGGGCAGATCGTTGTGACCATCGATCAGCGGCGTTGCCTTGAGGATCCGGTCGATCCTCGCCTGCACTCTGGGGTCGATCGATTGCGCCTGGAGTGCGCCCGGTATCATCGCCAATGCTCCAGCAAGAAGGAGGAAGTGTCTCATCGCCATGCCGGAAGGTTTAGGAACAGCCGTAGGCATAGGCAATGACTGGGGGCTTGCGCATCACTTCGCGAGGGGCAAAGCAAGACGCATGATTCCTTCGCCCGAACTTGAAGTCACAATGGATTTCGACCCCGACGAAGGCATCGCCAATCTCGATGAACATCTCGACACCCTGAAGCGGGCCGCCGAAGCTCAGGGATTCAGATTTGACCGCCATGCCGCACGCAATGAGCTGCAGGCCGCGACTTTTGGCAAGAGCCGGCGGTCGATTGCGCGGCTTTTGGTTAGTCCAAGCGGAGCCATCGCGATCGAAGTCAAAACCGCCGACTAGGCGGCAAGAGGAAAGCGAAGCAGCCGATTTGAAATTGGAACGAGCGCGGCCGCGTTCGACCCCACGGACCCTAGAATCTCCGGGTGATGCGCATCCAGGCCGCCAGTCAATGCCCCAAAGGCCGGCATGATCAGCTTGGAGCTGGAGAGGACGAAGCAGCGGCGCGAAACCTGCCGTCCCCTGAGGTGGAGCCGAAGCTTGGGATGAAAATGGCCGGAGATCTCCGGCCGCAATTCGCCCCTGAGCGCCTCGTGCCGCAAAATGATGCCCCCCGCTTCCACTTCGACTTCGATGCGGCCTCCGCAAAGGTCCTCGAACCCTGGATCGTGGTTTCCGACGATCCAGGTCCAGTCGAGCCTCGAGGTGAGGTCCGTCAGCAGCGAACGGGCGCTCGCCGGAAGGCGCTCGGATCCCAACGCGTCGTGGAAACTGTCGCCCAGGCAATACAGCCGCTCGGCGCCGCAGCGTTCGACTTCGATCGCAAGCGCGGCGAGGGTCGCGTGCGAATCATAAGGCGGAAGGAATTGGCCGAGCCGGGCGAACCAGCTGGCTTTCTCAAGGTGCAGGTCGGCCACGAGAAGCGCGCTCCGAGCCGGCCAAAACAGGGCACCGGACGCCGTCGCCTCGAATGTTTCGCTAGCGAACGAAAAGGGAACCATCGAGCCGGTCTAACCACCGGCCGAGGATCAGACCAGAGCGAAATTATTCGTAATCGCCGCCCGACGGACTCGGACGGGGCGGAGCGGCCGCAGTGAGTCGAAGCGCTTCGGCGGCTTCGCTGAGCGATGCCAGCTCTTCGGTCTCGTCTTCCTCGTCGATCCGAACCTTCTGAAGGTTGGTGACGACGGCTTCTTCAAGGTGTTTCGGCTTGACCGTTTCTTCGGCAATCTCGCGCAATGCAACGACCGGATTCTTGTCGCGATCACGATCGATCGTAAGGTCTGCGCCGCCGGAAATCTGGCGCGCGCGCTGTGCCGCGAGCAGG
>DATAPR010000052.1:0-43589 GCA_036265105.1 Sphingomicrobium sp.
GATGTGGTCGCCTGGCACGGCAACCTCGCGCCGTACGCCTACGACCTGCGCCGGTTCAACGTCATCAACACCGTCAGCTTCGACCATCCCGATCCGTCGATCTTCACGGTTCTCACCTCGCCGTCGGAGACGCCGGGCGTGGCCAACTGTGATTTTGTGATCTTCCCGCCGCGCTGGATGGTCGCCGAGGACACCTTCCGCCCCCCGTGGTTCCATCGCAATGTCATGAGCGAAGCCATGGGTCTGATTGCAGGAGCTTATGACGCGAAGGCGCAAGGCTTCGCTCCCGGCGGCCTTTCACTCCACAATCTGATGAGCGGGCATGGCCCCGACGTCGAAAGCTGGAGCAAGGCCAGCGAGGCCGAGCTCAAGCCAGCCAAAATCGAAGGAACGATGGCCTTCATGGTCGAGACCTGTTGGCAATATCGGCCAACCGCCTATGCGCTCGAGCACGCCCAGCACGACTATGACTCGGCATGGGCGGGTTTTCCCAAGGCCAAGCTGCCGTGAGCAGTATCGACGAGACGAATGATCCAGCGCACAGGAGCTGGGTCGAGACTGCCGAGGGCGGGGACTTCCCAATCCAGAACCTTCCTCTCGGGATCTTCTCGGTTGGTGAACGACGCCGCCACGTCGGGGTCGCGATCGGCGATTATGTGCTCGATCTTGCAGGCGTTGCCGACCTTCTCGACGAGGAGTGGCGAAGCGATCTGACGCAGCCGGTGCTCAACGGATGGCTTGCCCGCGGCCATGAGGCGCAGAGCGAGCTCCGCCGCAGGCTCTTCGAGATCCTCTCGGACGAGCGCTATCGCGACGATGTCGAGCCCGAACTGATCGGCCAGACCGAGGTTCGGATGCACCTTCCGTGCCTCGTCGGCGACTACAGCGATTTTTACGTCGGAATTCATCATGCGACGAACGTCGGCAAGCAGTTCCGCCCGGACAGTCCGCTGCTTCCCAACTATAAATATGTACCGATCGGCTACCACGGGCGCGCGAGCTCGGTGCGGGTTTCGGGCGAGCCGGTGTTCCGGCCGAACGGCCAGCGCAAGGCCCCGGACAGCGAGTCGCCCGAATATGGGCCCAGCAAAGGGCTGGACTACGAGTTGGAGCTCGGATTGTGGATCGGAAGGGGCAACGAACTGGGTTCTCCCATTCCGATCGGCGAAGCGGCCGATCATATCGCGGGATACTGTCTCCTCAACGACTGGTCGGCGCGCGATATTCAGGCTTGGGAATATCAACCTCTCGGGCCGTTCCTGGCCAAGAATTTCCTGACCAGCGTCAGCCCGTGGATCGTCAGCCCCCAGGCGCTCGCCCCATTCAGGAAGCCCATGACGCCGCGTCCGCCGGGCGACCCCCCGCCTTTGGCCTATCTCGATGACGAGGCCGACCAGGAGACCGGCGGCCTTGCAATCCAGCTCGAGGTCACGCTCACGACGCAGGAAATGCGCCGCAAGGGCCTTGCACCCCACATTCTCTCCCGCGGGTCGGCCGACGCTGCGATGTACTGGAGCGCAGCGCAAATTGTCGCCCATCACAGTTCGAACGGCTGCAACCTCGAGCCCGGCGACCTCATCGGAACCGGAACGCTTTCAACCGACGGCGATGGCGGTCTCGGCTCGTTGCTCGAGATCAGCCGCGGCGGCAAACAGCCAATCGAACTCTCGACGGCAGAGAACCGCAGCTTTCTCGAGAATGGAGACGAAGTCATACTTCGTGCATGGTGCGAAGGAGAAGGCACTCCTAGGATCGGCCTCGGGGAATGCGTTGGTCGCGTCGCCGCTGCCTGAAGATGCCCCGAATTTTGGCCCGTATGCCGAGCCATCCGGGCGGCTCTTGCGCAAGGGGGAGTGAATGCTGTTTCGTCAGCTCTTCGAGCCGCAATCGTCGGCCTACACCTATCTGATCGCCTGCGAGGATAGCGGCGAGGCGCTGCTGATCGATCCGGTCTTCGAGACCGTCGAACGAGATCTCGAGCTGCTGCATCAATTGCAGCTAACCTTGAGATGCACCATTGAGACTCACATCCACGCCGATCATGTAACGGGCGCCGCGCGCCTGAGGGAGAGCACGGGCTGCAGCTGCGCGGTGCCGCAAAAGAGCGGCGCTTCTCACGTCGATCTGCCGGTGCGGGAAGGGGAGGCGATCCGCGTCGGAAGCCTCGAATTACAGCCTCTCTACACTCCAGGACATACCGACGATCATCACAGCTATTGGTTGGAAAGCGCGGACGGGAGCAGGGTGTTTACAGGCGACGCGCTGCTCATTGACGGCTGCGGCCGAACCGACTTTCAAAACGGCGATGCGGCGACGCTTTACCGCGCGGTCCATGGGAAGATCTTCAGCCTCGCCGGCGAAACGCTCGTCTACCCGGGTCACGATTATCAACAGCGCCGCGTCAGCAGCGTCGACCAGGAGCGTCAACGCAATCCCCGTCTGGGCGGAGGCAGGAGCCTCGACGAATTCGTCGCGATCATGGCCGGCCTGAACCTGCCGCGACCAAAGAAGATGGACGTTGCGGTGCCTGCCAATCGCGAGTGCGGGCAGTTCCATTAGAGGCTCATCCGATTGGTAGTGTCCTAGTTTCAAATTCATGCCGCTCGCTTGTTATACGGCCCGCGCGGGTTGGGCGGGGGAGCCATCGAGTCGACGCGTTCAATCAGCTCCTCTGTGCTCCACAGATGATCGCTCACATCTGCCGCCATAGCTGGCGAAATACGAAGCGACTTGTGAACGCGCACGAAATTGTAATGCGCGAAATGGAGGGCACCGCCGCGCGAAGGTTATCAGTTTTCGCTGAAAGCATTGGTCAGGTGGCTGAACCGGCGCATGGACATGCGCACCGTGAGGTTCTGGCGCTCGACTAGGCTGGTTGAGATGTGCGCCGGGTCAGGACGGCCCTGCAAAACGAAGCGATCTTGGCGAACGACTCGTGGAGGGCTGTAGCGACCGGGACCGATTGGCTCGGCTTCGTAAAATTTTACCGCTTGGCCGTAGTCGACTTCTGCGCCGAACGCTTCTGCAACGGCGTCGACATACTGCCGCAACCCGTCCGATGAAATCTGGACGCGGTTAGCAAGACGCTCCGACAGATCATGCATGAAGGCGACCGCGTTCGGAGCGGTGCGCTTGCTCACGCGGTATGCGGGCACAAGCTTGCTGTCGGGGTCGAGTGCAACGAAGGTCCACATATCGCCGACACGGCTGCGATCATCCGCTGGCGTGATGTGGCGTTCTTCTTCTGGACATAGGCCCAAATCTCATCGACTTGGATGCGGCGGCACGAGAGGTCGCGCATCTCATCGTTCAGAATTGTGGCACAGCCGCTTCCTACCTCGACCAAGAGCCGCATGATCGTATCGCGATGGACGTTGAACATGCGCTTCGTCGAGCGGATGGAGTTGCCTTCAACCAGTGCGTTGATGATTTGGGCGCGGCGGTCGAGAGGGAGGCGGTTCATTTCAAACCCCCTTTGTGAGCTCTGTTGTAGAGCACGTGTATATACAGTTCAAGCTTTGTTTGCGAGTTGTAGCTCGAATGTATATACACGACGCTAGACAGAGGAGAATCGCTGTGGCTAAATCCCGCGTCATGTTGGTGAGAATTGAAGACTCGGAGAAAGAGGGCTTTGAACGAGCAGCGGGGCTGTCCGGTCTGAGCCTCTCCGCATGGGCACGCGAACGTTTGCGCAAAGCCGCCGTCCGGGAGTTGGAAGAGGCTTCGTTGCCGATCCCCTTCATTGAGTTCCGAAGGGACTAGAAATGGGGACCGCATTCGACTTCCACAGCCATGGCATCGGCACCGTGCTTTACAACGGTCGGCTAATGGTCCCCGTCAATCAGCGCCCGTATGCATGGACGGAGGCCGAGGTTAAGGCCCTTCTGCAAGACATATACGAGGCGATTGATCGCGACGACGAAGACTATTTCCTTGGCACGATCGTCTTGGTCCAGACCGGACGCGACGTGCCCGTTATTGCAGACGGGCAGCAGAGGCTCGCCACCAGTAGCATTTTATTGGCTCGCATCCGCGACCGGCAATTTGCCCTAAATCGCGAGGGTCGCGCAAAAGAAGTCGATTACGACTTTCTTCGTCGCTTCGATTCCGAGATCGAGGAGAACGTCGCGCGCCTTCAACTGAACGTCGAAGATCACGATTTCTTCGTAAATCATATTTTGCCGTCCCCACTTGATCCGGAGCGCCCCGCGCTCGACCGCGATAAGCTGCGCCCGTCGAATGAAAAGCTGCTGAAAGCCTCCGAGGAGGCCGAAAAATTCATCGACAAGGTGCTGGCCGGCCATCGGGAAGACAACCAGTCTGACATCCTTCGGAAATGGACCCAGTTCCTCAGGAAAAGCGCACAGGCGGTAGTGATCACGGTCACTGACGAGGTCGGGGCTTACCGGATGTTCGAGACCATGAATGATCGCGGACTCCGGGCATCGCAGGCCGACATTCTGAAGAATTTCCTCTTCATGAAGTCCGGCACCCGAGTTTCAGAAGCTCAGACCAAGTGGAACACGATTGTCAGCAATATCGAAACCATCGGCGGCGACCCGAACGAACGCCTGGTCACCTACCTTCGACACTTCTGGATTCTGACCTACGGGCCGACGAAGGGAAGCGAGCTAGCTGGCCGCATTAAGAAGGAGATCACGGGACCGACGAAGGCGATGAATTTCCTGACGTCGGCGAGCGATGCCGTGCGGCTTTATGTCGCGCTATGGTCATCCAAGGATCCAATCTGGGCCGATCACCGTCCCGGCACTCGGCAGTCCATCGGCACTATCGCCGAACATTTGCAGGTCGAGCAGATTCGCCCGCTGCTCTTTGCTATCGTCCGTCACCTCGATCACGTTGAGGCGGAAAAGGCGCTGCGGCTATGCGTCAGCTGGTCCGTTCGTTTTCTCATTTACGGCGGCCGCGGTGGAATGCTGGACACACAGTATTCCTTGCGCGCCCAAGAAATTGGAACGGGCGCGATCACGAAAGCGCGGGAATTGCGCGAGCGTATGTTGGATTATGTGCCGACCGATGAAGAGTTCGAGACGGCATTTGAAACCGCTCGTGTCTCCCGCCCACGTCTCGCTCGTTACTACCTGCGAGCACTAGAGAAGACCTCGAAGGGCGAACGCGAGGCAGAATTTGTGCCCAACGAAGAGGTCCGGGATGTCACGCTGGACCATGTCCTTCCGTTGAACCCGGGTTACGAGTGGAACATCAACGACGAGGAAGCGGAAGCCGTTCAAAAGCTCCTCGGCAACATGGTCCTGATCCGGGCGTCCGACAATCGCGACCTTGGCAACAAGAGCTTCGCGGAAAAGCGTAGGAAGTATGCGCAGTCGGGATATTTCACCACTAAGATTGTTGCGGACGAGGACAAGTGGGGCATCGAAGAGATTAAGCGGAGGCAGGCCATTCTTGCGGAACTTGCCGTGATGACATGGCACACGTCGTTCGGTGAGGAAGGATGATCGAACCCGTCTCCATCGAAAGCCTGAAAGAGGCGATTGAATCCATGCACGGCGGAACGGCTACGTTCGTTCAGACTGTCCCTGTGCGTGAGCGATTTGAAGGTGCAACAGTCTGGGAAGGCGTCGTTCAGGTTTTCAGTCTGGCGGACAATAACAAAGCCGACCGCGCCTTTGCTTGGTCGTCGCCAATGGAAGGGGTCTCGCGACAAATCTACGCTGTCCTAGCTATCCCGCCGATTACGTCCCCAATTGAAGCTGTTCGCGCGTCCATCGTTGCGGGGGGGGCGTTAACCCTTGAACGCTTGCTCCACCCCTAAACCGAGGCATACTTGAGCCAATGCGCTACTACGTCTCCATCGCTGGCGTCCCCGACGAGTTTCTCGAGTTCCTTGGCTATGTGCCGGTTCCGGACGCGGAGACGGACGAACTGAAAGCTTATCGCCGCAAAGGCGAGTTGATGATCGTCAAGAAGGACGATCCCTTCCTCCTAGTCGACGATTTGAACGACAAGCGCATCCTCAAAGGCAGGAATATCATGACTATCCCCGCCGACAACGAGGAAGACGGAGAGGACGCCTAGTCAGCCAACGCCAGTTGGCGGCGTCGAACCGTACGGGTTGGCGTCAGGTCTGTCACGGTGCGCGAGACTGACTTTTCGTGGAACTCGCCGAGGTCGATTTTGTCAGCGAGATCAAACGCGCGGTGCCCAATCGCTTCCGCCTCCTCCTCACTTCCTTCGACGAAGCAGAAGTAAGGCGAGCGCGTGGTGTAGGCGACGAACTTGCCGTCGGCCGTCTCCGCCACATAGAACTGCTGCGCCTGCTCGGTCATTATCTGTTACCTCATTGGTCTCCGCGCGAGCGGAGGTTACCGGTTATTTGGTTAACAGTCCTACCCCCTGCAACCTGAATGGCCGCAAGACGTGAAACTGCCACGCCTGCCTTAGACGCACAAGACACTCGTTTCGTTTCGCCAACAACTGTCACTCCAAAGACTCATGGCCGGTCGCTAGGCCCTCAAATTCAAGTTAGGACACCATCCGATTTGACCCTTGGTGCAGTGCGTGGCACCGGCGCTCGAATGGCCGACGAACCTCCGGCACAGGAAAAACCCCAAAGGAGTTGGGGCGGCCGCTTCGGGACGAAGCCCGCGGAGCTCATGACGCGCATCAACGCATCGATCGGGTTCGACAAGAAGTTGTGGCGGGAGGATATTGCTGCGTCGAGGGCGCACGCCGCGATGCTCCGTGACCAGGGCATCATCAGCGAAGGCGATGCCGCTGCCATCCTCGAGGGACTGAATCTCATCGCCGCCGAATATGAACGCGACGGCGTTCCGGAGCGGATCGAGCTCGAGGACATTCACATGACGATCGAACATCGTCTCGGCGAGCTCATCGGCGCCGCTGCAGGGCGACTGCATACCGCGCGCTCGCGCAACGATCAGGTCGCGACCGACTTTCGTCTGTGGGTCCGCAGCGCCTGCGACGAGGCGAGCGATGCGATCCGCAACCTGCAGCGGGCGCTTGTTGGTCGGGCGGAAGAAGAAGTCGAAACCGTGATGCCAGGTTTCACTCACCTTCAGGTCGCTCAGCCGGTCACCCTTGGCCATCATTTGATGGCTTATTACGAGATGCTCCGGCGCGACTTGTCCCGTTTCGCCGATGCCCGCGCTCGGATGAACGAAAGTCCGCTCGGATCCGCGGCTCTCGCCGGCACCAGCTTTCCCATCGACCGCCATTCGGTCTCCGATGCGCTGGGGTTCGGGCAGCCCACCGCGAATAGCCTCGACAGCGTCTCCGACCGCGACTTCGCGCTCGATTATCTGGCGTCCGCCGCCCAGTGCGCTCTCCATCTGTCGAGGCTTGCCGAGGAGTTGATCATCTGGGCGAGCCCCCCATTCGGGTTCGTGAAGCTTTCGGATGAATTCTCGACCGGCTCATCGATCATGCCGCAAAAGCGCAATCCCGACGCGGCCGAGCTCGTTCGCGGTCACAGCGGCCGGATCCTCGGCGCGCTAACCTCGCTCATGGTTACGATGAAGGGACTTCCGCTCGCATATTCGAAGGACATGCAGGACGACAAGGAGCCGGTCTTCGAGGCGCGCGATCTCATCCTCGTTTCGCTCCAGGCACTTGCCGGAATGGTCGAGACGATCGAGTTCGTGCCCGAGCGAATGAAGGCCGCCGCCGCGGAGGGCTTTTCGACGGCGACCGATCTTGCCGATTGGCTCGTGCGCGAGGCCGACGTGCCGTTCCGTGAGGCGCACCACATTACCGGGCTTGCCGTGAAAGCCGCCGAGGAGCTCGGATGCGATCTTGCCGATCTTCCGCTCGTGTCGCTCCGCAAGATCGATCCCCGCATCGACCAGCGCCTGTTCGACGTTCTTGGCGTCGACGCGTCGGTCCGAAGTCGAACGAGCTATGGCGGGACGGCACCAGGACGAGTGCGCGAGCAGATCGCCGCCGCGAAGGAGGCTCTCGGTTCATAAAAGGCGGCGGCAAATCGCCGCTGATCGTCAGGACTGCTTGCGCGTCCGCTGCGCGAGCGTTCGAAGGCGAAGCGCGTTCAATCGAATGAAGCCCGCCGCATCGCGGTGATCGTAACTGCCGCTGCCTTCTTCGAAGGTGACGAGATCCTGGTCATAAAGCGACTGGTTGCTTTCGCGCCCAATGACGGTCGCGTTGCCCTTGTAGAGCTTCATTGTCACCCGGCCCTCGACATGGTCCTGGCTCTTGTCGATCGCAGCCTGGAGCATTTCCCGCTCGGGAGAGAACCAGAAGCCGTTGTAGATGAGCTTGGCATAACGCGGCATCAGTTCGTCCTTGAGGTGCATCGCGCCCCCATCGAGAGTGATGCTCTCGATTGCTCGATGTGCCGCGAGGAGGATGGTTCCGCCGGGAGTCTCATAGACGCCGCGCGACTTCATTCCGACGAACCGGTTCTCGACGAGATCGAGGCGGCCGATGCCATTGTCGTGGCCGAGCTGGTTGAGCCTTGTCAGCAAAGCCGCCGGAGCGAGGCCCTGGCCGTCGACTGCGACCGCATCGCCGCGTTCGAAATCGATCGTGACGACGATCGGTTCGTCAGGCGCATCTTCGGGCGAGATGGTGCGCTGATGGACATATTCGGGCGCTTGTGCAGCCGGGTCCTCGAGGACCTTCCCTTCAGATGATGAGTGAAGGAGGTTCGCATCGATCGAGAATGGCGCGTCTCCGCGCTTGTCCTTGGCGATCGGAATCTGATGCTTCTCGGCGAAGTCGACAAGCGCCTCGCGGCTCGCGAAGCTCCATTCGCGCCAGGGCGCGATCACTCTGATGTCGGGTTCGAGCGCATAATAACCCAGCTCGAAGCGGACCTGGTCGTTGCCCTTGCCGGTCGCGCCGTGACAGACGGCGTCGGCTCCGACCATGCGAGCGATTTCGATCTGGCGCTTTGCGATGAGCGGCCGAGCGATCGACGTTCCAAGGAGATACTGTCCTTCATAGACGGTGTTCGCCCGGAACATCGGGAAAACGAAGTCGCGAACGAACTCCTCGCGCAAATCCTCGATGAAGATGTTTTCCGGCTTAACGCCAAGCATCTCCGCCTTGCGACGCGCCGGGTCGACCTCCTCGCCCTGGCCAAGATCGGCCGTGAAGGTCACGACCTCCGCGTCATATTCGGTCTGGAGCCATTTGAGGATGATCGATGTGTCCAGCCCGCCAGAATAAGCGAGCACCACCTTCATTTTCTTATTCGTCATTTTTCCGTTCTTAATATTGGCAGGTCCCAACCCAAACCTTCGCTTCAGGCCGAGGATACCGTTTGCGTGAATTTTCCGGCCCGATCCCTGGCCTCGCGCCGATCCGACTTTCTGCCTTGGGCGCCGAGGAGCCAAAGCATCGCGCCGCGCGCCGTATGCATCCTGTTTTGAGCCTGCCGCCAGACAGCAGAGCGGGGGCCGTCGATGACAGGAGCCGTCACCTCTTCGCCGCGACGTGCCGGAAGGCAGTGCATGAACCATGCGTTTGGCGCTCTTTCCATCAAGGCTTCGTCGACCCGGTAGGGCTCGAATGCCGCTCGCCGCTCGCCGCTGTCCTCGCCGCCCATGGACACCCACACATCGGTGTAGACGATGTCGGCACCTTCGACAGCTTCATGAGGATCGGCGATCGAATCCTCAAAGCCGTGGCCAGGAGGACTGGCGATGACGAACTGAGCGCCAGCAAGCGCAGAGCCCTCGGCGAGAGATCGCGACACGTTATTGCCTTCGCCGATGAAGGCGATTTTGACGCCTTCGAGGCGACCAAGAAGCTGCTTCACCGTCAGAAGATCGGCCAGCGCCTGCAAAGGATGATCGCTTGACGAGAGCATGTTGAGCACAGGCGCGGCATTTACGGCTGCCATTTCCTCAAGCAACGCGTGATCGAAAACGCGGGCGGCAATGATCGCGTGATAAGAGGCAAGTGTGCGCGTCACATCGGCGACGCTCTCTCGATTCGCGATGCCAAGTTCGGACGGCTGTATATAGACCGGATGGCCGCCCATTTGAGCGGCTGCGAGTTCCATCGAGTTGCGCGTGCGCGAGCTCGGCTTTTCGAAATAGAGCGCGACTCCTTTTTGCTCGAGCAATCGAGGCGCAGGCTGCTCGGAAAGCGCGAGAATGTCCTCGAGATCGGAGGTACCAAGATCCCGCATCGAAAGCAGGTGCTTCACCAGCTCTTCTCCCGCCGGATCATCGTTCCGACGCCGTGGTCGGTGAGGAGTTCGATCAGGAGAGAATGCGATACACGCCCGTCGATGATGTGGGCGAAGGCTACGCCCTGCTCGACGGCATCGGCACAAGCCCTGAGCTTGGGGATCATTCCATTGCTGACCGAGCTCGACGCAATCCGCTCCCGAAGCTCGGCGGAGGTGATTCGGGGAATCAGGCTGTCTTCGTCTCCAACGTCCTCGAGGAGGCCCGGAGCAGCCGTCAGATAGACGATCTTTTCCGCGCCCATCGCAACCGCAATCGCGCGCGCGGCTTCGTCGGCGTTGACGTTATAGGGCTGGCCTTCGTGATTGGTTCCAATGGTAGAGATGACGGGCATCAGCCCGTCGTCGAGAAGCCGGTGAATGAGCCCGGCGCGAACATCTGTGACATTGCCGACGAAGCCTAGCTCGGAATCGGCCGGGGTGACCGTGAGCAGCCCCGCATCCTCGCCTGATACTCCCACTGCAACGGGCTCGTCGCCGGCCTGGCTGTTGATCGTCGCGACGAGGTCGCGATTGATCTTTCCAACAAGCACCATCCGGACGATGTCCAGCGTCTCAGAGTCGGTGACTCGAAGCCCGTCCTTGAATTGTGGCTCTTTGCCGACCCGGCGAAGCATTGCATCCACCTGGGGCCCGCCCCCGTGGACAAGCACGCAGCGCACTCCGACGCTCCTTAGGAGAAGCACATCCTGGGCAAGCGCGAGATCGGACTTGCGGTCGATCGCCGCGCCCCCAAGCTTCACCACGACAGATCTGCCTGTGAACTGCCGGATGTAGGGCAGCGCCTCGACGAGCACGGTCGCGATTTCGGACGGCAGGAGGACGATCTTCACGACGTCCTGCTATTCTCTTTGATGTAACCGGGACCAAGATCGATTCCGATCATCCGGGCGCTGTCGTTGCCGGAGCCCAGGTGAACCTCGATCGCAATCTCATCACCCATCATATGTTCCGCGAGCGCCTGGCCATCGTGTGGAACGCCAGCTCCCCCCTCAGCGACAATGATGCCGCCATAACTGACTCGCGAGCGCCCAACGTCGAGGGCGACCCCGCATGAACCGGCGGCAGCGAGCAGACGGCCCCAATAGGGGTCACCGCCGTACCAGCTGCACTTGACCAGATTGTTTTCCGCGATGGCTTTTGCGGCGATCTTCGCCTCATTATCGTTCGAAGCTCCGGTAATGCTGAGACGCGCAATCCGGGTCATTCCTTCGGCGTCGCGTGCCATCTGCATCGTCAGGTCCTCGCAGGCGGCGAGGACCGCGTTGCCGAACTCCTCATGGTCGGGCGCTCCGCGAAGGCCCGAGGAAAGCAGCATCGCCGTATCGTTGGTCGACATTGCGCCATCGACATTGAGCGTGTTGAAGCTTGCGTCGGCGCAGCGCCGAAGGATCTCCTGAAGCGCCGAGCGCGGAACATCCGCGTCCGTCGTCAGAAAGGCGAGCATTGTCGCCATGTTCGGAGCGATCATCCCGCAGCCCTTGGCCATTCCGCCAACCGTGAAATTCGAACCGCGAACGACGACCTGCTTAGGTTTGTGGTCGGTGGTCAGGATGCCGCGGGCGGCATCGTCGGCACCTTCGATCGACAGCTTGTCGACGAGCTTGGGCGTTGCGTTGAGGATCACGTCCATCGGTAGCGGTGTTCCGATGATCCCCGTCGAACAGACCAGGACGTCCGAGACGTCGATGTGGAGCGCGTGCGCCGCGGCTGCCGACATGACTCGAGCATCGCGCATCCCCGCCTTGCCGGTGCCGGCATTCGCATTCCCGGAATTGATGATGATCGCCGCTGCCCGGCCACCGTTTGCGCGAAGGGTCGCCCGGTCGAGCTCGACCGGAGGCGCGGCAAATTTGTTCTGAGTGAACACCGCGGCGCAGGTGACCGGGTGATGGTCCCTGGTTACGATCATCGCCATGTCGAAGCGGCGCCGCTTGATGCCCGCGTGGCATCCTGAAGCAACGAAGCCTTCGGCTGCGGTTACGCTCATGGGTAAACTCCGATTGCAGTCAGTCCAGCCGTTTCGTCGAGGCCGAGCATCAGGTTTGCGCACTGGATCATCTGCCCGGCCGCGCCCTTGCCGAGATTGTCGATCGCCGAGAGGGCAAGGACCCGATTGGTGCGTTCGTCATAGCGGGCGCTCAGTTGCACTCCGTTGGAGCCTGTGACCCATTTGGTCGCCGGCGACCCATCGGTCACGTGAACGAACGGCTCGCCGGAATAAGCGCTCCGAAGGATCTGGAGCGGATCGCACGGAGCGACCGCCTTTCCGTAACAGGTCGCGAAGATGCCTCGGGTCATCGGCGCCAGATGGGGCGTGAACAGCACAGTTGCGTCCAACGCCATTTCCATTTCCGCAGTATGACGGTGAGTGAGCAATCCATAGGCAGAAATGCTTCCGTCCACCGTGCAATAGCTCGTCGCTTCCTTCGCTTCGCGTCCGGCGCCGCTCACACCTGAAGCGGCATCTACGATAAGATCATCGGCGATGATGAGACCGGCTTTAATGAGCGGCTTCAGCGCAAGGATCGCGGCAGTGGCGTAGCATCCAGCCGCCGACACGGACTTCGAGCTGCGGATTGCCTCGCGATTAAGCTCAGGAATTCCGTAGACGAAGGATGAAAGCAGCTTCGGCTCGGAATGCCTATGGCCGTACCAGCTCTCGTACGTCTCGGGGTCGTCGAGCCGGAAGTCAGCTCCAAGGTCAACGAAAGGAATCCCGCTTTCAAGGATGATGGGCGCGACCTTCTGGCTGTGCCCATGAGGCAAAGCCGCAAAAACGAGATCGATCCCGCCAAGTGCGCCGTCCCCGAACTTTTCGATGGAAGAAGCGCCTTGATAGGCGAGAAGATGAGGGTGGACTTCGCCAAGCGTTCGCCCAGCACTGCTCTCGCCAAACAGCTTCACCGCGCTGAGCTCGGGATGAGCAGCGATCAGCCGCAGCAGTTCGCCGCCGACATAGCCCGAGGCTCCAAGGATGGCCGTCCGAATCATGAGCGGGGCCTATTCACCCGATTGCATATTTATGCAAGTATATGCATAAGAATGCGCATGAACGATTTGAAGGAACGACGGCAGCAGGCGATCGCCAAACTGATCCGCGGTTCGCCCCTTTCGAGCCAGGAGGAGCTGGGAGAGCGCCTGGGGCGCCTCGGCTTTGCAGTCACTCAGGCAACGATCTCGCGGGACCTGGAACAGATCGGCGCCGTGAAGGTGCGTCAGGGAGGGCGGCTCACCTACGCACTTCCCGACCAGATGCAAGCTGCCCTCGCCCCGAAGCTTGGAGCTGTGTTTCGCGACTTCGTGCGCTCAATCGACGCTGCGGCGAACATCGTGGTGATCAAGACTCCACCGGGTTCCGCGCATCTCATCGGCGTTGCGCTCGATCAGTCCGGCCTTCCCGAGATTATCGGCACGATCTGCGGCGATGACACGATCTTCGTCGCGTGCGGATCGGCGAAGATTGCCGCCGAAGTCGCAACAAGGCTAAGGTCGGAAAGCGGCAATCTTCAATAGACGAGTTCGGACGCCCGCAGGCCGTTGAATGCCACGAGGTGCGCCGAAACTGCGGTTTGCGATTTGAGTTCCTGAAGCTAAGCTCCTCGCTGCGCCGGACAAGGCGCCGAGGCTTGAGAACCTCGACTTGGGAGAGCCGACCGGATCCATATCGAAAGCCGGCCGGGTGGCCGCCGCGCATGTCCAGGCCGATCTCGGCTAAAGGCGGCGGCGCATGTCCAAGCATGTTCTCAACACCCGGCTCAACGGCGCAGTTCGCGAGGGAGATCGTGAATGCGCCGGTTGGATTGCGTCGAAGAGGAACGAAAGGGTGCGCGTCGTAAGCGCTCCAAGGCTGCGCGATGATGCTCGCATCGCGCAGCTCCGCGCCGATGCTGACATCTTCTCCAGGAACGGAGCAGGAGCCAGTCGCGTGCGCTTCGTCCGATGGAGAAATGCAAAGACAGGTGCAGGAGCTCTACCGCCGTCACTCGCCCGCACTTGTTCGGCGACTGGCGCGCAAGACCGGCTGCGTCGAACTTGCCCGCGACCTTGCCAATGAAGCGTTCCTCAAGGTCCTTGGTCTTGCGCCCGCCAAGTTCCGACTCATCGAGCAGCCGCAGGCCTTTCTTTGGCGAGTGTCGGTCAATCTGCTTCACGATTGGGGAAGGGCTCGCTCGCTCAGCGAGCGCTCGAAGCCGATGCTCGAAAGCGGCGACCAAAAGCTCCTCGATCAGGTTGCGGTTCTGGAGTCGCGCGACACGCTGCGGAGGCTTGAGCAAGCTATTGAAAGGCTAAGACCGAGGACTCGCGAGATCTTCCTCGCGCACCGGATCAGAGGGCTGACCTACGCCGAGATCGCCAATGAGACGGGCCTTACGGTCAAGGGCGTTGAGAAGCAGATGAGCAAGGCCATTGCCAAGATTGACCGGTTGTTTGATCGGGGCTGAGTGGTGAAATTCAAGCTGCCCAAGACCAGGGAAATGCTGCGACGGGAAGCCGCGACCTGGCTGGCCCGATTGCAGAGTCGCAGCGATCCCCAGGTCGAGCGGAAGTTCCGCCGCTGGCGGGACCGCGATCCCGCGCACGCCCAAGCGTTCGAACGCGTCGCGTCGAGCTACCAGCAAGCTGGGCTTCTTCGTTATTCGGCGCTGGCCTCCGCTCGCGCCGCTCCCCAGCCGATACGCTCGCCGGCGCCGAAATATGCATGGGCAACGGCGGCGGCTCTGGTCCTCATCGTCTCGGCGGCGCTTTATCTGGCTCGCGGAACCGCACTTTGGACGAGTGGAACGGAAGCTGTGATGCTCTCGACGAAAGTCGGAGAGATCCGGCGCTTCAGCCTTGCTGACGGATCAAAGGTGACGCTCGACACGGCCACCGCCGTCGAAGTCGAGATCGGCAGGGCCGGCCGACGAGCGCTGGTCAGGACTGGACGGGCTCGGTTCGAAGTCACCAAGGGCAATCGCCCGTTCGTCATAGAAGCCGGAAACAGCATTTCTAGCGCGGCGGGCGCGGTGCTCGACGTTGAAAAATTCGGCGATCAGGCGCGCGTTGATGTCGTTGCCGGGAGCGCGAGAATCGGCGGGTCCGGGCCATCTGGAAAGCAGCTATCCATCCAAGCAGGGGAGAGCGTGACTGCCGCGCATGGCCGCGATGTCGCACAATATTCCCGCGCGTCCGGACCCGACTGGACACGCGGAATGCTCGAATTCGATGGAACTCCTCTTGAAGCTGCAGTGGCGCTCGCCAACCGCTATTCCAACCGCAAGATCGTCCTTTCTGCCGGCCTTGACGGGCTAAGGGTGACGGGGGCCTTCCGAGCGGGCGACATTGGCGGCCTGGCGAGCGCACTGGCGGAAGCCTTTCATCTGACGCTCGCCAGAACCTCGGAGGGCAATCTGGTCCTTTCACCGAGCGCGAAGACAAGCGCTCCCCGTCCGCGTCTTATTGAGGGGCCGCCCCGCGCAGCCGCGAAAGAGCCTCCTCGAGCTGGTGCGGAGTGAACGGCTTCAACATGACCTCGACTCCATCGGGCCGGTTATCAATGGCCTCTGCGTCCGCGTAGCCGGTGATAAGCAGCGCGGGGACATCAGGACAAATCTTGCGTGCCTCCCGCAGGAATTCGGTGCCGGACAGATTGGGCATTGCGTAGTCGGTGATCATTGCGTCGTATTTGCAGTCGCCATCGCCCAGCGCGGTGAGCGCGTCGGCGCCATTTGCAGCTTCGACCACGTTATGTCCGAAATCCGCCAGCACAGCAGCAGTGGTGCTTCGGACCTCGGCGTGGTCATCGACGAGGAGAACTCGAAGGCTGCACGAACTTTTCTGCTGTGGTTCGGGAGACTGAGGTTTTTTGTTCTGTGGGCGGATCCCGCCGGCGCGGGGAAGCCACAGCTCAGCCCGGGTGCCCTGCTCAAGTTCGCTGGCCAGGCGGAATGCGCCGTTCGACTGCTTCGCGAAGCCGTAGACCATGCTGAGGCCAAGGCCGCTTCCTTTGCCCGTCTCTTTCGTCGTGAAGAACGGCTCCATCACTTTTTCAAGGTTCTCGGGCGAGATTCCTGTTCCCGTATCGGTGACTGACAGGAGGACATACTTCCCTGGCGCAAGCGAGGCCCAATTGTCGGAATTGAGTTCGTGGTTTTCGACCGTGACACTGACCGTGCCGCCGGCTGGCATTGCGTCTCGCGCGTTGATGATGAGGTTGATGAGAGCAAGCTCGAGCTGCGCCTGATCGGCAAACGCGTTCCACGGCTGCGCGGCGGCGCTCCACTCCAATTTCACCAGTCCGCCAAGAGTATGGGTCAAGAGGTCCCAAACCGATTCCTGCAAGGACGCGAGGTCGACGGATTGGGGCTCAAGCTTCTGTCTGCGCGCAAAGGCCAGCAGCCGTCTGACGAGATCGCTTCCCTGTTCAGCCGCGCGTATCGTCATCGCCAGGATCTTTCGCCCGTCCTCGTCGAGGCGGGCGCGCTTGTCGAGCAGTCCAAGGCCGCCGATCACCGCTGCGAGCAAATTGTTGAAGTCATGGGCAATGCCGCCGGTGAGCTTGCCAATTGCGTCCATCTTCTGGGCCTGAATCAGCTGGCTTTCGAGCGAACGCTGTTCGCTAATGTCCGTGAGCGTTCCGGCGAACTCGATTGGCTTCCCGTCCGAATCGCGCAGCAGCACCGCCTGGTCGAGGAAATTCTTGTAGGTGCCGTCGGCACACATCCAGCGGTATTCGATCGATGAACGACCGTTCCTTCGCCGCGCCTCGAGTGCTGCGATGACTCGGATTCGATCGTCGGGGTGGAGGCGGTCTTTCCAGATCTCCGGTTGGGTCTGAAATTCATCGAGCGTGAAGCCGCAGATCGTTCGAAGATCGCCGCCAACGTAACTTGGCGAACGCTGCACGGCTTCATAGGGCTCAAGGTAGACGACCATCGGAAGAGATTGGATGATGACTGCCTGCCGCTGCTCGGCGCGCCGGAGCTCCTGCTCTGCTCGAAGCCGGTCCGCGTTGGCGCGAAGGTTCGCATCCAGGAGTGCCTGCTCCTGCCGAGCTTGGCGCTGAACCTCTTTCGATTTCTCGAAAAGCTCAACGAAGACCGCGACCTTCGAGCGCAGAATGATCGGATCGACCGGCTTGAAGACATAGTCGACGGCACCCATCGAATATCCGCGCAGCTGGTGCTCGGCCTCCTTGTTGACGGCCGACAGGAAAACGATTGGAATGCCCTTTGTCTGCTCGCGGCCTCGAATGATCTGCGCGGTCTCGTAGCCGTCCATTCCGGGCATGTAGACGTCGAGCAGGATGACCGCGAACTCGCCCCTCAGGAGAAAGCGGAGCGCTTCCTCGCCGGAACGCGCAAGGACGACCTCGCCAAGATCCTCAAGGACAGTCGCAACTGCCATCAAATTGCGTTCGTCGTCGTCAACGAGCAGAACCCGCGCCCGCTCGAAGTCGGTGAGTTGCACGTCCTTCTCGGCCGGCCGAAGAGCGACGGGGATTTCTCCCGCGAATGGGTTCATCGTCTTACTCCGCCGCCTCCGCCGGCACGGCTTCCGAGGCTTCTCTGTCTCGCCCGCGCGCCGCCCACACCCGAAGGAGTGCCAGGAGAAGCTCGATGTCGACCGGCTTTGCGATGTAGTCGGACGCGCCGGCATCCAAGCACTTCTGACGATCGCCTTTCATCGCCTTTGCAGTGACCGCGATGAGCGGCAGATCCACCAGCTCGGGGAGCCGACGGATTTCCCGCATGGTCTCGTAGCCATCCATGTCGGGCATCATGATGTCGATGAGAGCGACATCGATGCCGGGCGTCTGCTCAAGAATGAGGATTCCGTCCTTTCCCCGCTCGGCGTGAAGCACATCCACGTCGTGACTTTCCAAAACGCTCGTGAGCGAGAAGATGTTTCGGATATCGTCGTCGACGATGAGAACGCGGGCCCCCGCGAGCTCCGGGACCGGTCGTTTGAGCGACGACTTTGTCTCGGCCGCCTTCTTTCCGCGCTTGGCCTTGCCCGACGTTGCGTCACTTCCAAGCGATGTGAAGACGCCGACAAGTTCTGCCCTCTCGGCCGGCTTTTCCGTAATTCCGAACGCGCCCATCGCCATCACCGACGCAGCGCGATCGACTCCTGTGATGACATGGATCGGGACATGGCTGGTCTCGGGGTCGTGCTTCAGTAGATCGAGGAGCACAAATCCGTCGATGTCGGACAGGCCCAGGTCGAGCGTGATCGCACTCGGCTGGAGTTTGCGTGCCATCGCGAGCGTTCCCGCACCGGCGGTCGAAACAACGCCCTTCAATCCGGCTTCATGCGCAGCGTCGAGCAATATCGAGGCGAATGTCGGATCGTCTTCGACGATCAGCACAAACGGATCCTTGCCGAGCTCGTCGCGGTCATCATTGACCTCGAACCCCGTCGGGAGCGCGGTAGGGACGAGAGCGCCGCTGTTTTCGTAGCCGGCCGAGCTGCCATGGCCTCCAAGGCCGACCGCTGCTTCGGTCTGAAGCGGGATATAAAGCGTAAAGGTTGAACCTTCGCCAGGCGTCGAGCGGACTTGCAGCTCACCGCCGAGCAGCCGGGCGATCTCGCGGCTGATCGACAATCCAAGCCCGGTGCCGCCATATTTGCGACTGGTCGTGCCATCGGCTTGCTGGAAAGCTTCGAAGATTAGTTTTTGCTTGTCGGGAGGGATCCCGATCCCGGTATCGCTGACCGAGATCTCGACAGCGCACTCTGAATGGCGAAGAACGGAATGGGTGAGGCTCCAGCCCTTGCTCGCCAGCCGGACACCGAGCGTCACGCCGCCCTTGGACGTGAACTTGAAGGCGTTCGAGAGCAGATTGAGAACGATCTGCTGAAGGCGCTTCTCGTCGGTGCGGATCGTCGCTGGCAGCTTGGGATCAAACTTGACGTTGAAGTCCAAGCTCTTGTCCGATGCGAGCTGACGGAACGTGCGTTCCATATGCTGCCTCAGATGCTGCACCGGCATCTCGCCGACCTCGATCGTGACCGTACCGGACTCGACCTTTGAGAGATCGAGAATGTCGTTGATGAGGTTCAGAAGGTCGGAGCCCGCCGAATTGATTGTCCGAGCGAAATCGACCTGCTTCTCGTTGAGGTTGCCCTGCGGATTGTCGGACAGGAGCTTCGAAAGGATCAGCAGCGAGTTGAGCGGTGTCCGCAGTTCGTGGGACATGTTGGCGAGGAATTCGGATTTGTACTTGGAGGTGAGGGCCAGCTGCTCGGCCTTGTCCTCAAGAGCGCGCCGGGCCATCTCGATCTCGAGGTTTTTCGCTTCGACCTGCTTTTTCTCGTTCTCGAGGAGCTGCGCCTTTTCCTGAAGCTCCTCGTTGGTGACGTGCAATTCCTGC
Organism: Sphingomicrobium sp.; assembly: GCA_036265105.1. Classification (GTDB taxonomy): domain Bacteria; phylum Pseudomonadota; class Alphaproteobacteria; order Sphingomonadales; family Sphingomonadaceae; genus Sphingomicrobium. The sequence goes on from DATAPR010000052.1 coordinate 19,576, forward strand.
TGCTTGCGCGTGAGTTCGGTCTGACGTGCCTGGAGCTCCTGGGTCAGCAGCTGCGATTGTTTGAGAAGTCCCTCGGTGCGCATGGTCGCTGCGATCGTGTTCAAGACGATGCCGACCGATTCCATCAGCTGGTCGAGGAAGTTCTGGTGGGTCTCGTTGAACTCGTTGAACGACGCGAGTTCAATCACGGCCCTCACCTCGTCCTCGAACAGTGCGGGCAGGATATTGACGTTCGCCGGCGTTGAGTGGCCCAGCCCCGAGCCGATTCTGATGAACTCGGCAGGAACATCCTTGAGAAGGATCGGGCGGCGATCCGCCGCAGCTTGTCCAATCAGCCCTTCGCGAAGGCGGAACTCCTGCTTGAGCGTGTCGGAACTCTCGGCTCCGTAGCTCGCCACGAGCTCCAGCTTGGTTTCGTCCCCGTCCCGCCTGGTGACGTAAAACACCCCATATTGAGCGTTCACGAGCGGCGCGAGCTCGGACATGATGAGATTCGACACGGTCGCAAGGTCGCGCTCGCCCTGGAGCATCCGGCTGAAGCGGGCGAGATTGGTCTTGAGCCAGTCCTGCTCTGCATTCTTGAGAGTCTGCTCCTTGAGGTTGGAGATCATCTCGTTGATCGTGTCTTTGAGCGCCGCCATTTCGCCGGACGCCTCGACAGCGATCGATCGGGTGAGATCGCCCTTGGTCACTGCAGTTGCGACTTCGGCGATCGAGCGGACTTGGTTGGTGAGATTGGCCGCGAGCTGGTTCACGTTATCGGTGAGGTCGCGCCAGAGCCCCGCTGCGCCTGGAACTCGGGCCTGTCCGCCGAGCTTGCCCTCGATCCCGACCTCGCGGGCCATGTTCGTGACCTGATCACCGAAGGTCGAAAGCGTGTCGATCATGAAATTGATGGTGTCGGCGAGCGCCGCGATTTCGCCCTTGGCGTCGACGGTCAGCTTTCGTTTCAAATTGCCCTGCGCCACTGCGGTCACCACTTCTGCGATACCGCGCACCTGATTGGTAAGATTGGTAGCCATGAGGTTGGCGTTGTCAGTGAGGTCCTTCCAGGTGCCACCGACACCTGGCACCTGGGCCTGGCCGCCGAGCTTGCCTTCGGTTCCGACCTCGCGGGCGACGCGCGTCACCTCGGAGGCGAAAGCATTGAGCTGATCGACCATCGTGTTGATGGTATTCTTGAGTGCGAGGATCTCGCCCTTGACGTCGACCGTGATCTTTTTCGAGAGGTCGCCGCGGGCGATGGCGGTTGTCACCTCGGCGATGTTGCGCACCTGGCCGGTGAGTTTTGCTGCCATTGCGTTGACGTTGTCGGTAAGCTCGGCCCAGGTCCCTGCGACCCCTGGCACCTGAGCCTGGCCGCCGAGCTTGCCTTCGGTTCCGACCTCGCGGGCAACGCGGGTGACCTCCGAAGCGAAGCCGTTCAGCTGATCGACCATCGTGTTGACGGTGTTCTTGAGCTCGAGGATTTCGCCTTTGACGTCGACCGTGATCTTCTTCGACAGATCGCCCTTTGCGACAGCGGTCGTCACCTCCGCGATGTTGCGCACCTGACCGGTGAGATTGCCGGCCATCAGGTTGACGTTGTCGGTAAGATCCTTCCAGGTGCCGGCGACGCCTTTCACTCTCGCCTGTCCGCCGAGTTTTCCTTCCGAGCCGACTTCGCGGGCTACACGGGTGACTTCCGAAGCGAAGCTCGCAAGCTGCTCGACCATGGTGTTCACCACCTTGCCGATGCGAAGGAACTCGCCGCGGAGCGGGCGTCCATCGATCTCGACCGTCATAGTCTGGGAAAGATCGCCCTTCGCAACCGCGCCGATTACGCGCGAGACTTCGGCCGTGGGCTGAACCATGTCATCGATCAGCTCGTTGATCGCGCGCAGCTTGCTGTCCCAGCCGCCGCTTGCGCCCCGGACCCTGGCCCTGTGGGTAATTTTGCCTTCTTTGCCGACGACTCTGGAGAGACGCTCGAATTCTTGAGTGATCGCCTCGTTCATTCCGACCACTTCGTTGAACAGGCTTGCGATCTCGCCGTCGACCCCGTCGACATCTTCCGAGAGTCGAATAGTAAAGTCACCGCGGCGCAGGGCTCGAAGAGCGCTGACGAGCTGGCGGCGATCGATAAAGTCCCGCGGGGCCTGGATGTTCACTCAACTCTCCGTGTGGCTACTCTCCCCCCGCCCGGGTTGCACGAGAGCGGCCCCCCGGCCGCCCAATGAATTCACAATAATGGCTTCTTCTGGTTTCCGCTTCCTAAAAATCGTGTTCTGCATTGAGGATGAATTCGGCGGGTCTTCCCCTCGTTCGCCCGGCAATAGGAACAGCTCGGCGTAGAAGGCGTTTAGCGAGCGACGGGGATCAGATTTTACTGTGCCGAATCAAAGCGATAAGCAAGAATCCGTTGAACTGGAACAGCTAAACGTCAAGCTAACGCAGGGCTTGAGGTGCTGCCGCAAATTGATCTTTGATTATCGCTCGAAGCTTGGCTCGAACAGCAAGAGGTCCAAGCCGGCGGACGACGACAGCGACGAAACCAGCGTCTAGTCCATCGTTCCTTTCTCCGATTCGCCGATTTCCCGTTCGCGATTAAGTCCCGCCAAAAAAAGTAGGGGGGAGGGGAGGCCCACCATTCGTCAACCACCCGACGGCCCTGAGCGGTCGGATGGGGGAGGGGTGAGGTGGGACAACATCAATCGGGCGCGGCAATCGCAATCTGCGCGTCGCTGCTACTCGTAAGCGCAACCAGCGCGAAGGCCGAATCGCAAGGCCGGTATGCATTCGATTTGCCGGCCGAAGACCTGTCGCACGCAATTCGGGATCTTGCGGTCCTCACGGGCCAGAACGTGATCGCGCCGGACGATTTGATTCGCTCGCGAGCGACCGGGCCGCTGTCGGGAAAGTTTACTGCGGAGCAGGCTCTCGCCAAGCTGCTCGAGGGAACGGGTCTAACCTATCGACGCCTGAACGGCGCTCTCGTGGTCGAGCGCGGTCCTGCAACATCGGTCGCCGAAAAAAGCGCCGACTCGGCCGGCGATGCGATTGTTGTGACCGGCACGCATGTCCGTTCGGCCGCTCCGACGTCGCCAGTCCTCACCATTACCCGGCACGACATCGACCTCGCGCAGCCGTCGTCGGTCGAGGAGTTGATGAGGCAGTTACCCCAGAATCTCTCCGCCGGTGTGGCGCAAGAGAATTTCGGGGTGTCGGGCGCGGGCGCCGACATCACCGACCACGGGGCGGGGATCAATCTTCGCGGCCTTGGTCAGCGCGCGACGCTGGTCCTCGTGGACGGGCGCCGGGTCGCTCCGAGCGGAACTGGCTCCTTCGTGGACGTGTCGCTGATCCCAATTTCGGCAATCGACCGGATCGAGATCCTGACCGATGGAGCGTCTGCGATCTATGGATCGGATGCTGTTGCGGGCGTCGTCAACATCATCCTCAAAAAGGACTTTCAAGGCCTTGAGTCCGTTCTTCAGGCGGGAACCAGCACCGATGGTGGGGGAAACCAATTCCTTGCCGGACTGACCGCCGGAACGGCCTGGCACAACGGAAACGCGATGCTCTCGTACGAATTTCGCGACGAGGGCGAGATCAAAGCCGGCGATCGGCCCTTCACGATCAATCTGCCTTCAATTTGGTCGCTTTTTCCCAAGGAGCGCCGGCACAGCGTGTACGGTTCGGCGCACCAGGAACTTGCCCCGGGAGTGACGCTCGACGTCACCGGAAATTATTCCGCTCGAGATACCGATCGTTCCTATTTCGTCGCCGGACCGCTCATCCCGGTCAGTGCTCACGCCGAGGCTCGATCGCTTGGCGGGACCGCGACCCTCGGACTGGATCTTGGCGCAGCCTGGCGCGCCGAGGCGACCGGCTCATATTTCCGTTCGCGCACCGAGGAGAGCCAGTTCCAGCCCGAGGGTTCGGGGCTCGTCAACATCTTCAATACGCTAAATTCGGTCGCCGAGATCGAGGTCAAGGCCGACGGCAATCTGATCGAAGTGCCTGCGGGAGCAGTAAAGCTTGCAATCGGCGCGCAGGCGAGGCGAGAACATTATTCGAGCTTGTTCCAGACGGCGGTCAACCCGCCAACGCCCCAGTCGGGCAGCCGAACCGTCACCTCGCTTTACGGCGAACTCAACGCGCCCTTGTTCACGAGCCTCAACCGGCGACCCGGTCTGGAGCAGCTGGTCTTCACCGCGGCTGGACGGCTCGAACATTATGAGAACCTGGGATCCAGCTTCGATCCCAAATTCGGGATGCTGTGGTCGCCGATTGAGGGGCTCAAGTTTCGAAGCTCCTACGGAACCTCATTCAGGGCGCCGCTCCTCTCGGAAACTCTGGGACTCTACAACGTCTATCTGTTTCCTGCGTCCCTGCTCTATCTGGATCCGGCCCAGGCGCCGGCCGGCGTCGGAGCCGCCCTGATCGGGAGCAACCCCAACGTTCGTCCCGAGACATCGAGAAGTTTTTCCGCAGGGACGGAATGGGCTCCAAAGCCCATTCCCGGCCTCAATCTCAGCGCAACCTATTATGCGATCCGATTCACCAACCGGATAGCACTGCCCACAGATCAAATCGTCGTCGTCGGCGATCCGGCGCTCGAGCCGATCGTCAACCGCAATCCCGATCTGTCACTGGTCAACGATATTTTCGCGGGTGCCGGGCAAGTTCTGGACTTCTCCGGACCGGGTTTCACTCCGGGCGGCGCGGGGCCGGGGGACGTGCGTGTCATCGTCGACGCGCGGGTAGCGAACACGGCCGAGACCAGAACCAGCGGTCTGGACCTTGGTCTCGACTATGCCTTCGCGCTTGGAGCCGACCACTTCAATTTCAGCCTCAACGCCAACAAGATCTTCAGGTTCGACGACCGGCTGACGAGCGCGAGCCCGGTCATTCACACGCTCGACACGCCTTATCATCCGGTTGACCTGCGTGGGCGAGCCGGCCTGTCCTGGTCGCGCGGGCCCATCAGCGCTGTTGTCTTTGCCAATTATACCACGAGCTACCGCGACAATCGCACGGCCACGTCGCTCAAGATCGGATCCTTCACGACCTTCGATGCAGGCGTCGCTTGGACCAGTTCTTCGGCTGGCCCGTCGATCCTTCGGCAGCTCAGACTTTCGCTCAATGTCGAAAATCTGTTCGACGCCGATCCTCCGACGCTTCTGCCCGACCCCGGCTCGACAGTCGGCGTTGGCTATGATCCCGTCAACGCGACAGGACGCGGCCGGACTATTTCCCTCCAGCTTCGCAAGCATTGGTGATCGAACATGATCATCGGCCATCGGCGCGCCCTCTCGATCGGGGCACGGCTCCTTGTCCCAGCTCTAGTTCAGCTCGACCAAGGTCCCGCCGCTGCTGCGCCCGGAATTCGCGATCTCATCGAGATCAGGGATGTCGACAGTCTCTCCATTTCTCCCGACTCAAAGCAGCTGGCCTTTCGCACGGTTGCGGCCAGCATCGGGCGCAACAGCTATGATCTCGAATGGCAATCGGTCGCACTCGGCTCCGGCGAGGTTCGGTCGATCGGAAGCGCTGGCGATCCGATCTACGTCGATCCAGGGCTGATCGAGGAGCAGAGTCCGCTGTGGAGCCCGGACGGCGGCTCGATCATTTTCCGCGCGCTCGTCGATGGGGCGATCGGCGTTTGGAAGGCGGCCTCCGGCGGTGGGCCGCGCACGCCGCTGATCGTCCGCGACGAGGACGTCGAATCGCTCGCGCTGGGCGCTGACGGAAGGTCTCTGACCTACTCGGTTGGACCATCGCGGGACGAGATCGAAAGAGCAGAGCAAAGCGAAAAGGATTCGGGCATCCTCGTCGATGGCTCGGTCGATCTTGCCCAGAATCTATTCCGGGGCGGATCGGTGAACGGCCGAATGTCGAGCCAGCGGCTTGTCGGCTATTGGTTCGTGCGTGCCGGGCTTCTCTGGCGGTACCCACGGCAGAAGCGCAGCTTCGATCTCGAGAGCGGGGCCGACGAGCCGCTCGGGAAACCTCAAGCGGTCCCCGCTTTCGTTCCGCCGCCAGTGTCGGACTCCGCGACCGCCCGTTCCGGCAGCGGCGAAAATGCTCGAGCGACCTGGGACGGCAGCTCTGGCTCGGTTAGTGCAACCCTGCAAGGCCGATCGGGCCCGGTCCGGTGCTCAGATCCGTTATGTTCTTCGGGACGCGTGTCGGCCCTCGCATGGCGTCCGGGGACCAGGCAATTGGTGATCACGTTCACCGACCGCAATCGACGCCAGTCGCTTTACCTGTGGGACGTGCCGGCGAACGCGCTTCATCTTCTTGTTGAAGGTGACGGTCTCTTGAGCGGCGACAGGAGGGGGACATCTCCATGCGCACTTTCCGCATCGAGAGCCTATTGCGTTGCTGCAAGTGCGGCCTCGCCGCCAAGGCTGGTTGCGATCGACCTTGATGGCGGACATTCTGCCGTGCTCTACGATCCGAATGAACTCTGGCGTCAAACCTATGCGCCAAGGGTCGAGCAGCTCAGGTGGAAAACTGCTGAAGGTGCGAGCGTAGCTGGGACCTTGCTCACTCCGGCCGGCTCCTCCCAGCACCCGGCTCCGCTCTTCATCAATTACTACAGCTGCGACGGTTTCCTTCGCGGCGGCGAGGGCGACGAATGGCCAATTCCCTCTCTGCTCGAATCCGGTTTCGCGGTGGCCTGTGTGAATGCCGCGCCCTTCACCGGCCCTCAGGATGGCGTCGCAACCTATCAGACCGGTCTTGAGGCGGTTCGCGCTCTGATCAACCTCCTTGAGCACCGGGGGCTCATTGACCGCAACAAGGTCGCGATGGGGGGCTTCAGTTTCGGAAGCGAGGTGGCGACCTGGGTCGCGCTCCATTCCAATCTTCTCGCTTCACTGTCGATCGCGTCGGCTCAGTCCGATCCGACCGGCTATTGGTTCGATGCAATCGGGGCCACCGACCGAACGAAGATGATCCGGAAGGTGTGGGGGCTGGGAACTCCCGAGGAGACTCCTGGCCGCTGGAAGCAGGTATCCCCAGCGCTCAACGCCGAACGGATTAGAGCCCCGATCCTGCTCCAGCTTCCCGAGCAGGAGGCGCGCCGGATTCCTGAATTCTATGGCCGGCTTACCGGCTCGCTCACCCCGGCCGAGCTTTATGCTTACCCCGACGAGGACCATCTGAAAGTCCAGCCCCGTCACCGGCTCGCGGTCAATGAACGCAATCTCGACTGGTTTCGGTACTGGCTCCAGGACTATCGGGACCCGGACAGCAGGAAGGCGGCGCAATATGTCCGCTGGGACAAGATGAGAGCGAACTGGGCTGCGGGCCTCACGCCTTCCACGATTGAAGCCAAAGCTCGAGCGAAGCCATCTCGCTGAGCCGCATCTGGACCTCATCGTCACTCCAATCGCCATTCGCGAATGCCCGTTCGATCGAGTTTGGGTCGGCAATGCCGAGATCGATGAGCTGGGCGCTCAGAAGCAGGTCCCGCAGATCGCCCGAGAGCTCCGTGAAGAATCGATGGAAAACTCCCTGAAGACTGCCTTTTGATCTTCGCCCAACCACCTCTGGAGGAAGGAGGTCCCGGAAGGCCTCGCGCGCGGCCGCCCGGTCGATCCCGCCGCGAGTCCACTCCCAGGTCGGAATTGAGAGACAGAGCTCGAGCAGCGGCTTGGCCATGAGGGGGTGAATCAGCGCCGAACCCTCCCCGGCGCGCCGATCGAGAAAATGTTGGATGTGGACGAGGCTCGCGACGTGCTCACGCTTGCCGGGAAGGCGCATCGCGCCAGCCTCGAGCCACGGGTGTGGATCGGCGCCGGGCAGGAGCATCTCTTGCCTGAGATGGCGTCTGTCTTCCTTCCAGCGCCACCATCCGGTGGGAGCAGCGCGCTGAAGTGCGCTTGCCGCGACCTCCCAAAGGGTACAGCCGGCGCGCTCGGCGATATCCATGGACGTTTGTCGCGCCTCTTCGAAGCCGGCTGAGAGCAGGGCGTCCAACAAGGGCGCGGCCCCAGTCAAATAGCAGAAGAGATTGTCCCCGCCCCCGCCATCCACCAGCAGCTCGGCGCCAGTCTGACGCCGCTGCCGCTCGATCGCCTCGTCGAGCGGAACAAGCACGGGGTTGGAGCCGGGCCTGAACTTTCGCTCAACCGGCGTTCGGATCGATCGGTCGAGCTCATCCTCGATGATCTCGACGAGCGGCGAACCGAAGCGCTCGGCGACAGCGCGAGCGAAGCGGCGCTCATCGCCGTCGGACGATCGGCTTGCGAAGTTGACCGACTTGAAACCAATGCCGGAATGGGCGAGCGAAGCAGCGATGATGGACGAATCAAGTCCGCCGGACAGCTGAAGGAGCGGAGCCGATCCCGCCACTTGCGCCGGGATCGATCCGAGCGCGGTCTCTCGGAGCTCTCCGGCGATCTGGGCGAAGCTGCGCGTTTTCGTTTCGGGACGGACATGGTCCCAGGGCTTCCATCCAGGCTCGCTTCTCCAGCTGCCGCATGTCCGGCGCCGAACGCATCCGGGCAGCAGCTCACGAACAGAGCGGATGCCGGTCCGTTCGCTCCTTAGAAATGGGAATTGAAGCCAGTGAACGGCAAAGCCCAGGTCGATTTCGGGTTTCTCGAGAAGTCCCAGCGAACGGGCGATCCCGGCATCGGAAACGAAGACGTCCCCGGCTCGCTCGCTGATCTGATAAACGGGGATGCTTCCTGAAGGATCGCGATAGATGAAAGAGGTGCATCCATCTGCGCCGAGAGCCAGGAAATTGCCCCAGAAACCCGCTCGCGGCGCGCAATCCTGATCCGCAAAGACCGGATCGAGATCGGCTAGGCGCTGGCCTGCATCGTTGAAGACCTGTCCAATCAGGACGTGGGCTGCGCTTGTCAGAACCGGAGTGTGCGGATCGGCAAGGACGAGCATCAGGGGCCCTTCGGCCCTGATCCTGAGGCCGGCTGCGCCCGCGCGCTCACGAACCCTGTGGCGCAAACTGCCGCGCTCGAAAATTACCGCGTAGCGGGCGCGCATTCGATGGTCCTGACCCGGGTAAACCGCCCGACCCGTTCGGGATGATCGTTGAGGACTGTGTCCCGGCTTTCGATCCAGCAGTGGGCGGCGAAAGGGTCGAGCTTTACTCCGAAGACAAGAGTTGCGCCTCCGCCATGCTCTGCCAGCCAGCGTATCAGCCCCAGCGATTCGCTGAGGCAGTTGCCGCTAATGGGAACCAGACGCCGGGCGTTCCGAAACTCGGAAGCCGAAGCGATCGGGTCGAAATCCGTGCTCAAGTTACCCGATGCCGGGCGGCTGAGTGGACTGAGAATGGCGGCAATCGGAAGCGTCCGAAGCGCGCGTCGAACAGCCAGAAGAAGTCTCGCCACGGAAAGGACCTTCGAGATTTTTGGGCTCTCAGCCCCAGAGGGAAGAGCGCAGGTTGCCGGTGGCGGGAGGCAAATCGGCTGGAGCCTCCACTCGTGCCGCTCGGAACTCCGGACGAAACCGTGGACGATCGGTTGGAACGGTTGTTCGATTTTCTTCAAGGAAGCGAGGAACGCGCATTCTTCGTCGTGCTCGAGCCTGAAATAGCAATCCCTCGCGATGTCCATGAAAACCGGCGTGCCATTGACGATGCCAAAACTGATCGGGACTGGGGTAGCCATCGAGGGGTTGCGCGGGAGCGCGTCGGCTCCCGCGCCTGTTGGACTATCGATCCGAAATGCCTGCGGGCTGATAGAGGCCCACCTGCTCGATGGTTCCGAACACGCTTCCCTTGGTCTCGACACTGACTCTGCCGAGTTCGAAACGTGAGTGAGACTGAACTCGCTTGCTCTTCATCATGGCTCTCCTTGTTGCTGCGTTGCTGCAGCGAACCAGGGAGCTAGGCCGCGCCCCATCAGGTACGAAGTCTATACCGGCTGAATACATCGATTGTTGCCGAGGCTGGTTCGGCCATCGGCATGCTCGCGGCCGCCAGCTTGATTCGCGGGAATTGCGGTTCCATGCTTGTTTCATCATCGGGAGGGGGCGATTTTCCATGCGAGTTCGTTGCGGATTGAGCGCGCTTCTTTTGGCATGCGTAACCACCCCAGTTGCAGCTCAAGATGCCCAAAGCCTCGTTGCCAAGAATCTCGAGGCGCGCGGCGGGGAGGCGGCTCTGTCCGCGATCAAGAACATTCGCTTTGAAGGCCGGACGATTTTTCCGGGGGACTTCGAGCTCACCTACAGGGAAACCCGGGCGCAGCTCGCAGGGGGAGCGGCGACCAGGCTCGATCTGACGGTTCAGGGCCTCGATCTGGTTCAGGCCTATGACGGTCGCGGCGGAGCCTGGAAGATCAATCCCTTCCAGGGACGCAAGGACCCCGAGAAAATGTCTTCCGACGAAGCGCGCGAGATGGCGGATTCGGCCCTGATCGAAGGTCCTCTTCTCGCTTCCCGAACTGACGGCAGCCATGTCCAATATCTCGGCCGCGAAGATTTCGACGGGACTCTCGCCTATAAACTCAAAGTCACCCAGAAGGACGGCGACGAGTTCACGTATTGGCTCGACCCCGACACATTCCTCGAGATCAAGGTCGAGGAAACCCGCAGGCTCCGCGGCGCAACTCACACCACCGAAACCGAGCTCGGAGATTATGAGAAAGTCTCAGGCATCTATTTCCCGATGTCGGTCGAGAGCTGGACTGAAGGCCAGGACAGCCAGCGCCAGCGCACGATAATCGCTACGGGCGAAGCGAACACACAGGTCCCAGGCGATTATTTCGCCGAGCCTGGAGGCTCAGCGACGCCGGCGAGGACGGCCAGCGAACCGCCTGACGCATCGACCAAACCGCACGGAAAACGGACAGGTCGGGCCAAGCCGCCGGTGACGGCGTCGAAGCCGAAGGGGGAGTAAGCCAAATGCTGCGTTATATTCTGCTCGCTTCCGCCGCGCTTTCAATCGCTCCGGCAACCGCCCAGTCGTTCGACAGCGCTGCAGTCTCCGGCCTTGGAGTGCGCAACATCGGTTCGGCCACCATGTCCGGCCGAATTTCGGCGATCACCGGGCGCCGTGAGGCGGACGGCAAGGTCACCTTGCTGATCGGCTCGGCATCCGGAGGCGTATGGAAGTCCGAAGACGGGGGCACGACCTTCAAGCCGGTTTTCGACAAGGAAACGGTGAAGTCGATCGGAGCGGTGGCGCTCGATCCGACGAACAAGGCGGTGATGTGGGTCGGAACCGGCGAGAGCTGGACTCGCAATTCGGTCTCGATCGGCAACGGCGTCTACAAGTCGACCGACGGCGGCGAGACCTGGGCCAACATGGGCCTGCCTGGAACTGAACGGATAACGAGGATCATCGTCGATCCGAAGAACGGCAATGTCGTTTATGTCTGTGCGCCCGGCCCATTGTGGTCGGATTCGCCCAATCGAGGGCTCTACAAGACCTCGGACGGCGGAAGGACCTGGTCGCAGATTCTCAAGGGCACGAACCTCTCGACGGGTTGCTCGTCGGTCGCGATGGACCCGTCAAATCCCGAGCATCTGTTTGCCGGCATGTGGGACTTCCGCCGCAAGGCTTATGAATTCCGTTCGGGCGGCAACGGCCCCGACCAGCCATCAGGCAGTCGCTTCGCGGAAAGCCACGACGGAGGCAGGACATGGACGGATCTCACTTCCGAGAACCGCAAGGGTCTTCCAAAATATCCATGGGGCCGGCTGGAGATCGAGTTCGCGCCCTCGAACCCGAAGCAAGTCTATGCTTTCATCGAAAATCCCCGTTCGGCGCTGTTCGTGTCGAGCGATGGCGGGCAATCCTTCGAGGAGCGTGACCGGAGCCAGGGAATGGTCTGGCGGCCCTTCTATTTTGGAAGGATTGTCGTCGATCCCAAGGACCCCCAGCGCCTGTTCAAGATGGGATTTTCCGTCACGGTCTCGGATGACGGCGGCAAGAGTTTCTCGAACGCCGCGGGGGCCTCGCACGGCGACTGGCACGACGTCTGGATCGACCCGACGAACACCAAATATCTAGTCGGGGGCGACGACGGCGGGCTCTGGTATAGTTACGATGGCGCAGACAAATGGTGGAAGGCGAACAACCTTCCCGTTAGCCAATTCTACCACGTCAGCGTCGACAATAAGGATCCGTACCAGGTCTATGGCGGCCTCCAGGACAACAGCGCCTGGGTCGGCGATCAGGAATATCCCGGCGGGATCACCAACAGCCGCTGGGAAAATTTGTTCGGCGGAGACGGATTCTGGGCATGGTCCGATCCGTCCGATCCGGATTACGCTTATGTCGAAGCGCAGGGCGGAACGATCGGGCGCGTAAATCGAAAGACGCTCCAGGCCCGGCTCATCCAACCGGAGGCGAACTACAAGGAGAAGCTGCGCTTCAACTGGAACACGCCGATCATGGTCTCGCCCAATGAAAAGGGCACGATCTACATCGGGTCGCAATTCCTGTTCCGAAGCCGCGATCATGGCGACACCTGGGATCGCATTTCGCCCGATCTCACGACCAACGATCCTGTTCGCCAGCGACAGGAACAGTCGGGCGGGATCACGGTGGACAATTCGGCGGCCGAGACGAACACGACGATCTATTCGATCTCCGAGAGCCCGAAAGCAGCCGGGCAGATCTGGGTCGGCACCGACGATGGAAACGTCCAGCTGACGCGTGATGGCGGCAAGAGCTGGAGCAACGTCACGGCCAACCTTGGAATGCCGCCTGGAAACTGGATCAGTTGGGTTGAGTCGAGCCGTTACGATCCGGCTGTCGCCTACGTGACCGACGATCGCCACACGGTTGGCGATATGGCGCCCTATCTCTATCGGACGACCGACTACGGCCGCTCATGGCAGCGGATTGTCGGTCCCGACACCCAGGGCGTTCGAGGCTACGCTCACGTCATCAAGGAAGATCGGCTCAATCCGAACATTCTTTATCTGGGAACCGAGTTCGGTCTCTTCGTGAGCCTCAACGCGGGCCAGAGCTGGGCGCAGTTCAAGCCCGACAACTTCCCGGATGGCCTCGCGGTCCGCGATATCGCCATCCAGGAGCGGGAGGACGCCCTCGTGCTCGCAACCCACGGCCGAGGCATTTGGGTGATCGACGATGTCAGTCCCCTGCGTCAGCTGACGGCGCAAACGCTTGCAAGTACGGCGGCCCTTCTCCCGAGCGGCCCGATACAGCAGCGCCTTCAAGGCAATGGCGGATGGGCTGAGGGAGATGCGTCCTACGCCGGCGACAATCCGCAGAGCGGAGCGACGATCACCTATTTCCAGAAGGCCCGTCACGTGATCGGGCGAATGAAGCTCGAAATCCTCGATTCAAGCGGCAAGGTCGTGGATGAAATTCCGACGTCGAAGCGCCGCGGCCTCAACCGCGTTCAGTGGTCGATGCTGACGAAGCCGCCGGTCGTTCCGCCCGCGGCATCCCTTGCAGGTTCGTCGACTTCCGGCGAGCGGGTGCTTCCTGGCAATTATACTGTCCGGCTGACAGACGCGGGGCAAGTGATGACCGAACCGCTGACGATCACGCTCGACAGGCGTACGACCTTCACGATTGCCGACCGCGAAGCGCAATTTGCCGCGTCCGAGCGAATCAAGGGGATGTTCCTTCGGATGAGCAAGGTCGTCGCCGAGATCAATGGCGTCCGGCAGGAGGCGGGAGCGATCGCTCAAAGCGCGACGGCACCCGCGGACGTCAAGGCTGCGGCCGCCGCAATCGGCACCAAGGCGGATTCAATGCGCAAGGAAATCGTGGCGACGACGGAGGGCGGCGCAATCACCGGCGAGGAACGGCTTCGCGAGCATACTGACGAAATCTATGGCGCGATCAATTCGGTCGAGAACCGACCAACCGATTATCAGATGGCGCGTATCGACGCGCTCGACCGCGAGCTGAAGGACGTCGAGACCGAATGGGCTGCGTTCCAGTCGGGTGATGTGGCGACCTTCAATTCGAAGCTCAAGGCCGCGAGCCTGCCGTCGCTAACGATGGCAAAGGTCGAGTTCGATCCGGACGAATTGGCTCGCGGTGGTCCAGCAGCGGCGCTCGCAAGAGGTCTCGTTGGAATGCACCTTTACGGCGATTCCGAGCTCATTAGCCAAAGCCGCGAAAAGGACTGAGGAGTTCGCTCCGGGCCTGATCTTGGGAACGGCGTCTTAGACGCCGAGGGCGATCCCGGCGTACACCGTCCGCCGGGTCCCGGGCTCGATCCCGTTCTGGAAAACGCGATTATAATATTTCCGGTCGAGAAGATTCGAGACGCCGCCAAGGAGCCGGAGATTGCGGCTGAGCTGCCAATCCGCGGTTAGGTCGATGACCGTATAGGCGGGGACCTTGGCCGGGATGAAGTTCGGGGTTCCGGGCGCACCGACCGGAAGGTCGGAATCCTGGAAATATTGGCTGCTGACGCTTGAGCCGGCGAGACTGATATCAAAGCGGGCGTCGCGCCTGAGGCTAATCCCATATTTTGCGGTCACAGCGGGAGCGAATGCCGGCTTGTCGCCTACCCGGTCTACGAGATTGCTCTTGGTGAACTTCGCATCGAGAAGGCTCACGTTAGCAAATGCGGTCAGATGCAGCGGGCCTCCGCGAGCTGCAAGGAGGTCGTACGAGACTTCGCCTTCAAACCCTCGGTGACGGGTGTTGCCGCTATTCTGGAAGAGGCTTTCAACCGGCGAGATGACGATCGTCTCGATCCGGTTCGTGAAGTCGATCCAGAACAGGCTGGTGTCGTAAAACAGGCCCTTGACCGGCGTTCCGTGAACGCCAGCTTCCCACGACAGCGACTTTGAAACTGCCGGAATGTTTCCTGGATCGACGTTGGAGAAGGGCGAGGCAACGTCGAAGAATCGAACCGGCCGATAGCCCTGGCTGACGCTGAAATAGGTCTCGTTTTGATTGCCGAAATCGAACCCAGTGCCGAGACCGAACATCGGTACGGTTCGGGTCACCGACTGCTTGATCAAGGGCCTGACGAGATTGGGGGGCCGAATAGTCTCGTCGATGCTGATCGTCTCGTGATCGAGGCGGAATGAAGGGACGATGTGCCAACGCCCGGGCAACCGGAACACGTTCTCGGCGAACAGGGCCCCGTACCAGTCGTCTCGCGCCTGATCGAGCCGCGGCGTGCCATCTTCGCTGCCGCGAGGAGCAGTGATGTCCGTACTGGTCCACTGCCGGAACGGCGCGCTGTCGTGATAGAGAACCGTGCCGAAGGTCAGCGCATTTCCTTCTCCCCACCGCTTTCGAAGACGCCAGTCGAGGCCCTGAGCGTGAAACGCCTCGTCCTGGAGCGTTGTCGTTGACGGGTCTGGGCCCGCGGCAGCGGAGCGCTGATAGAGGTCCTGCCAGCTCGCCCAGAGCTTGGCTTCCGAGCGCCACCCTCCCGAGAGGTCACTCTCGTTTCCAAGTACGAGAGACGTCCGGCGCACCCAGTCCTCATTGAACGGAGTGACGGCCTGGTCTGGATCGGCGAGATATTGCGGGTAGCTGAGCTTGCCCGGATCCCCCGAGCTCGCATCATGCGCATGGAAGTTGAGATACCAGAGACTGCCCTTGGTTGGCCGATAGGCCAGATAGGCGTCTCCCTGCAGAGTGCTGGACTGGCCGTTATCGCGCTGGCCGCTGCTTTTCACATAGCCGAAATTCGCACGTCCGGAAAACGCCCCGCTCGAGCCCTCGATGGTATTGTAGGTCGAGAACAGCCCGTCGCTTCCGATCACATTTTCCGTGTACGCGCCGAACGGCTGGTTCGCGGCCGGACGTTTCGAGACGAGGTTGACGGCGGGCGCTGGCTCGGGACCGTAAAGCAGGCTTGAGCCCCCACGGATTAGCTGCACTTCCTCGAGCGACTGGGGCAGCGGCATATAATAAAGCGTCGGAAAGCCGATCCAGTCGGTCGAAATTGGGATGCCGTCCTGGAGGACTAGGACATATTCGGATTCCTGCGGATTGCCGAGCCCGCGGTAACTCATGTTGAACTGCGTTCCGGTCTGCTGCTCGGAGACGAACAGGCCGGGAGTTCGCGAGAAGAGCTCGCGCTGGTTGTCGTTGACGATGGTCGGCAAGAGATCGAGCTTCGTGACGCTGGTCTTCTTCGTCACCGTGATCTTCGTCCCATCGACCTCCGGCATGATGTGGTCGAGCTTTTCGGGCGTGTTCTCGCTGCGCTCCCCGATCACGACGATGCTCGGCTCCGCTGACGGCTGCACGTCGGCGGCATAAGCGGCAGCCGAGCAGGTTCCGAACGCGAACATCGCAATGGACTTAAGGGCGCTCATAAATCCTCGTCCCGACTATGGCTCATCGGAGATAGGAAGGAACCCGAATGGTCACTTCCCATTCGTGCGTCCGGCGCTGCGGTTCTGCAGGCGGATGTCTGACGCTTCCGTTGGAGCGAAAACGAACCGCCGAAGAAATCACGGAAGATCTTCGCCGCCATCGACGGCATCGGTCTTGAGAGAAGCGCCCGCAGGGACAGTGATCGGCGAAAGTCCGGCCGCCGAAAGCGATCGATCGAGGTGCTGGAGCTCATTCGATTGGAGGCGCTGCCAAGCATCCCAGTCGGAATCAACCTCGCTGATCGCCTGCCGTGCGGTTGTCTGCATCGAGGTGCTCGGGGCCGAATCACTGCTTTCGGCTGCGCTTTCAAGGGCCGCAAGGATCCGGCTTTGGCGTGCAAGGCCGCTGTTTGGCGAACTCGGTTTAGCCTTTGCCAAAAACGAATTCGCTTCGGCAAGGAGCGCGGGATCGCGAATTTGGGCAAGCCGCGCTGCAACCTCCTTTTGAACGGCTTCCTGCTGCGCAGCTCCGGCCCAGGCTTTGGCCATTGGCCCGGCGAGACTGCTCGAGAATATGAACGCCGCTGCGTAATCAGCATCGCTCGTTCTGGGATCCGCAAGCACGTCCACGTCTTGGTCATTTTCGTGACCATTGACGATAAGGGCTGCTTTATAGCGACCCGGTGGAACGAGCTGCCCCTCCGGAAGGAGCGGCGTATCGGTCCCCCATTTCGCGGCAATACTGTAACTGTATTCAAGAGCCGCCGGCCGCTCTGCGCGAAGGTCCCACACCCACCGATGAGCGCCCGGCGATGCCGAAAGAACGGGTTCAGGTTTCACCCAGCCATCGGCGAAATAGCGATCGGCGGGAAGGTTCTTTGGCGTATCCGAGCTCGAGAAGCGCCTGATCACCTCGCCCGACAAATCCCTGATCTCGAGGGTTACGGGGCCGGTCGGCTTCTCCTTCAGCCAGTAATCGAACGTCGCGCCCTGCGGCGGATTTTCGCCGAGCGGAGTTTCCGGCGCGAGCGGCGTATCCCTGTTGCTGTCGAACCGAACGCGCACCGCCGGGGCGGGCTTGAACAGATGATCGGCCATTCCGCTTGTCGGACCCGCCTGCCGAAGGAGCGCGAGATCGCCAAGGACCCAGATTGCGCGGCCTTGAGTGGCAGCAATCAAATCATCGCCATGGACGAGCAGATCGCGAACCCAGGCCGTAGGCAAATTCTGCTGCAGCGACTGCCAGCTGCCGCCATCGTCGAAGCTGACGTAAGCACCTGTCTCATTCCCCGCGTAGAGCAGCCCTGGCCGCTCTGGATCGCACCGGACGACGCTGACAATGCGATCGCCCGGAAGTCCCGCCGTAATCGGTGCCCATGTCCTTCCACCATCATGCGTGCTGAAGACATGCGGAGCGAAATCATCGAGCCGCTGACCGTCGACGGCCACATAAGCGCTATTGGGGTCCGAAGCGGACAGATCGATGCTGGAGATCTTGCTCCACGGTTTTGCTGGCAGCGGCAGCTGGTTCCAATGCCCTCCGCCGTCGCGCGTGACCTGGACCAGCCCGGTGTCGGTTCCGACCCAGATTTCCTGCGCCGATATCGGCGAGGGCTCGATGGCTGTTATTGTTCCATAGCCGCACGCCATCGCATCGGCGATCGCGACGTCCCCGTCGCAGCGCTGGGCACCCGTGGCTTTGCCGGTGAGATCGGGGCTGATCACGGTCCAGTTGTTTCCGCGATCGGAACTTCGAAACAGGACTTCGCCCCCAAGATAGAGGGTTGGTGGACCGGTCCGGGAGGTGACGAGCGGAGTGACCCAGTTGAAATGGTGAGCAACCGTTGTCGGGCGAAGGCCGTAACTCGGAAGCAGAAAGGGCGATACGTCGGCGACCGTTCCGGTTTTCGCGTCCCAGCGGCTCACATGACCACCAAGCCCTGATCCGTAGACGATATCCGGGTCGACCGGATCAGGGATGTCGTAGTCGCGCTCATCGCCGCCGACCGGATGCCACTCGCGAATGCTAGGCGCGCCGTAGTCGCTGCGGCTCGCTATCCCGACCGTGCCGCTGTCCTGCTGGCCCGAATAAATCCAGTAGGGAAAGCGATTGTCGGCTGCGAGGTGATAGAATTGGCCGGTCGGCTGATTGTACCAGTCACTCCACGTCCTCGAGCCATTCACGGTTACCGCTGCGCCTTGATCGGAAGCAGCGGCCATGCGTTCGGGATGCTCGGGGTTGATCCAGATCTGGTGGTAGTCGTCTCCTCCCGGGCTGCCGCGGAAGATGATGCAATGTTCGCCGCCGCGATCGCAGCGGCGCATCGACTGCCCGACAAGATAGACGACGTCCGGATCATGCGGATCGACGATGACCCGGTTGGCATAATAGCTGGTGAACGCCTTTTCGCTGTTCACCCGTCGCCAGTTGACGGCGTCATCCGATCGCCAGAGCCCTCCATAGGCCTTGGAATCGATGACTGCGTACAGCCGGAGCCGGCCCGCCTTTCTCGTCGCCGCGAGGCTGATCCGGCCGAGCGAGGCATTTGGCCAGCCGCCGCCCGAAAGTCTTCGCCAATGGACCCCCTCGTCGTCCGAACGATAGATGGCCGTGCCAGGTCCGGCGATCTCCGTGAAATAGCTTTGCCACGGCCACTGGCGCGCCTGCCAGGTGGAGGCGAATAATGTGCGGGGGTGAGCGGGATCGCTGACAATGTCGACCGCTCCGGTCCACTGGTCGGGAGCGAGGACGTGAGACCAGGTCTTCCCGCCGTCGACCGAGCGATAAATGCCGCGAGCCTCGCTCGGACCGAAGAAGTGGCCGACAGCTGCAACCATCACGACATCAGGATTGGTCGGACTGATCCAGATGCGGCCGACGTAGCGCGTGTCGTGAAGGCCGATGTCGGTCCAGGTTCGTCCTCCGTCGCTACTCTTGTAAACCCCGCGACCCGCTTCGACGTCGTAACGCGGCTCAGGCTGGCCCCCCCCGACATAGATGATGTCAGGGTTTGAAGGTGCGATTGCGATCGCCCCGATTGCGGAACTCGACCCCTGGTCGAACAGAGAAGTCCAGGTTCGGCCTGCGTCATCGGTGCGCCAGACGCCCCCGCCCGACGCTCCGAAATAGAATGTGTCGGGTTTGGTTGGAACTCCAGCGATGACTGAAGCCCAGCCGGCTCGGAACGGGCCGAGCTCTCGCCAGTGAAGCGGGCTGGTAAGCGCGGGATCAACAGCCGCTGCATCGCTCGGAGCCGGAAGTGCGAAGGCCGCGAGAATCAGGGCGGCTGCGGCGGTCTTGATCGTCGACAATTCACTTCCCCCCAGGACTGGCGAATGCGCTCAGGTTTCCATGCGGGGGTTAAGTGCACAAGCCCCCGGCGCGAAAGTCGCGCATTTCAATCTCGAAACATCAGTTTTGAAGGATGCCAGGAAGCGCTTGCCACGCTTTCACGTTCAAATCGCCCAATCGCCTCATCTTTAAGGCGCGCGTCCGCTGTCCTAAGGCTGGGGTCGAATCGCTCTCGTCCGGGGGAAGTCTAGCGTGCGCCTTCAAACCAAGCTGCTGTTCATCGCTCCATTGATCGCCGCCGCCGCGGCTGCCCAGTCAGCAACCGTCGATCCGGCGATGTTTCAGGGTCTGCAATGGCGATCCGTTGGACCGTTCAGGGGAGGGCGGGTCCTTGCGGTGACCGGCGCGCCCGATGACTCGCGCCGGTTCTACTTCGGCTCGGTCAACGGCGGCGTCTGGCGCACCGACGATGCCGGCCGCACATGGGTGCCCATTTTCGATCAGGTGAATGTCGGCTCGATCGGAGCGATCGCGGTTGCGCCTTCGTCGCCAAAGATCATCTATGTCGGCACCGGCGAGGCCGACATGCGCTCGGACATTGCCCAGGGGATCGGCATGTTCCGATCGGCCGATGGCGGCGCCACCTGGCACTCGGTCGGGCTTTCGGAGACCCAGCAGATCGGCAAAATCCTGGTCGATCCGCGCAATCCGAATGTGCTTCTCGTAGCGGCACTGGGCCATCCTTATGGGCCCAACGAGGAACGCGGCGTCTTCCGATCGACGGACGGTGGAAAGACGTGGACCAAGACCCTTTACAAGGACGCCAATACCGGAGCGATCGATCTCGTCGCCGAGCCCGGCAATCCGAGCGTCGTCTACGCGGCCATGTGGCAGACAAGGCGTCCGCCGTGGAATACCTATCCGCCATCGAACGGTCCCGGCAGCGGGCTTTACAAATCAACTGACGCTGGCCGCACTTGGCACCAGCTGACCGGCCACGGACTTCCAAGCGCGCCTGCGCGGATCGGCCTTGCGACCAGCCCCGCAAAGCCCCGCCGGATCTACGCCCTCGCGGATAGCAACCAGCCGGATCAAGGCGGCCTCTATCGCTCAGACGACGCGGGCCTCACCTGGCGCAAGGTGACCGGCGACAAACGCATCTGGCAGCGCGGTTGGTATTTTGCTGGGATTACCGCCAATCCGAAGAACGCCGACCAGCTGTGGGTCCAAGATACGATCGTCCTTCGCTCCGACGACGGCGGTGCGCACTTCATCCCGGAGAAGGGCGATCCGACCGGCGACGACTTCCACGCATTGTGGATCGACCCGAAAAACCCCGACCGGCGCATTCTGGGCGTCGATCAGGGGACCCTGGTGACGATCAATGGCGGCAAAACCTGGAGCAGCTGGTTCAACCAGCCGACCGCCCAATTTTATCATGTCTCGACAGACAACGGCTTTCCCTATCGGATTTACGGCTCGCAGCAGGATTCGGGTGCGGCCTCCGTTGCCAGCCGGAGCGACAGCGCGGCCGATGGGCTTACCATGGGAGACTTTCACGAGGTCACTCCAGGCGGAGAGAGCGACGAGATCGCGCCTGACCCCGATGATCCAGACATCGTTTACGGGGGACGCGTCGAACGCCTTGACCGCAGGTCGGGGCAGGTACGCGACGTCGACCCGACGTTCGCATTTCCAGAAGAATATCGGGGCACCTGGACGCTGCCGTTAACCTTTGGAAAGCGAGACCACGCGCTCTATTTCGGCAATCAGCGGCTGTTCAGAACGACCAACGGGGGACAAACCTGGACCCCAATCAGTCCCGACCTCACTCGGCCCGATCCCGGAGTGCCGCCGAACCTCGATCCGGCAACGGTCAAGGATGCAGGCGTCAAGGGGCCTCGCCGCGGGGTCATCTATGACATCGGGACTTCGCCGCTCGTCGACGGACTGATCTGGGTCGGGACCGACGACGGCCTCATCTGGCGCACCTCGGACGGCGGCGCGAATTGGACGAATGTCACGCCCCCCCAAGTCCAGCCCTGGTCGAAAGTCGGAGTTATCGAGCCATCGCATTTCGATGCGAACGTCGCTTACGCGGCGATCGACCGTCACCGTCTCGAAGATCAGCGTCCTCATATCCTTCGCACACGTGACGGCGGACGTACTTGGACCGAGATCACTAACGGGCTTCCCTCGGAGGGCGGCCCGAACTCGGTCAATGTGGTCCGCGAGGATCCGGTGCGTCCCGGACTGTTGTTCGCCGGAACCGAGCGCAGCCTTTACGTATCATTTGACGATGGCGACAATTGGCAGCCGCTCAACTCCGACCTTCCTACGACGTCCGTCCGCGACATCACGATCCATGGAAATGACGTTGTGATCGCCACCCATGGACGCGGCTTCTATGTCCTCGACGACATCGTCCCATTGCGTGCGCTGGCGAGCAACGCTCAGCCGGGCATTCACCTCTATCCCGAGGCCCCAGCCTACCGGGTCAACGAGCCGGGCTTCACTGGAACGCCGATGCCCAAGGACGAGCCGCTCGCTTCTAACCCGCCATTCGGGGCTTTGATCGACTATGCGCTTCCGGCGAATGTCACCGGACCTGTCGAGATAAGGATCTACGACCAGTCCGGCGGTATCGTGAATCGCTTCAGCAGTACCGATCTGCCCAAGCGGCTCGACCTGGCCAAGCTTCCCGTGGCCCCTGAATGGGCAGTTCCCAAGGAGCCGCCGGCAGCTACGCCAGGTCACCATCGGTTCGTTTGGGACCTGCGCTATTCCAAGCCGGCTGGTTTTGGCGAGGAGCGCGTCAGCGGTGTTTGGGCGCCGCCTGGAGATTACGTTGTCGAGCTCGCGGTGGAAGGGCAGGTTCTGCGTCAGCCACTGACTGTGCTCCCCGATCCGCGCGTCAAAGTGAGCCAGAGCGATTTCGAGGCCCAGTTCCATCTGGCCAAGGAGATTGAGCAGCAGCGCGTAAGGATACACGCGATGCTGGACGAAGCTTCAAAGGTGAAAGCCGGTTTGGCCAAGCTCGATGGACCGTCCGATGGCGCTGCGTTGAATAACCAACTCACATCGCTGGTCGGTCCAGAGCCCGCCATGCAAGGGATCAACAGCCCCACGACGCTCAGCGGAATTTCGTCATGGCTCGACAAGCTGGCGGCTGCAGAGGACGGGGCGGACGGAGCACCGACACCGGACGCACTGCGCGGATATGCTCAAGTTTCAGCTGCTCTCGATGCGATCGAGCCGCGGTGGCGCGCGTTCGAAGCGAGCGTGAGGCCGCGGATCGGCCAATCGCATTAGTTGAAGAGCGGCGCCGAGCGCTGCTCTATTACCTGATGCAGGGTTCGAGTAGTTTCGTCGCACCTGGAGGCATGAAATGCCGCGCTAAAAATCGGGAGAAACTCGATGCGTGCTTGCAAGATTGCGACAATGGCCGCTGCAGTATTCGTGGTTTCACTAACCGGAGGGGGCGCGGCAGCTGCTCGGACCGATCACGGCGCCGTTGGACGACTTGCCCCCTACATGACGCAATCGACAGTATCGGAAGTCGCGCTCGCCCGAAGCGCAGCGCCTGCCTCGCTCTCGTCGAGAGCGGAGATACTCGTGTTCGGGCCTTCGGGTTATCGGATCCAGTCAAAAGGCAGCAACGGATTTGCCTGCCTCGTTGAACGTTCCTGGGCGAAGGATCCCGGCGACCGTGAATTCTGGAATCCAAAGGTTCGGGCTCCAATGTGCCTGAATCCGGCGGCGGTCCAATCGGTTCTGCCATCGTATCTTGAGAGGACGAAATGGGTGCTGGCCGGGGCAACTGAGGCAGAAGTGCGCAGCCGCATCCAGCGGGGCGCCAAAGCTGGCACACTCCCCCCTCCTCGTTCCGGCGCGATGAGTTACATGATGTCGAAAGAGCAATATCTGACTGACGAAGGCGGCCACCCATGGCGACCGCACGTGATGTTCTATTTTCCAGCATCGGTTGCGAGCGGAACCTGGGGCGCAAATCTCGAGGGATCGCCGGTCATTAGCGATGTCGCCAAGTTCGACCATGTGATCACGTTCATGGTGCCCGTCTCGCACTGGTCAGACGGCTCCGCCGCTGCGATCGCCTCGCACTCGGAGGCAAAGCAGGAGCGCTAACTTTTATCTGGGCTCGCGATTTGCTGGTGCGCCGGAAAGGACTGGAACGCCGCAGGAAATCGCTTGTCCTTCGCTCCCTCTCCAAGCAAATCTGCAATCGATGAAAACCGCTCTCGATCATTTGCCTCAGGCCAAGCGCGACGAGCTCGCTTTTGTGGTCGAGGTCATTCGCAAAGGGTTCGAGTTTGCGATCTCAAGGCGGACGATGCCGAGGCTTCGCGGCGGCAAGCTCCTCAAGATCATCCTGTTTGGAAGCTATGCTCGCGGCGACTGGGTCGAGGATCCGATCGGGAGATATTTTTCGGACTATGATCTCCTGGTTGTGGTTGACCGCGAA
>DATAPR010000053.1:0-1756 GCA_036265105.1 Sphingomicrobium sp.
ACATGTCGGCCGGTCTTGTCGGCAGCGATCACCTCTCTCCGTCCAAAAGGCATCGTCGACATCGCAGCGGCGTCGGCTTAAATCATACCCAAGCCATGATAACTTTCGCTTATCACCGGGTCAGAAGGATTCTGCTGCGCCTCAGGGCCTACCACAGTGGGTGACCTCTCTTATCGGCCGGCCGAAAGCGGGCGCATAGCCTCTCCGGCGAGCCCTTGAGCCAGTTGCACGAGCGCCACGACGCCAGCGACTTCGGGACAAAGACGCAGGACAAGCTCGCGGCCGCCGACTGAGCCAGGATCGACAACGCGCCAAACCCCCGGAGCTAGCGACTGGCTGTCACGGGTTGATACGCCTTTAAGAACATGCGCGCTCGGTAGATCGTCGGTTCCTTCAGCTCCGGGGGCTCTCGCCAGGGTTAGACCCTACCTCGGCGTTCGGCGCTAGGGAGGCGATATCTGATAATAAGGAGGTCTGGTACGGGTGGGCCGGGGTATCGTCCGGCATGACCAGCATCGGGGTCTGGCAGGACCGCGCGAAGTCGCGCGACATACTGTACACGAAGTCGGGCCGGACGCGGTAGACGTCGTGCAGGTATTGTCAACCATTGCCATATTCGGGTCGGGCCGCCAGTTCGATTTCCGGTATTCGCACCGCATTAAGCTCGGCGTTGACGATACTGAGCCCACCCGCTTGGCGATCAAGGGCGCTGGTGGAAAGAGGCTAACCTGTCGGCGGACTCGTACCCAAGCGCAAGCCGCCTGAGTCGCTCTGGCCAGATTGCTCGCCCTATCGCCGGACCGTGTATCCCGTCGAGCGCTGTTGCGGCGCGGTGCCATCACAAAAAAAATTAGAGCCGCCGACCGCTTCCGCCAGGCTTTCCTTGAGCATGCGGGGCTTGATCGGAACGTCGGGGCCGGGATTCTGCTCGCTCGGGATCTTGGCGTTCCACTTTTCGAGCCGGCGCGGCGCTCAGCGGCCTGATGCTTCTACCCCCGTGGCGAGTCGGGGCTCTTGCTCTTTCTAGTGAGTAGGCCCTCGCCTGAAAAGCAGGCACCTCACCCGCGCCCGGATGTCTTCCCACGCTTGCTCGTCTCGCGAGTCGATGGCGATCTCGCTTCGCAATGCCGCGATCTCGTCCGGGACGGTTTCCAAGGGAGGCTCCTCGCCACGGAGCCGTAACTCGGCTGCAGCGTCGTCAAATTCACGCTGGAGCTGGAGGTTCCGATCTCGGCACCATGCCTTGAACGCGGCAGTCCAGCGTTGCCGGAGAGTCTCGACCGTAAGACGCTCGAATCGCCGGCCTCGCACCAGGTAATCCTCAGTCTCCTCCATAGCGGCGGCGGCCAGGACCGTGTCCGCGAGTTCCTCACCCTTTTCCGCTTCAACATCGGAGATAGTGACCGCCTCCCGGCGCTTAGTTACCTGCTGGTGCCGCCGTGCGCTGTGCGATCTCGGGCGTCGCGGGCCTTGCATAATTTTCTCGTAGACGCTTCGGCCCGATTGGCCTGCCGCTGGATCCCGTTACCCGGACCGTTACCCAGCTGGCCACTGAATCGAATTTGCGGCCAGTAACGGTCCTTAAGTGATTGTTATTATGGTGGGCGATGACGGACTCGAACCGCCGACCCTCTCGGTGTAAACGAGATGCTCTACCAACTGAGCTAATCGCCCCGCGCCACGTGGGTCAATTGAGCGAATCGCGCAATCCCTTGCCGGGCTTGAATTTGGCCTGCTTGGACGCGGCGATTTGGAT
>DATAPR010000054.1:0-69282 GCA_036265105.1 Sphingomicrobium sp.
CAGAGGAGGCGGAGCATGGAGCGAGAACTCGACGGCCTAATCAAACTCTATGAAAATGGCGGGATAGATCGGCGAAACTTTTCGCAAGGGGTTCTGGCGCTGTGCATGGCGGCTGGAAGCTTCTCTGCGGCGGCTGCGCCAACGCAGACGGCCTCCCTCGTTCGGGGGCGGACGATAAATCACGTCAGCATCAACGCGTCGGACGTGCGACGGTCAACGGCGTTCTACGAGCGCCTCACCGGGCTGCCGATCAGAGACCAGGGTGCCGATTATTGCGAGTTTCGGCTCGAAAGCGGATTTCTCGGCCTCTATGCACCCGAAAAGGGAGATCAGCTGGGAATCGATCATTTTTGCATTGGGATCGACGGTTACGAACCGAAGTCCCTGCTTGCGAGGATCGAACAGACCCTTCCCGAGGCAAAGCCGTTTATCGCATTCGGCGACCAACTTTATGTTCACGACCCGGACGGCGCCAAAGTCCAGTTCGCGGATGTATCGTACAAGCGGTGAGCGGGAGTCCGGCTAGTGTCTGTTTTCCACCCGAAGCGGACATCAGGTGAAGGTCCGGAGCATGTGCACTCCGGACCCGCTAAGCGGCAGCGTTTACTTCGAGCTGTCCGCCATCCTGTGGACATCGGCAGCCGACAGACGCGTGCCTCCGATGGCCCAACTGCCTTCATCCACTTCTTGGATTCGGACCCACGTCACCGGACGCATCGCCTCCCCCTCGACTGCGACCATCGCATCGGTCACCTTCTCGATCAGCTGACCCTTTTGATCGGCGCTAAACACGTTCTTGATGATCTGGATGTCGACTAGCGGCATGTTGCGTTCCGTTCTCTAGGCCGGGATTGGCCGAGCGCCGATTGTGTGGGGCCGCCGAACTCCGCGCCAGTTCAGGAACTGAAGCGAACCTAGTACAAAATCTGTACTTGACCGTGCAGCACGCCTGGCGGAGCCTCGCCGCATGGCTCAAGAAAGCTATGCTCAGTTCTGCCCAGTAGCGATGGCGTCCGAGATCCTCGCGTCACGTTGGACTCTGCTTCTTCTCGCTGAAATGCAGTCCGGCTCAACTCGCTTCAACGAAATTCGACGCGGCGTGCCCCGGATGTCACCAGCGCTTCTGTCGAAGCGGTTGCGCGAGCTTGAGGCTGCGGGCGTTGTTAGTCGAATGACCGGCGCGGTGGCTACATATCGGCTCACAGATGCGGGCGAGGAACTGCGGCCCATCATTGCTTCGCTTGGGCATTGGGCCATGCGATGGGTTGATCAGGACTGCACGCTGGCAAATCTCGACGCCCAGCTGCTGATGTGGAACATGCGCCGGAAGATTGATCCGCAGCCGCTTCCGACCCGCCGGGTGGTCGTGCAGTTCATCTATCCCGAACTGCCGCCCAAGGAGCGTCACTATTGGCTGATCGTATCCCCCTCGATGGGCACTGACCTCTGTTCACTCGATCCTGGCTTCGACGTTGACCTCTACGTCACCGCCGACCTCAAGGCGATGACGTCCGCCTGGATGGGCATGTCTAAAATGAGTGACGAAATTGAGGGTGGCCGGATCGCTCTGACCGGCGATCCGGATCTGATACGCACTCTGTCCAAGTGGATGAAGCGAAGCAGCTTCGCCCCGGCCTGATCAACCTTAGGGCCCGCTTTTGACCCGTCGCGGACGTTAGGGGGGGGCCGTGAGGCGCGAGGTCAAAGCACGATAGGGATGATCCTTCACCGACGAGCATCAGGCGGGGCTCAAGCGCGTCTGGCCCTCCGCCATCAAGCGCCACCGTGAAGGCATCTCGATAGCCCCGATAGTTCGTGCCGACCCAACACCAACCGAGCGGCTTGCCAATTGCGTGAGCAAGAGAAGGCACGGAGGTCCAGTCGCCCACTAGTGGCGGCGCTTCGAGGGCAACTACAATCTCGTCCGTGTCGGCGTTGACGCGAAGGACGCAGTCGCATCAACTGACCTGTCTCAATCTCGTAACCCGCACCGACGTGCTTCAGCACCAGCATGAAGGGCTGGTCTTGTTGCATGTAGGTGTGAGCAAAATACCTAACCGGCAGAACGGCTGGCAAACGCTCTCCTCTTACAACCTTCAGCACATGCAGCTTCGCTAAAACCCAACCGTGTCCAAGTATGTCGGCGTTCGATTTGACGGGCGCGAAAGCGCCGTTCGCGAGGGTGCCGACCACGAGGCCTACGGTCCGACTTCCACCCGAAGAAGAGACTAGCTCGACTGACGCTCATCAGCAGCTTTTGCACGACGATCCCAGCGATAAAGCGCTGCGGCGGCTGCCAAGGGCAATACCGCTGAAGTAGCGGCACGCACCGTTCCGGATATAGCCATCACCAATCCATATGCTCCTTGGCTGACCGGCATGCCGGGCATGCCGTCGAGCGAGGCTTGGCTTGCGGCGTTTCTGATTTCGGCAAACGCCTGGCCGAGTCCAATGACAAATATGAAAGCCGCCAAGCCAAAAAGAATTTGCGCCGCGTTGCGCATCGTCCACGAGTAAATATTGTCCATCAGCTCCCCCTTAAGACCCGCGCAGAGAACTACGATGTTGCTAATGGGTCAATGGCAGCTTTCCACCCAAACCTGCCGATCACTTGGACCCATTGCGGACATAAGCTCATCTGCTAGCCTCTGTGTCTGGGGGGCTGGTTCGCGTGCATTTCCACTTACCCAAACCACTGCACGGCTGGCGCGAGTTTGCGGGCGAGGTGGGGATTATCGTCATCGGAGTGCTCATCGCCCTCAGTGCCGAGCAGGTGGTTCAAGACATGCAGAGCCGCGCGGACGAGCGCGCGTTCGAGGAGACCATCGATCACGAGATCGGGCTGAACCTGTTCGTTTATGACGTGCGCTCGCGACAGTTCGCCTGTGACGAGAAACGCGTGGAGGAGGTGAAGGGCTGGCTCGATCGTGCCCGCTCCGGCGATCAGGTGCCGGCGCTCTGGCCGGAGGCCCCACAAACTCTGACACCTTACCGAAGCGCATGGGAAAACCGCGACGCCGAGGTGTTCAACCATCTTCCAGCCGTGAGGCGGCAGAAATACGCGGAGTTCTACGATGAGCTTTCGAACAATTGGTCAATCGTCCAAGGCGAGCAGGAACTGTGGGGGCATCTCATCCCATATGCCGAGGCTGGCCCCATTAGTCTGACGGACCGTCGCGCGATTCGCCCTGTCATCGCGCGACTGCGCAACTCGAATGAGACGCTCGAGGCAAATCTGCCAATTTCACAGCGGATTGCGCAAGTGCTGAAAGTGAAGGAGGTCCAGCCTGATGGCCTTCCCACCGGGTGGCTGAAGCACTTAGCTGACTGCCGTTCGGCAATCGCATCACCCGCGGAGACGTCCAAGTTGAATCAGCGGGAGTAACGCTGAGCGTCTGCTTGCCACCCAAACTTGCCGCCCGCCCCCGACCCATTTGCAGACGTTCGTGGATCAATAGCCAAACAAACGTTCCATCAGCCTGGACGAGAACTGTATCTGCCAATAGGGCACGAGCAAAATGAAGATCTCAACAACGAGCAGCGCGATGGTGGCGCGGCGTCCGCGCACCAGGAACAACGCCAACATCCCGCCCTTTATCAAGACGTTATAAGGCATCAGCCAGCCCCAGAACCTCGCCGGATCGCGGATGTAAGTGTCCATGTAAAAGGCGCGGTTAACATAGATGTCGACCAGCTCGGCCGCGAACAGTAGGCCGATCACGAATTTCCGCCGCGCCGCGAAATAAGCGCGCAGATGGCCATATTGCCGGGAGTCGCGCGGGAAGATCACCGCCGCCGCCAGATAGTAGACGATTGCGACTACGATCGGCGCCCACAGGTCCCGAAAATCGAGCGTAAGCGAGCGCTCCATGCTGAAGGCATCGACCCAAGTGGCGACGATCGCGATCAGGGTGAGCAGGGCGGTAAGCGCCGTCTGCGCCTCCAGCTTCTTCAGCGCGTGGGCGCGGACCATACCCGCGAAGCCGCTCAGCAGTTCAGCCACCGCAAATCCCAGGATCAGCCCGTAGAAGCTGAAAAAGAAGCTAAACCTGTCCATGCGCCTTCCACCTTTTTCGCCCTAGGGTGTCAGAGGCAGCAATAACCAGCAAGTGAACCTCAGGCGAAATCTCCCTGACGGAACATGTGGAGCGATCGCCCGCATGCCCGCATTCCACCCCCTCCTGCCTCCGAGCTTCGACCCAAATGCGACATAAGGCTTAGGTCTGAATCCGACCCATTTGCGGACTCAAGGCGCCTCCTTGGACGTCCGTTGAATCCTTGTTTCTGTCCACATGACCAAACCCATGACATTGAACGTCCGAGTGGGCGGCACTCCGCGAATTTGTCGCTGGCAATGTCGGCGAGGACGGCGCATTCGATAACGTCAGTGAGTACGTCCGCCATCTGATCCGGAAGGACAAGAGGGAAGCTGAAGGGCATGCGTTTGAGCGGCTCAAAGCAGAATTGCAGCGATCATTCGCGGCGCCAGATTCCGAGTATCACCATCTGACTGCGACGGACGTCATCAAGCGGAACCGAGTCCGGCGCACTCACGCGTGAGCGGCCATTTTCTGGGTCCGCGCGCGGATGTCCAACTTGATGAGATTTACGAATACACCGCTACACACTGGGGCGAGGACCAGGCGGACCGCTACATCAACCTTCTATTTCGATACTTTTCCGAGATAGCGGCCAGGAAGGTCATATGGCGCGCCGTGCCCGTTGAATTTGACGTCGATGGTTATTTCGGCAGGTGCGAGCACCACTTTGTCCATTGGAGGGTGCTGGACTCCGGCGACGTTGGGTTTGTCGCAATTCTTCATGAACGCATGCACCAAATTCAGCACACCCGCGAGATCTTTACTCAGCCCATTTGAAGTGGCTCCTTTCCACCCAAAACGGACGTTCAACAATTGAAGCTTAGTCTCGATCGATGCTGCTGAAGTGGGACTAATTCGAACTAGGCGGCCGCGGTCTCCCGCTCGGCGCTCGCTTCATCAAGTCGGGCAATCTGGTCGAGCGACAGCGTCAGATCCATCGCCGCGGTCAGTTGCTTCAGCTGATCCACGTTTGTGGCACTGGCGATCGGCGCGGTAATCATCGGCTGGGCCATCAGCCACGCAAGTGAAATCGTCGCGAGCGAGGCGCCAGTTTCCGTCGCGATCTCGTCGAGCGTGTCGAGCACGCGCGTGCCATTGCCTTCGAGATAGCGCTCCACGCTCTTGCCCCGCGGGCTTTTGCGCAAGTCCGCTC
Organism: Sphingomicrobium sp.; assembly: GCA_036265105.1. Classification (GTDB taxonomy): domain Bacteria; phylum Pseudomonadota; class Alphaproteobacteria; order Sphingomonadales; family Sphingomonadaceae; genus Sphingomicrobium. Next base: position 5,254 of record DATAPR010000054.1, read on the forward strand.
CGCTGCGATACTTGCCGGTGAGAAAACCGCTGGCCAGTCCCTGATAGGGAAAAACCCCGAGGCGGTGACGGGCCGCGGCACCCTGCAGCTCGTTCTCGAATTCGCGCGCGACGAGATTGTAGAAAGGCTGCAGCGCAACAGGCGCAGTGAGGCCATCGCTCAGAGCCGCATCGAAGGCGTCATCGATCCGCGCCGCGCTGAAGTTGGAGAGCCCGATCGCGCGGATCTTGCCCGCCTTCTTCAGGCGATCGAATTCCGCCAGGCTCTCGGCCAGCGGTACGCGCTCGTCGTCCTTATGCTGGTAATAAAGGTCGATCTCCTCGATCCCGAGCCGCCGCAGCGACGCGTCGCAGGACGGAGCGATCGATTCCGGCGCCAATCCGGCTGTGAACCCGACCTTGGTCGCGATTACAATCCTGCTGCGCTTGGCCGGGTCGCGCCTCAGCCAGCGGCCGATCATTTCTTCACTCTCGCCGCCACGGTGGCCCGGCACCCAGGCGGAATAGACATCCGCAGTGTCGATCATGGTCCCGCCGGCTTCAACGAACGCATCGAGCACGGCGAAGCTCGCCTTCTCGTCGGCGGTCCAGCCGAAGACGTTACCGCCAAGCGCCAGCGGCGCCACCTCAATCCCGCTGTCGCCGATACTGCGTTTTTCGACCATTTCGAATCTCCCGGACAGCTGAAATCAAAGCGGCGAGGCGCATCATCGGTTCCGTCAGCTGACAACGGCTCGGCGCGAACATCCAACAAAGTGACCATCACTTTCGATCAGCGCGCTAACGTATGCCTACCTCGAGCTATCTACCCCGACGACCGTATCTTACACCCGATGCCAGTCATTTCGAGGATCGGCATCTGAACCTTATCGGCGCGCTGCCGGACAGGGCGGCTCGGCGGCGTTGCTAGCATCGGCCTTCGTCCGAATGTCCGAGTTCTCGAACTAGCCAGGGCAAGTAGTGCCCGCGAGTCTTGCGTTCATCGGCTTTGCCACTGCTTGTTGCGGGATGCAGTGGGAAGGCGCAGAAAATAAGGATGAAGCAGGGCCCAATCGCTTCGGGGACAACGCCACGAGAGGTGAGCGCGGTTCGGCTGGCGCTAATCGCGACGCCGACAGTTTTTGTGGCCTATGCGCTGGTGCTGAGTATCGGCCACGACAGCCCGCTTTTAGACGCGATTCCTGGCGCGGTCGCAAACACGACTCCAACGGTTTTGTTCGGATTGGGCGCCTATGAGCTGATCCGTACGAGGCTCAGGAAGCAGGGCCCCCTCGTGCAGCTTGCCGGCCACGTTCTTTTGTGCGGCGCTTATACTCTACTCAGCTATTGGCTGCTGATCGTGATGCTTGGCGCAGTCGGCGGGGCGTCGGTGATCAAGTTCGACGTAGAGCCTTTCCCCGTGCGTGCGTCGGTGTGGCAGATGCTCGAAAATGCAACGGTTTACGGCATCATCGCCGCACTAGCCTATCGAGGCTCTGCAGCGAGCGCAGTGACAGTCGTCCTGCGCAATGCGCAGGATGAGAGCCGGCCGGGGTTCTCCCGCTATTTCATTCGCAGCGGCGACGAGATGCAGCCGATCGATGTGCATTTGATCGTCAGCATAACCGGAGCTGACGATTACGCGGAAGTCGCTACAGTCGACGGCGCACACCTGGTGCGGATGACCCTGGCTGATTTCGAAAGGTCGCTCGATCCGGAGCGTTTCATCCGCGTCCACCGCTCGCGCATCGTGAACGTCGAACGGATTGTCCGCGCCGAACCGGCCGGCGGCGGTCGATTGCTTCTGCACATGCAGAATGGCGAGGCGATCCCTGCCAGTCGCGCCGGGTCGCGGTTGCTTCGCGACCGAGTCCTTTAGTCCCCTACCGGAGAGCGTTCACCGCTCAGGACTGTTCGCTCGCCGATTTTCTCTCGGGGCGCTCGGGGAGCGGTTAGCTTCGCGGCATGAGACGCACGATTCTGTTTGTCGCACTTGCCGCGATTGCAACGCCTTACACTCCGGCAGCAGCATCGGGATCACTCGCGGATGCCCTGATCCCGGCCTACGCTCACGCATCGGACGGCAAGCGGATCGCTACGCTTATGCGACTGCAGCTTGCAGCGGGTCGGTGGGAGGACGCCGAGCGCTCCGCGCAACGTTTGACTGAAGTCTATCGGCAGACCGAACCGGAGCACGCCTTCTCAATCATGCCATGGCGGATCTACGCGCGCGGCCGTCGCTATGAAGCGGGCGGCGCCCCTTGGTCCGATGCCCTCGCGCGCGCATTCGCCGAACTGTATGGCAACCTGCCCAATGCGGAGGTTGCCCGAACCTACGGCTGGATGGGCGGCAGCCTAGATTCGGTCCGTCAGACTCTCGACAGCGCCGATAAGGCCTGCGCCGACAAACCACTCGACGACTGCGAAGGTGCGGCAGATATAATTGCCGCGCGCCAGTCGATAATCGAATTCGAGTATCTCCACCCGGCTCTTGAGCCGCTGCTCCGAGCAGACCTCAACCGCCGCTTCATCGTCGATGAAAAGCTTTCGATCCCCGCGCCCGATGGCGGTCGAATCGCAGCGATCCTGGTCCGACCGCGCTCTAACGCGAAGGTCACCTCCCTGCTCGATTTCACGATCTATGCCCAGCACTTCTTTGGGATTGCGGGCGCGGTCGAGATGGCTGGCAACGGTTATGCTGGGATGACGGCGTACACGCGCGGAAAGGAATGGAGCCCCGGTCCAGCGGTGCCCTACGAGAAGGACGGCGCCGATGCCGCGACTGTGATCCAGTGGCTTGCCGCACAGCCGTGGAGCGACGGGCGCGTCGGCATGTTCTCCGGTAGCTACGACGCGTCCACGCAATGGGGCGCGGTCAAGCATCATCCCGCTGCACTAAAGGCGATTGCGACACACGCAAGCAACGCGCCCGGCATCGACACGCCGATGCAGGGAAACGTGTTCCAGAGCTTCATCTATCCCTGGCCGCTTTATACGACCGATACCCCGAGCTTGGATGACGTGAATTACGGTGACGCAGACCGCTGGTCGTCCCTGAATCGCAAGTGGTACGTCAGTGGCAGACCCTATCGCCAGCTTCAGGAGATGGACGGTCAGCCTAATCCGATCTTCGAGAAGTGGCTCGATCATCCGGCATACGATTCCTACTGGCAGAGCTTCATCCCCGTCGGCGACGAGTTCGCCCAAGTCGACATCCCGGTGTTTACGGAGACCGGATATTTTGATGGCGGCATGGTCGGCGCGCTCTATTATTTTCAGCAGCACATCGCTCATCGGCCAGATGCCGACGATCGGATGCTGATCGGTCCCTATCATCACACTGCCATGGGCCAGGGCGTGCTCCCGACGATCATCGGATACACGATCGATGAGGTCGCAATGCAGGACTTGCGCGGACTCCGGCTCAAGTGGTTCGACCATGTCTTTCGCGGCTTGCCCCTACCGGAAGTTCTCAGCGGTCGCGTCAATTTCGAAGTGATGGGTGCCAATCGTTGGCGACACGTCTCCTCGCTCGGCGCGATGGCGGACAGCCACCGGCGGCTCTATCTCGGACGAAGACGTGACGGCGATCGATATCGCTTCGGGGACACTCCCGGCGCTGGCGGGGGGCCGGAGTTAAGCGTCGATTTCTCTGATCGTAGGGACGCGGACTACCAAGCACCCGACAATGGTTTCGATACGCGCAACGCACTCGTCTTCACCACGGGTCCGCTAGAGGGGCCGACGGAAGTCGACGGCCTTTTCCATGGCCACATTGATTACGTCACCAACAAACGGGACTTCGACCTGGCAGTGAGTTTTTTCGAGGAGAAGCCCGATGGCAGCTATTTCCCGCTTGCGAGCTACCTCGGACGCGCCAGCTACATGCTAGACCGCGGCCATCGTCACTTGCTTGTCCCTGGCCAGGAGGAGCGCCTCGACTTTGACAGTCAGACCGTGATGGCGCGCCTGTTGTCGGCGGGGAGCCGCATCGTCGCGGTTGTCGCCATTCCGAAGCAGCCGGAGATTCAGATCAACTACGGAACGGACCGCGACGTGAGCGACGAATCAGTTGCGGACAGTAAGGAGCCATTACGGCTCACGTTCAAAGGCGACAGTTATCTAGAGCTCGGCTTTCGGGAGTAAGTCCACTTCCGACCCATTGCAGACATAAGCCCTTCTGTTAGGCTCCCCGTGCTGGGGGCCGGCCGCATGCATTTTCACCTTCCAAAGCCGCTGCACGGCTGGCGCGCGTTCGCCGGTGAGGTGGGGATCATCGTTGTCGGGGTGCTCATCGCCCTTGGCGCGGAGCAAGTTGCGGAGGGTTGGCGATGGCACGAGCGCGCCGAGGAGGGCCGCGAGCGCCTAAAGGCGGAGATCGGACATGAGTTCCTGCTCATGCAGGAGCGCGAAGCGGTAGGCGATTGTGTCGACGCGCAACTCACCGATCTGGAAAACTTAGTGCTCTCAAGTGGCACCACATTGAAGCCAGCGGCCATCTACTCTGAGAACCAACCGCCAGGCCTTATCTCTCAGTATGTCATCCGCACGCCTTCGAGATCCTGGTCCGACAGTGCGTGGCAGAGCATCATCGCCGAAGGGCTGCCGGAGCATCTGACGGTGCGCGAGAGGGAATACCTTCCAATTCATTATTCTCAGTTAGCTCGGATCAGTGCGGCGAACCACGACGAGGACCAGGTGCTGGGCGAGCTGCGGGCGCTCTCGAGGCCATTGCCGCTCGATGCAGGAGTCAGGAGCGGGTTCGTCCGCCTGATCGAAGGCGAACGCGCCCGCAATCGCTTCATGGCGAACGGTTCTGTGCAGATGATCGGCACTGTGAAGAGACTTCATTATGTTCCAGCCGAGCAGCAGCAACGCGACTGGATGGCAAGATCGGGAACGGTGAACTTCTGCCGAGCGCACCACCTGCCGCTTCGCAATCTGAAGGTGGATGGCTGATGTACTTCCACCTGCCCAAACCGCTGCGCTGGCGCAAGTTCGCCGAGGAAGTCACTGACGCTGGCGTCGGCTTTCCACCCGTTGCGGACATAAGCAGCGGTCCGGTTCGGCGCCGACACCTCAATGGTTAGATGACGCCGTTGAGTCGCGTCGCCGCGCGCCTTGCCCAAACAGTGTTTCCCCGCGAGTGGTATTCACGATTTTCACCCAACCACCCGGGCCCGACTGCGCACAAATCTGAAGATTATCACCTCTTGCCCACTCGCGCGGATGGATGAAATCTTGTCCCGCGAGTCGATAATCTCCGGTTTTCGTTGCGAGGATGAACGGTTCGGCCGGATCATTGTCACGGCTAACTTTGGCAACTGCGCTGCTCTTACAGGGGAATGACGCAACTCCCGAAACCAGAGCAATCAAAGTGACAATCATGGCTCAATGTCCTCGGCGCGGTCGCGCCTGCGTCGAAAGCGGTGAGCTAACGTCCGGGTTCCACCCAAACCTGCCGAAGTCACCGCAAGGAATCTTCGGCCGATTCCGATATTGGCGCTGTTTTTGAATGCAACGCCGGCGGCTCGACACATTGACCTTAGTTCTACCGGAAGTAGGCTTCGTCCGCAGAAACTCGCCGTTATCGGAATTGATATGTCCAGATTGTCCTTGGGAGCGATTGTAGCCCTTTTTCTTGCAAGCCCGGCGCTTGCGCAGCAGCCGGTGAATCAGCCGCCCGACGCCGCGAGGATTGCGGCCGCGCAGGCATATCTCGACGCAACCCATTACGACCAACAGATGAGTCGGACAGTCAACGCGGTCATCGAACAGATCGACCGCTCATTCGACCTGAAGCTAAGCGCTGATCCGGCCGAGAAGTTGCCAGATGATTTGGTCGCGAAGATAAAGGGTATCGCCGCGTCTCACATGCATGCGGCGTTCGCCGAACATGGCGCAGATCTGAAGCGCGGAACTGCTCTCATCTATGCCAGCCACTTCACCGTCGCAGAGCTCCAACACCTCTCTCAGCTTCAGTCTGATCCCGTAATCGCCAGAATGCGCGACGAGATGCCGCAGATTGCGGCTGACACCATGGCGTTGACACAGAATCTGGCGCAGCAAGAAAGCGAAAAAGTAAGAGCCGAAGTTAAGACCGCCGTAGAGGACTACCTGGCGCACGAGGGTTCCAAGCCAACGAGCTGATTTGGCAGCTTTCCACCCGTTGCAGACATGAGATGATAGAGTAATCTTCGAGCATGGTTCTCGCTCTACTAGCCCAAGTCGCCCTAGCTCAGAATCTTTCGGCGATGGCCCATCCCAAGATTATTCGGGAACGGATTTTCGACGCGGACGACCAGCGCTGTTCAGCGAGAGATGAGGTTAGTCCTATCCCACAGTGCCGGGGTTCGTATCCCTCCTGCCAGCCTTATGCTTGAAGAGTCGGCGCCGGCTCGCTAAATGACCGCCAGCCCCGCCGGCCGCAAAGGTCCGCGGGGCGATTTTCTATCCGCAACTCGAGAAGAAGCACCAGACAAGTGGCGAAAGTCTCCCCAGGCGAATTCATCCGTCAGGTCCGAGCTGAGACCTCGAAGGTCTACTGGCCGACCCGCAAGGAGACTGTGGCGACGGCCATTATGGTTCTCATAATGTCCGTGATTCTCGCGTTTTTCTTCTTCGGGATCGATGCCTTCTTCTCGATCGCGGTCAAATATCTGCTGAGCTTCATCGGTTAGCTAAAGCGCAAGGTACAAGAGAACGACAATGTCCCGCTGGTACATCATCCACGCTTATTCCGGCTTCGAGAACAAGGTCCGCGACGCGATCCAGAGCGAGGCGAGCCGAATGGGCCTCGAGCGCTTTGTCGATCAGATCGAGGTTCCGACCGAGACCGTGACCGAAATCAAGCGCGGCAAGAAGGTCCAGTCGGAGCGCAAGTTCATGCCCGGCTATGTCCTCGCAAGGCTCGAGATGAACGACCAGGTTTATCACCTCGTCAAGAACACTCCGAAAGTGACGGGATTTTTGGGGCCTGGCGGAAAGCCGCAGCCAATCCCCGATGCGCAGGCCGCGCGCATGCTTTCGAACGAGCAGGAAGCCGCTCACTCGCCCAAGCAGAAGATCAACGTCGATTACGAGATCGGCGATTCCGTGAAGGTCCTCGACGGGCCGTTCGCGAGCTTCAACGGGGTCGTCGAAGAACTCGACTTCGACCGCGGAAGGGTGAAGGTCTCGGTTTCGATCTTTGGGCGCGCCACGCCGGTTGAACTCGAGTTCGAGCAGGTCGAGCGCGTCAAATAGGCCTCTCTAGCCAAGAACCGGAGACCGGATTTACGGCTTCTTCGGGACGCCTCTCGGATCATCCGCCGGATCGACGTAATTGATCACGAACGGTCCCATTGAGCTGATCTGAATCACAGCGCCGTCGCCGGTGAACACCCAATGGTGGCCTTTCGCCTTCATCACGACCTTTTCGCCAGGGCTCAGGGCCTGCGCGTTTGCACGGTCGAGCTGATCGCTCATTCCATAGGCGAGCTTCCCGGAAACCAGGGTGAGGTTCTCGTCGGTCGGATGCCAGTGCGGACGCACAGCGTAGTTGGCCGGCATCTTGATCTGAACGGTGAACATTCCCCTCCTGGTCGGATCCCCGGAGACGACCGCAAAGGAGGCTCCGGCGGGAAGTCCGACCGGACCGTCGATCCATTTAAGATCAGGAGGAGCAGTCGTCTTGGCTTGTCCGGCAGAGCCAGCGACAAGCAGCAGCGGAAGTGCAAGGAACATCAAACGCTTCATGGCTTCGCCCCCTTGGTGACCCTTCCCCTCGAACAGCCATAGCAAATCTGTCACCTTCGCTTAAGAGCCCGCCGCTCGCCCGCTTCCGATCCCTTCACTTTGGCGATGGATTTGTGTAGGGGCGCGCCTCCAGCAAAAAACTGGAAGCTCTGCGGGAGATGAGCCGGCGCGCTCATCGTCTGGACCGCTAAACTTGAAACGAGAGTGAGATGGCAAAGAAGATCACCGGCTATATCAAGCTGCAGGTGCCTGCGGGCACTGCAAATCCGGCGCCTCCAATTGGCCCTGCACTGGGCCAGCGCGGCGTCAACATCATGGAATTCTGCAAGGCGTTCAACGCCGCGACGCAGGAGCTCGAACGAGGGGCTCCGATCCCGACGGTGATCACCGTCTATGCGGACCGCAGCTTCTCCTTCACCACCAAGACCCCGCCGGCGTCCTACCTCTTGAAGAAGGCCGCCCGGATTCAGAAGGGCTCGTCGGAAACCGGAAAGCAGACGGTCGGATCGATCCGCCGCTCGCAGCTTCGCGACATCGCGGAGGCGAAGATGAAGGATCTCAACGCCAACGACCTCGATGCCGCCTCGAAGATCATCGAAGGCAGCGCCCGGGCGATGGGCCTCAACGTGGTGGAGGGCTGATCCGATGGCGAAGCTTTCGAAGAGACAGAAGGCCCTCACCCAGGTCGACCGCGAGAAATTCTACGGGGTCGACGAAGCGCTCGCGCTCGTGAAGGGCAACGCGACGGCCAAGTTCGACGAGACGGTGGAAGTCGCGCTCAATCTCGGCGTCGATCCCAGGCACGCCGACCAGATGGTTCGCGGAGTCGTCAATCTCCCCAAGGGCACCGGCAAGACGGTTCGCGTCGCGGTCTTCGCCAAGGGCGCCAAGGCCGACGAAGCCAAGGCGGCGGGCGCCGATATCGTTGGCGCGGAAGATCTCATGGAAACTGTCCAGGGCGGCCAGATCGATTTCGACCGGGTCATCGCGACGCCCGACATGATGGGCGTCGTCGGACGCCTCGGTAAGGTTCTTGGTCCCAAGGGACTGATGCCGAACCCCAAGCTTGGAACGGTCACGATGGACGTCACCAAGGCGGTGACCGACGCCAAGGGCGGTCAGGTCGAGTTCCGGGTGGAGAAGGCGGGCATTGTCCATGCCGGAATTGGCAAGGCGAGCTTCCCGGAGGCCGATCTCGTAGAGAATTTCCGCGCCTTCATGGATGCGATCATCAAGAACAAGCCGTCGGGAGCGAAGGGCAAGTTCGTGAAGAAAGTGTCAGTCAGCTCGACAATGAGCCCCGGCGTCAAGATCGATCTGGAGCAGATCGCCGGCGCCTGAACATCAGGCAACGCAAGTGAATCTTGCGTATAGAAGCGGTTTTTCGAGGGGCCGGAGGGCGCTGGAAACGGCGAATTCCGGCCCTTTCCTATTGTGCCCAAGCGTTTTGCCGCAGCGCAGCATCGTTTGAACTGTGTCGTCGGTGCAACAGTTTTCCACAGGGTTCCTGTTGTTTGCCAATTTCATGCAACCATCTGCGGCGCACACATGTTCGGGGCCCGGGCATTCACTACGAAAAAGGGCAAAACCCCATGCGCAATTATCTCCTGGCAGGCGCGGCCGCACTGATGATCGCAGCTCCTGCAGCTGCGACCAACGACAATTCCGGCTATGTCGGTCTTGAGGGCGGTATCCTGTTTCCCAAGTCGCAATCGGTCACGGGCGAGGTCGTCTTTACCGGCACCGGCCTGAACAATTTCTCACAGACCACGATTGGCAATTACCGCTACAAGAAGGGCTTGGACCTCGATTTCATCGGCGGTTACGACTTCGGGATGTTCCGCCTCGAGGGCGAGCTTGGCTACAAGCGTGCAAAGCCGAATAACTTCGGCCCCAACGAGGCGTTCGTCACGGCGATCAACACCGGGGCTGGAACGGCCTTCACGACGAGCACCAATTTCGGCGTCAATAACTCCGCCAGCGTCTATTCGGGGATGGTCAACGCCCTCCTCGACCTCGGCGGAAACGGCGGCATCGGCGGTTATGCCGGAGGCGGCGCCGGCTATGCCGACGTTCACCAGTTCGGAAGCAGCCATGGCGGGTTCGCCTGGCAGCTCATCGCTGGCGCCTACATGCCGGTCAGCAGCAATATCGATATCGGTCTGAAGTATCGCTACTTCCGGGCCCCCACGAGCCACTCGTCCGTCACCTACGCCTTTGCCGCGGCGGGAACGACCTGCGGTACGGTTGCCTGCTCTGGCGGTACTGCGACCTTCTTCAATGACAGCCGCTTCAGCTCATCGAGCCTGCTCGCGAGCCTGGTCTATAATTTCGGGGGGGTCGCTGCTCCGCCGCCTCCGCCTCCGCCGCCTCCGCCGCCTCCGCCGCCTCCTGCGGCTCCGGCGACGCAGACCTGTCCGGACGGTTCGGTTATCCTGGCGACGAGCACCTGCCCGGCGCCGCCGCCCCCGCCCCCACCACCGCCCGCTCCGACTGAGCGCGGCGAGCGCGGAATGTAGGGTCTTTCTCAAGAACCGCATTAACAGGGGGGCAAGAGGACCCGGGCGAGCGAGAGCTCGTCCGGGTCGCTTTTCGTCGAGGGTCAAAGACTGTCCATCGAAGGTACGCGGCACCAGTTCGCGAAAGGCGGGTAACTGTCTGCCTGGCGTACTGAGGAAAATTCCATGAAATCGGTTGTGGTACTTCTTGCGACGGCGGCGTTCGCTCTTGCTCTACCTTGCGCTGCCGAGGCGGACACCGTCGATCCGACCCTGCCGACGCAGCTTCCCCGAACCGCGATCCCGCACCATTATGCGATCATCGTCACGCCGCACGCCGACCGGCTGAACTTCGATGGCGAGGTCGCAATTGATCTTGATGTCATCAAGCCGACAAACGCGCTGGTTCTCAATGCCGCGGACCTCGAACTGACCTCGGCGAGCCTTCGAACGGCCAAGGCGCGCGCTCCGCTCAATGCCCGGATCAGCCTTGATCCAAAGGCGCAGACCGCGGACCTCACCTTCGATCGGATGCTCCAGCCCGGCGCCTATCATCTTGTCATTCGATACACGGGCGTCATCCACACCCAGGCCAACGGCCTCTTCGCTCTCGATTATAAGACCTCGGAAGGAAGGGACGCCCGCTCGCTCTTCACCCAGATCGAGGCAGCCGATGCGCGGCGTTTCGTTCCGAGCTGGGATGAACCCGACTACAAGGCGACCTGGGAGCTGACCGCCCGTGTTCCGGCAAGTTCCATGGCCGTCAGCAACATGCCGACACAATCATCGAAGACCCTTGCCGGAGGGCTGAAGGAAGTCCGCTTCGAGAGGACTCCGATCATGTCCTCATACCTTCTTTTCTTTGCCGACGGCGATTTCGACCGGGTCAGCAAGCCCGCAGGCGGGCGCGAGGTGGGGATCGTGGTCAGCCGCGGGAATGGGGACAAGGCCGGGACCGCGCTCGACGCCGAGGCTCAGATCCTTCCTTATTACAACGCATATTTCGGAACCCCCTACCCGCTCCCGAAGCTCGATAATGTCGCCGGCCCCGGCCAGTCGCAATTTTTCAGCGCGATGGAGAATTGGGGTGCGATCTTCACCTTCGAATATGCGATCCTCGACGATCCCGCGATCACGACCGAAGCGCAGCGCCACCAGATCTTCGACACCGAAGCGCACGAGATGGCGCACCAGTGGTTCGGCGACCTCGTCACCATGGGCTGGTGGAGCGATTTGTGGCTGAACGAGGGCTTCGCGAGCTGGATGCAGAACAAGGCGACCCAGCATTTTCACCCGGACTGGGGCGCGGATGTCGACCATGTCGGCGCCCGGGAAGGCGCGATGAGCCTCGATTCACTCAGTTCGACCCACCCCGTCGTCCAGGAGGTGAACACGATCGAGCAGGCCAACCAGGCCTTCGACGCGATCGCCTATTCGAAGGGCGAATCCGTCATTTCAATGCTTGAGACCTTCGCGACGCCCGAGGTGTGGCGGGCGGGCATCCAGCGGTACATCGCCGCTCACGCCTATCAGAACAGCAGGACGACCGACCTTTGGGCGGCCGAGGAAGCTGCAGGAGCAAAGGGCCTTACGGCCATCGCAACCGATTTCACGACCCAGCCCGGCGTTCCGCTGATCAGTGTCGGGCCCTCGCAATGCGTCAATGGAACGACCGCTGCGACCCTCACTCAATCTCAATTCTCGGCCGACGAGCCCAAGGAGGTCGGCGCTCACCCGCTAAGCTGGCGAGTTCCGGTTCGGGCGAGCGCGGGCGGCGCCGTCACCCAAATCGTGACGAACGGGCGAACGAGCGAGCTCAGCGTTCCCGGCTGCGGGCCGCTACTCGTGAATGCCGGCCAGACGGGTTATTATCGAACGCTCTATGCGCCGGCCGAGGCCGCGGCCCTGACGAGCGTCCTCCCTCACCTTCCCCCTGCGGATCAATATGGCGAAATCGCCGATTCCATGGCGCTTTCGAGGACGGGCTATCAGCCGATGGCGGTCGGGCTCAACTTCCTCGACGCCTTTCCGCCGGCTGGCAACGCCCAGGTTGCCCAGAATGTCGTTGCGACATGGGACGATCTTTATGAGCTTCTCGATGGTGATCCCTCCGCCCAAAATGCGATCGCGAAGCGGATCGTCGAAAGGTTCGGGCCAAGGCTCGACCAGCTTGGCTTCCTGCCCAAGGCTGGGGAGCCGGTCGCGGACGCGGTCCTTCGTCCGAGCCTGATCGGGGCGCTCGGCAAATATCATGATCCCAAGGTCGTTGCCGAAGCTTCGAGGCTGCTTGCGGCCTGGAAACGGGATCCCGGTGCGATTCCGGGGTCGCTCAAGACGACCTGGCTGAGAATGATCGCGCTCAACGCCGATCCTGCAACCTGGGACGAGATCCACGAGCGTGCGCGCTCGACCACGGGTTCGATCGAGCGCGCCGAGCTTTATGGGCTCCTCGGTCGAGTTCAGGACGAGGCACTTGCTCGCCGTGCGCTCGAGCTCGCGCTCACCAATGAGCCGGGAAAGACCACGAGCGCTGCGATCATCACCACCGTCAGCGCGCTTCACCCCAGGCTCGCGATCGATTTCGTTCTTTCTCATCTCAATCAGGTGAACCAGCTGATCGACATCTCCGGGCGATCGAGTTTCATGCGCCGCCTTTCTTCTGGAAGCCACGATCCGGCGCTGATCCCGATCCTCGAGAATTACGCCAGTTCGAACCTTGCTGCGAGCGATCGCAAGCCCATCGAGCAGTCGATCGACAGGATCCGTTCGCGCTCCACTCAGATCCCGCGGATCCAGGCGGAGACTTCGCAATGGCTGCAGGCGCACCCACAGGGTTGATCGAACTGCGATTTTCGCTATAGGCGCGCACTCGCGTCCGGCCCTGCCGGCCGCGCTCGTCCGAGACAGTTGCTGCCGCTCGCGCTTTGCGATCGGCTTAATTTGCAGCCTAGACGGGGACAGGAATCATTCGGGGCGGTCAACCGCTCCGTCGTGCGTTGCGTGCAACGCTAAGGCTCCCAACCCCACGGACATTTACGTGCCCCGGCGCACCTGCGCTGGAGCTTTTGTTGAACCTCGGCCGAGGTAACTTGGCCGAAATGTGGAGTTGGCATGGATCGATCGCAGAAAGCCGATCTGGTTGCCGAGCTGAAGAACGTCTTCTCCGAGACGAGCGTGGTGGTCATCACCCGCAATCTCGGGCTGTCCGTCGCTCAGTCGACGGAACTGCGCCTGAAGATGCGCGACGCCGGTGCTCAGTTCAAAGTTGCGAAGAACCGACTTGCCCTGATTGCGCTCGAGGACACGCGCTACAAGCCGATCGGCGACCTTTTGAAGGGGCCGACCGCGCTGGCGACATCCGGAGACCCCGTTGCGGCCGCCAAGGTGGCGGTCGATTTCGCAAAGACGACCGACAAGTTCGAAATCGTCGGCGGAGCGATGGGGGATACGATCCTCGACGTGAACGGGATCGAGGCGCTTGCTGCGCTTCCCTCGCTCGACGAACTGCGCGCGACCATCGTGGGCCTCATTCAGGCGCCCGCGACCAAGATCGCACGTACGATCAGCGAGCCGGGTGCCCAGCTGGCCCGGATCTTTGCTGCCTACGCGGCCAAGGAAGCCGCGTAAGCGAACCTTTTTCATCAACGCACGACGTTGGGGTGAATGGCCCCACACAAGGAGTATCAAATGGCTGACATTGCTAAGCTGGTCGACCAGCTTTCCGAACTGACGGTTCTCGAGGCGGCGGATCTCGCCAAGGCGCTCGAGGAGAAGTGGGGCGTTTCTGCAGCGGCTGCGGTCGCGGTCGCAGGCCCCGCGGCTGGCGCTGCTGCCGCAGCTCCTGTCGAAGAGAAGACTGAGTTCGATGTGATCCTCACCGGCGACGGTGGCAAGAAGATCAACGTGATCAAGGAAGTCCGGGCGATCACCGGCCTTGGCCTCGGCGAGGCGAAGGCGCTGGTCGAAGGCGCTCCCAAGGCGGTCAAGGAAGGCGTCAACAAGGAAGAGGCCGAGAAGATCAAGAAGCAGATCGAGGATGCCGGCGGCACCGTCGAACTGAAGTAAATTTCCAGGCTCAAATGTTTAAGGGGCGGCCGGTGCAGACTGGCCGCCCTTTTTCATGGGCCTGGAAGGACGATTGCTGCGCTAAACCCGCCGCCCTTGCGATTTTGAAGTTCAAGGCTTGCGCCGTGGGCCTCGGCGACGGCCTGGGCGATACTCAGGCCAAGGCCGGCGCCGCCCGTTTCGCGATTGCGCGAAGGCTCACCGCGATAGAAAGCCCCGGTGACATGGCTGAGCTCCTCGGGGGCAAGGCCTGGACCACGGTCGAGAACCGCGATCAGGATCCCCTCCTCTTCGCTTCTGACTTCGATTTCCGCCGCCCCTGCATATTTGAGCGCATTGTCGAGGAGGTTCCGGACCGCTCGCCGAAGAAGGGTCGGCTGAACTTCAAGAAAATGCGGTCCGTCGGCCTTGAAATCGACCTTGTGGCCGAGCTCTCGAAACTCGTCGGCCACCTCGCCGGCAAGCGCGGAAACGTCCGCCCTCTCGAAGCGCTCTCGCGACCGCCCTACTCTTGCGAGCGTTAGAATATCCTCCAGGGTCGCGGTCATTTCCTCGATCGTTGCGATCATTCGGTCGCGGTCTTCGGGAGGTTCGACCGACTCGGCCCTGATCCGAAGCGATGCGAGCGGAGTTCGAAGATCGTGCCCGATGGCTCCAAGGGTTCGATCCTTCTCCTCGAGCAGGTCGACGAGACGCCGGTTCATCGCATTGAACGCCTCGATCGCGTTGCGCAGATCCGCCGGCCCTTGGGGTTCGACCGCAATAGGCTCGTTGCGACCGCGAAAGTTCTCCGCTGCGCGGGTAAGTTCGCCAAGAGGCCGTGCCAGGCGGACCGCGATGACGACTGCTGCCGAAAGGACGAACAGATAAAGAAGGAGGCTCGCTGCCAGAAGCTCCGGAGTGATGAGCGGCGGCTGGCCGGGGACGTTGAGGCGCGCGTTCAGCCACTGACCGTTCGGAAGCTCCACGGAAAGGAGCATCGAGCGCGATGGACGCCGACCATCGCGCTGGGACTCGTGCCTCTGGGGCGGATTGGGATCGATTGCCGCCCGCGCGTCGCGAACCCGAATTCCGACTGACTGGAGCGACTGGATCAGCCGGTCCTCGGTATCGTCCCTGCGGCCAAGCGCGGACGAAACCGACGTCTGCCTGTCGAGCTCATAATGGGCTCCGCGGTGCGAGGCATCTTCAAGCACGAGCGGCTTGAAGTCGCGTTGGGCCTGCGCGAAATCCGCGGCGGCCGAGGTGAAGCGAGTGATCGCTGGAGTGTCGATCTGGGCGCGGCTGAACTGCTGGCGCTGGACGAGCACGAAGGCGAAGCTCGCAAGCTGCGCAAGCAGCAGCGCGATCCCAATGAGAACCGCCATTCTGCCGACGAGGCTCTTGGGGAGAAAGGATTTCACAGGCGCCGGACCTCGGCTGCGAGCGTGTAGCCGCCGCCCCAGACAGTCTTGATCAGCTTGGGATCCCTGGGATCCGTCTCGAGCTTCTTGCGCAGGCGGCTGATGTGATTGTCGATGCTTCGCTCGAAGGCGCCGAGCTCGCGGTGCTGGGTGAGATCGAGGAGCTGGTCGCGGGTAAGCACTCGCCTGGGATGAGTGACGAAGGCGAGAAGCAGATTATATTCGCCTGTCGAAAGCGGGATTTTCCGGCCCTCCTTGTCGGAAAGCTCGCGTTCGCCGGTTCGAAGCACCCAGTCGCCAAAGGCATAAGCGTCGGCTTCGGGGGCCCTTACGAGGTCGCTCGAGGTTCGTCGAAGGACGGCCTTGATCCGCGCCACAAGCTCGCGCGGGCTGAAGGGCTTGGTCACATAATCGTCGGCGCCGAGCTCGAGGCCGACGATCCGATCGGTCTCCTCCGTTTTCGCGGTTAGGAGGATGACCGGGATCCTGGATGTCGCCCGGATGAAGCCTGTCAAGGACAGTCCATCCTCGCCCGGCATCATGATGTCGACCAGCGCGATGTCGACGGAATGGGCAGCAAGGATCTCGCGAGCTTCGGCTGAATGATGGGCCTTCGACACTCGAAAGCCGTTTCGCGACACATAGGAGGCGAGCGGATCGAGGATGTCACGCTCGTCATCGACGATCAGGACGTGCGGTTCGTCGGCCATCGCGCTGCTCTAGCTGGAGGTTTCGACAAATGCGAAAAGCCCCGAGGCGAACGCCCCGGGGCTCTTTCACTGGCATTCCTTAGAATGCGTTGGCGACAAGGGCGCCGATGATTCCGCTGGCGATCGCAACCAGGATCGCGTCGTTCCCCGAGCGGACCCAGCGGTAGCCATAAGGCGCTACACCCAGATCGTAATAGCCCGGATCCGAAATCACGGTGTAATCGGTCGCATAGCGACTATCGAACCGTTCGCCGCGCTGCCAGTTGCGGCCTTCGTAGCCATTGTAGTTGTTGTACCCACTGCCAACAAGGCTTCGGTTCTGAACCGGGTTGAAGTTGCGGTTCTCGACCTGGTTGAAACCGCGATTCTGGACGAACCCGCGGTTCTGGACCTGGCTCGAGCCGCGATTCTGAACCTGCTCGTAGCGGCCGCCGCGATTGTGTCCGCCAAAATCGGCAGCGGCTGCAGGGGTGGCCATCAGGCCGGTCAGCGCAACCGAGGCGCCGGCAAGTGCAAGTGCAATCTTTCTCATTTCCATCTCCATCAATTTGGACGCCGCCTTGGGCGTTGATGGAGAAATGGTCCCTGGCTGTCGCACAACTATGCCGCGAAACGCGGAAAATTGTCGCAAATTGTCGCGGAAAAAGGGGACTCTTCCAGGAAATGCCGACGGGGTCTTCCTAAGCCTCGATCCCGGCAAGGAAGTCGTCGATCGCAGCGACGGCCTCTGGCTCATTGAGCTCGGGCGCATGGCCGACGCCCTCGACCGTTGCGAGCTTCATATTGGGCGCGGCCGTCCGCATCCTTGCCGCCGTCGCCTCGGTCAACAGGTCGCTCTTTGAACCGCGCACGACGAGGAGGGGCTTCTGGGCGAGCACTTCGAACAGAGGCCACAGATCAACCCTCGGGACGGGCCCGGTTGTCCTGAACGGCTCGGCAATCGCCACGTCATAGTCGAAGCGGATCTCGCCTTTTTCCTCGCGGCAATTGCGCTTTGCCATCTTCAGCCAGTCCTCGTGGGTGTAGCGGTCGAACGACGCTCCGTGATTTGCAGCGATCGCCTCGGCCGCCTCGTCCCAGCTTTTAAAGCGCACGTCCTTTCCGACATAGGTGAGGATGCGCTCGACACCGGCCGCGTCGACGTCGGGACCGACATCATTGAGGATCGAGCCCGCAATCCGCTGCGGCGCCATTGCGGCAAGAGTCATGATGACGAGGCCGCCAAGGGATGTGCCGACGATGACCGCTTTTTCAATGAGCAGCTGGTCGAGCAGCTGGAGCACGTCCGAGGCGTAGGTGAGCGGATTGTAGCGGGCTGGAAGCGGATCATAGCCGCTCGAACCCCGCCCCCGAAAATCGGGCGCGAGAACTCGCCACCGAGGCGAATAGCGCTCGGCAAAGTCGGCAAAGTCACGAGCGTTTCGGGTGAGGCCATGAAGGCAGAGCAAGGGCGGCTTGCCGCTCGGCCCCGGATAATCGCGATAATGGAGTGAAAGACCATCGGGGACGATCAGATGACCATCGCGATATCGTGCCTCCTGGGAAACTTCCTCAGCGCTCATTTGCCAAGGCCGGAACGCAGGAGCTTGTTCATCGTGTCCGCGACGAGTTTCGAATCCGTGCTCGACCAGACGGCGTAGCGGAGCCCGAGAAAGACGTTGGCTCCCATCATCCCCCAGGCCAGAACATCGAGCTCCTTGTCGGAATAATCGGCGCTGATCTCGCCGCGTTCGCGGCCGGCGATGAGCCGGGCGGCAATTCGGGTCGCGGTTGTTTCATAATGTTCGCGGTAGGCGCTCGGATCGACAATCTCCGCTTCGTCGATGATCCGGTAGACATCACGGTGCTGTCTTGCGAACCGGAGGAAGGATTCGAGCGCTCGGCGCTCACCGTCGAGGGCATCGGTCGATTCCCTGAAAACCGGAGCAACATGGTCTCGAACCTGCGCTGACATGTCGGCCACAAGCGCCTGGAAGACCGCCTCCTTGGAATCGAAATATGTGTAGAAAGTGCCGAGCGCGACCCCTGCCCGCTGCGTGATTCCAACGATCGAGCTCTCGGCGAACCCGCGCTCGCCGAACTCGTCGCGGGCGGCGTCGAGGATCTTTCGAAGCGTCCGTTCGCCGCGCGCCGTTCGAGGCGCCTTGCCGGTGCTCGCAGGACTGATCTGTGCCTCGTCTGTCACTGCGGCCCCCATCCCGCTTCCCGTAGCTTTGTAACGCGCTTATTCGCAAGTTGAAAGCCGTTTCAACTTTCAGTATGAATGCGGTCAGGCGAGGCGGTAGAGGGTCGCCCGCTTGGGGGAGACAAGAGAAAATGGGTGTCACATTTGTCCGCGCCGTATTGCTCGGCACCGCCGCTGCCGCGGCACTCGCGGCGACTCCGGCCATGGCTCAGGAGAATAGCGACACCAGTCCGGGAGCGGCCAACAACCAGCAGACTCAAAATGCGGCTCCAACCGCGAGCGACCAGCAGATCGTCGTCACCGCGAGACGGCGCAGCGAAGTCCTCCTCAACGTCCCCATTGCGGTCACCGCTTATTCGGGCGAGCAGCTCGACCGCGAAGGCGCACTGACGATCACGGACGTTGCCGACACCACTCCCAACGTCACCCTTGAGGTCTCGCGCGGAAGCAATTCCACCCTCACTCCGTTCATCCGGGGGATCGGCCAGCAGGATCCGGTGGCTGGATTTGAACAGGGCGTCGGACTCTATCTTGACGACGTCTATCTCAATCGGCCGCAAGCGGCGGTCCTCGATATCTACGACGTCGAGCGAATCGAGGTTCTGCGCGGGCCGCAGGGCACGCTTTACGGCCGCAATACGATCGGCGGAGCAATCAAATATGTGACCCGTTCGATCCCGACCGACGGCCCGCACGCAAGCCTTCGAACCAATATCGGCACCTATGGGCAGGTCGACGTGATCGCCTCCGCCTCCACTCCGATAAGTTCGGCGCTTCGGGTCGGAGCTGCCGTTGCTCGCCTTGGCGATACCGGCTTCGGCAAGAACCTCACCACCGGCGAGGACAATTACAACAAGGACATCTGGGCCGCCCGCGGAACCGTCGAACTCCAGCCCTCGTCCGACGTCTTCTTCCGCCTGGAGGGCGATTACACCTGGGACAACAGCAACCCACGAGGTGGCCACCGGCTGATCCCCAATCTTTGCACCGTTGCGCAATGCAGTGGCGCCTATCCGGTGCTTGGCGACGTGTTCGACACGCAGGGCGGCCTCAACGATCCCAAGCAGCGGGTGACGGCCGGCGGCATCGCCCTCCACGGCGAGATCGGTCTCACCGACTGGCTCAAGTTCCGAACGATTACGGCCTATCGAAAGGACCGCAGCGAAACGCCGATCGATTTTGACGCTCTGCCTTATGCCGACGTCGACGTTCCTGCGATCTACAAGAACCATCAGTTCAGTCAGGAATTCCAGCTCGCTCTCGACAAGGGCCCGCTCCAGGGCGTGGCCGGCCTCTATTATCTCGACGCGTCCGCCTATGACGCCTTCGACGTCAGGCTTTATACGACGCTCCCCTCGGCCCTTCCTGGACTGACCGCCGCGACCCTAGGGAACGTCGGGACCAAGACCTGGGCCGCGTTCACCGACCTCACCTATAATTTCGGCCCGAGATGGTCGCTGTCGCTTGGCGGCCGCTTCACGAACGACCGGCGTCATGCCGAGATCCTGAGGCAGACCTACATTGATGGGGGCCAGCCTTCTCTCGGCGGATCGATGGGTTACGGCGTTGGAATTCCGATCGCGACGACATCGGACTTCACCGGAACGCGCACCGACAAGGCCTTCACGCCGCGAGCCTCGATCAGTTTCAAGCCCAATTCCGACAACAATTTCTATGTCAGCTATTCGAGAGGCTTCAAAGGCGGAGGCTTCGACCCTCGAGGGCAGTCGAGCCAGGCGCCGAGCCAGGACTATCAGGACGTCTACAATTTCATGACCTTCAAGCCCGAAACGGTCGACAGTTACGAAGCGGGATGGAAGGCCTCGCTTCTCAACCGTCGACTGCAATTTGCAGCCGCCGTCTTCGATGCCGAATATAAGGACGTCCAGGTTCCCGGATCCGCCGGATGCACCGTCAACGGCATTCAGACCTTCTGCGGGATCACCACCAACGCCGGAAAGGCGAGGATCCGCGGAGTCGAGTGGGAAAGCAACGCGCGGATCGCGCAGGATATCGTAACTGCCGACGACCGGCTGAACTTTGCGACCTCGGTCGGCTATCTCGACGGCAAGTACCTCCAGTTCATCACCAACATCGGAGGAACGAGCGTCGACGTCGCCAGCGACCGGAAGATCCAGAACACGCCCAAATGGACGCTGTCAGGATCGCTCGACTACGACACTGCGCTTGCCGGAGGGCGTCTCGATCTCAATTCGACACTTTCCTACCGGAGCAGCAGCCAGCAGTTCGAAATCGCGACCCCCGGGCTCGACCAGAAGGGCTTTGCGCTTTGGGACGCGAACCTCGTCTGGCGCTCAAGCGGAGCGAGATACGAAATCGGCCTTCACGCGAAGAACATCCTCAACAAGAAGTATATCGTCTCGGGCTACAATTTCCTCGCCCAGGATCCCTACACCGGAGCCTATCTCCTGGGCACGAACGGGAAGCCCATCTCGACCCTCGGCGACACCGGCATTCTGACCGCTTATTACGGCAATCCGAGGCAGGTCTTCCTGTCCGCGGCGATCAACTTCTGACTCTCACAGGAAAGCTGGGGGCGAGACGCCCCCCGCTTTCCGTTTGAAGCCGCGCCGATTAGGGTAGGATCGATGCGCCAGTACCTCGACCTCATGCAGCTGATTCTCGAGAAGGGAGTCGAACAGCATGATCGGACCGGAACCGGCACTCTTTCCTGGTTCGGCGCCCAGATGCGCTTTGACCTTGGCGACGGCTTTCCGCTTCTGACGACCAAGAAGCTTCACTTGAGGTCGATCATTGTCGAGCTTTTGTGGTTCCTTCGCGGCGAGACCAACGTCCGCTGGCTCAACGAGCGCAAGGTGTCGATCTGGGACGAATGGGCCGATGACGAGGGCGATCTCGGGCCAGTCTACGGCAAGCAGTGGCGGGACTGGGAGACATCGGACGGACGCCATTTCGACCAGATCGACAACCTCGTCGATCTCATTCGAAGAGACCCCTATTCGCGCCGACAGATCGTCACCGCCTGGAACCCTGGCGAGATTGCGAAAATGGCTCTCGCACCCTGTCATTGCCTGTTCCAGACGCAGGTTGCAGCCGGGCGCCTCAACCTCCAGCTCTATCAGCGAAGCGCCGACATCTTCCTTGGAGTGCCGTTCAATATCGCATCCTACGCGCTCCTCACTCACATGCTCGCCCGCGAATGCGGTCTCGAGCCCGGAGTGTTCGTGTGGACGGGCGGCGACTGCCACCTCTATTCGAACCATCTTGAGCAGGCCCGGCTCCAGCTAGCGCGCGAGCCGCGGCCGCTTCCCCAGCTGGTCATCAAGGACCGCGGACAAGGGCTGTTCGACTATGAGCCCGAGGACTTCGTCTTCGAGAATTACGACCCGCACCCGCATATCTCGGCGCCCGTCGCGGTCTAGTCGGCGGGTCTCACCTGGCTGACGAAGAAGGGCGCGTAAGCGCCGCACTGGTGATGGAGGGGCTGGTAGGGAACGCCGCCGAGCGTCCTCCAGCCAATCGGCTGGCCGGAGAGGAGCACCTCCTGGGTGACTGCGACCCACTGATCCGCCTTTCCGGGAAGGTGATAAAGGAGCGCGGTGCCGTTGAAGCTGCTTCCTGCCGGCCAGACGGGCATCAGGATCATCCCGCTCCTGTCATCGCGGAAGAGCAGGCAGTCGCCCTCATACATGAGCGTTCCGGTGAGCGCCGCAGTCACAAGCGGCTGATAGGGCGCGGTTGCGATCTCAAGCGGCCTTAGCGGTCTCACCGCGGGATGATTGCTCATGCACCCGCCAAGCATCAATATGGCAAGCAGCCCGACCTTACGCATCTTACGACTCCGCTTGCACCCTCGACGAAATTAACGCTACCCGAATGGAGCCGTTCCGGCGACCCCGCGTTACCCACCCCCATGAGAAGGGAGAACAACAATGCTTCAGAAAGTCACAACAGTGGCCCTGATCGGCATCGCACTCGCCATCGCCGCCTGTAACACCGTTCGCGGAGCAGCAAGGGATGTGAACTCGGTTGCGAATTGCACTGAGAACACGATGAACGGACAGGGCTGCAAATAAGGTTCAGTAGACAGACAGCTGGTTCGTGATTCATTGTCGTTCCGGACGTCGAACGGAGGAACGGTGATGATCCACAAGCTGGTCGCAGTTGCGCTGGTCGGGGCTTGCCTCGCCATCGCGGCATGCAACACCGTGCGGGGCGTGGGAGCTGACGTCGGCTCGGCCGCGAACTGTACGGAAAATGCCATGCACGGCGGGCGCTGCTGACAATTAGCCCGACCGTCTTAGTGAAAGAAGAAACCCCGCCGGATCGCTCCGGCGGGGTTTTTGTTTGAGCCAGGCTGAAGAAGCCTATTTCTGGAGATAGTCACCCGCGTCGGCATCGAGCCCATGACCGCTCGGAGCCACCTCCGCGAGAGGATCATCGCCCGTTCCGGCGTCGTCCCTTGGAGTGCGCGCACGCTCGGCGGCGCGCAGTTCCTCGGCCGAATCCGGAGCGATAAGCGCCTCCTGCATCCGTCGGTGGGCTGCACGAAGCGCCGTGTCGCGCGCGGTCGCCGAGACTCGCAGGCGGTTCATGCCCGCGCCCGTTCCCGCCGGGATCAGACGCCCGACGATCACGTTCTCCTTGAGGCCCATGAGGGTGTCGACCTTGCCTTGGACCGCAGCCTCCGTGAGGACCCGAGTGGTCTCCTGGAACGAGGCCGCCGAGATGAAGCTTCGGGTCTGCAGGGACGCCTTGGTAATTCCAAGGAGCACCGGCTTTCCTTCAGCCTTCTTCTCGTTCTTCCCGAGGCGGGCGTTGTTCTCGTCCATCTCGTCGCGATCGACCTGCTCGCCGGCAAGCAGAGTGGTATCTCCGCCGTCGGTGATCTCGACCTTCTGCAGCATCTGGCGAACGATCACCTCGATGTGCTTGTCGTTGATCTTCACGCCCTGAAGTCGGTACACCTCCTGGATCTCGCTCACGAGATATTCGGCGAGCGCCTCGACTCCGAGGACCTCGAGGATGTCGTGCGGATCGGGTGAACCGCCCACGAGGTTGTCGCCGCGCTTCACGAAGTCCCCTTCCTGGACCTCGATCATCTTCGACTTGGGAACCAGATACTCGACCGGTTCCGAACCATCCTCCGGCACGATCGCGATCTTACGCTTGGCCTTGTAGTCGCGCATGAAGGTGACCTTGCCGGAGACCTTCGCGATGATCGCATTCTCCTTGGGCTTGCGCGCCTCGAACAGCTCGGCGACGCGCGGCAGACCGCCGGTGATGTCGCGCGTACGCGCAGCTTCCCGGGGCATACGAGCAAGCACTTCGCCGGCTTCGACATGCTGTCCGTCCTCGACCGCGACGATCGCGCCCGAAGCCAGGCGATAGACGCCCGCCTCCTTCGCCTTGTCGCCGGTCAGCGTGAGACGGGGGTGAAGCGTGTCCTTCTTCGACTTGGTCATGTCGTCGGTAACGACGCGCTGGGTGATGCCGGTCGATTCGTCGACCTGCTCCGTCATCGTCCGGTTCTCGATCAGGTCCTGATATTTGACGGTACCGGCCTTCTCGGTGATCACCGGGCTGAACGAGGGATCCCACTCGGCAATACGATCGCCGCGGCTGACGATATGGCCGCTCTCGCACAGGAGATGGGCGCCAAACGGTACCCGGTGCGTCGAAAGCTCGCGGCCGTCCATGTCGAGGATCGCGATCTCGCCCGAGCGCGACAGCGACAAATGCCGTCCGCGCGGGTCGAGGATCGTCGGCATGTCGCGAAGCTCGATCGTTCCGTCGACCGGCGCCTCGAGGTTCGACTGCTCGTTGAGCTGCGCAGCGCCGCCGATGTGGAAGGTCCGCATCGTCAGCTGCGTGCCCGGCTCGCCGATCGACTGGGCAGCGATCACGCCCACGGCCTCGCCGATGTTCACAGGCGTACCGCGAGCAAGGTCGCGGCCGTAGCATTTGGCGCAAACACCCTGCTTCGACGCGCAAACCAGCGGCGATCGGATCCGAACACCCTGGAGTCCGATCGCTTCGATCTGAGCAACCATCGCCTCGTCGAGAAGCTCGCCCTCGGCGATGATCACGTCGCCCGACTTGGCATCGACAATGTCCTCCGCCGTCGTCCGGCCGAGCACCCGGTCCGCGAGCGAAGCGATGGTCGCTCCGCCCTGGACAATTGCTCGCATCTCAAGAGCGCGGTCGGTTCCGCAATCATCCTCGATGATCACGGCATCTTGCGAGACGTCGACGAGACGACGGGTCAGATAGCCCGAGTTCGCCGTCTTGAGCGCCGTGTCCGCGAGGCCCTTTCGGGCGCCGTGGGTCGAGTTGAAATATTCAAGGACGGTGAGGCCCTCCTTGAAGTTCGAGATGATCGGAGTTTCGATGATCTCGCCCGACGGCTTGGCCATGAGGCCCCGCATTCCGGCGAGCTGCTTGATCTGCGCCTGGCTTCCCCGGGCACCCGAGTGGGCCATCATGTAGATCGAGTTGAGGTCGGCCTGGCGCCCGTCGGGAAGCTTCGGGGTTGCCGAAATCTCCTTCATCATGGCGCTCGCGACCTGGTCACCGCAACGCGACCAGGCATCGATCACCTTGTTGTACTTTTCCTGCTGGGTGATGAGGCCGTCCTGGTACTGCTGCTCGTAATCCTTGACGAGCGTCCGGGTGTCCTCGACCAGCTTTTCCTTCGCCTCGGGAATGACCATGTCGTCCTTGCCGAAGGAAATGCCGGCGTGGAACGCGTGCCGGAATCCGAGCTGCATGATCGCGTCCGCGAACAGCACCGTCTCCTTCTGGCCGGTGTGGCGATAGACGATGTCGATGACGTCGCCGATCTCCTTCTTGGTGAGGACCCGGTTGACGGTCTCGAACGGAACCTTGTGGCTCTTGGGGAGAGTTTCTCCCAGGAGCATTCGGCCGGCCGTCGTCTCGAACCGCTTCATTTCCTCTTCGCCGGCCTCGTTGGTCTGCGGAACCCGGCTGATGATCTTCGAGTGCAGGGTGACCGCGCCGGCGGCAATCGCCTGGTGGACCTCGGCCATGTCGCTCAGCATCATGCCCTCGCCCGGCTCACCGTCCTTCTCGAGGGAGAGGTAATAGAGACCAAGAACCATGTCCTGCGAGGGCACGATGATCGGCTTCCCGTTCGCGGGCGAAAGAATATTGTTCGTGCTCATCATGAGGACGCGCGCTTCCAGCTGGGCCTCGAGGCTCAGCGGGACGTGAACAGCCATCTGGTCGCCGTCGAAGTCGGCGTTGAAGGCGGCGCAGACCAGCGGGTGAAGCTGGATCGCCTTGCCTTCGATGAGGACGGGCTCGAACGCCTGGATACCGAGACGGTGGAGCGTCGGAGCGCGATTGAGGAGCACCGGATGCTCGCGGATGACCTCGTCGAGGATGTCCCAGA
Source organism: Sphingomicrobium sp. (assembly GCA_036265105.1). Lineage (GTDB taxonomy): Bacteria > Pseudomonadota > Alphaproteobacteria > Sphingomonadales > Sphingomonadaceae > Sphingomicrobium. The sequence goes on from DATAPR010000054.1 coordinate 31,226, forward strand.
CTTCCTTGCGCTCTTTTTCGACCCACTTCTTGGCCTGCTTTAGGGTCATCGAGAGACCCTTGGCGTCGAGACGCGAGTAGATGAACGGCTTGAACAGCTCGAGCGCCATCTTCTTGGGAAGACCGCACTGGTGAAGCTTGAGCTCGGGACCGGTCACGATGACCGAACGGCCCGAATAGTCGACACGCTTTCCGAGCAGGTTCTGACGGAAGCGGCCCTGCTTGCCCTTGAGCATGTCGGACAGCGACTTTAGCGGACGCTTGTTGGCGCCGGTGATCGTCCTGCCGCGGCGGCCGTTGTCGAACAGCGCATCCACCGCTTCCTGGAGCATTCGCTTCTCGTTTCGGACGATGATGTCCGGAGCGCGAAGCTCCATCAGCCGCTTCAACCGGTTGTTGCGGTTGATGACCCGGCGATAGAGGTCGTTGAGGTCCGAAGTCGCGAAGCGGCCGCCGTCCAGCGGAACCAGGGGCCTGAGCTCGGGCGGAATCACCGGAATGACTTCCATGATCATCCACTCGGGCCGGTTGCCCGATTCCAGGAAGCTCTCGACGACCTTCAGCCGCTTGATGATCTTCTTGGGCTTGAGCTCGGACTTGGTTTCGGCGAGCTCCTGGAGCAGCTGCTCCTTTTCGCCAGCAAGATCGAGGTCGATCAGCATCTGCTTGACGGCCTCGGCTCCGATCCCGGCCGAAAAGGCGTCCTCGCCATATTCGTCCTGGGCGGCGAGCAGCTCGTCCTCGGTCAGAAGCTGGTACTTCTCGAGCGCGGTAAGACCGGGCTCGATGACCACATAGCTCTCGAAATAGAGGATCCGCTCGAGCTGCTTGAGCTGCATGTCGAGGAGCAGCCCGATGCGGCTTGGAAGCGACTTCAGGAACCAGATGTGAGCGACTGGAGCGGCGAGCTCGATATGGCCCATGCGCTCGCGGCGGACCTTGGATACGGTCACTTCGACGCCGCACTTTTCGCAGACGATTCCCTTGTACTTCATGCGCTTGTACTTGCCGCACAAGCATTCGTAATCCTTGATCGGACCAAAGATGCGCGCGCAGAACAGGCCGTCACGCTCCGGCTTGAACGTGCGGTAGTTGATCGTCTCGGGCTTCTTGATCTCGCCGAAGGACCAGCTTCGGATCTTGTCGGGCGACGCGATCCCAATCCGGATCTCGTCGAAGGTTTCCGGCTTGGCGATCGGGTTCGCGAAATTCGTCAGTTCGTTCATGTTTTGCTCCTGACCCCTCCCGCAAACGGGAGGGGCTGGGTTGTTCCCTTGTTTATTCGGCGGCGAGTGCAGTCGGTTCCGCGTTCGGGTCGACGACGCTGTCGAGCTCGACGTTGAGCCCGAGCGAGCGCATCTCCTTGACGAGCACGTTGAAGCTCTCCGGAATGCCGGCCTCGAACGTGTCGTCGCCCTTGACGATCGCCTCGTAGACCTTGGTTCGCCCGACCACGTCGTCCGACTTCACCGTCAGCATTTCCTGAAGCGTATAGGCGGCTCCGTAAGCCTGGAGAGCCCACACTTCCATCTCTCCGAAACGCTGTCCGCCGAACTGCGCCTTTCCGCCCAGCGGCTGCTGGGTGACGAGGCTGTAGGGCCCGATCGAGCGAGCGTGGATCTTGTCGTCAACGAGGTGGTGGAGCTTCAGCATATAGATGTAGCCAACGGTCACCTTTCGATCGAATGGATCGCCAGATCGGCCGTCGAACAATGTGACCTGGCCCGAAGTGTCGAGCCCGGCCTTCTCGAGCATTGCGCTGACGTCAGGTTCGCGGGCGCCGTCGAACACCGGCGTTCCCATGGGAATGCCGGCCGTGAGGTTCGATGCAAGCTCGATCAGTGCATCATCGTCCCGGCCATCGATCTCCTTGGCGTAGGCATCGCCATAGATATCCTTGAGCTTGGCTCTAACGGCCTTCGAATCCTTGCCGCTCAGATCCTTGCCGCGCTCATGGATGTCCTCGAGCATTTGCTGGATCTGCCGGCCAAGGCCGCGCGAAGCCCAGCCGAGGTGGGTCTCGAAGATCTGACCGACGTTCATCCGGCTCGGAACGCCGAGCGGGTTGAGAACGATGTCGACCGGGGTTCCGTCCTCGAGGAACGGCATGTCCTCCTGGGGGAGGATCCGGCTAATGACGCCCTTGTTGCCGTGGCGTCCGGCCATCTTGTCGCCAGGCTGAAGCTTGCGCTTCACTGCGACGAAGACCTTGACCATCTTGAGCACGCCCGGGGGCAGCTCGTCGCCGCGCTCGAGCTTCTCGACACGATCCTCGAAGCGCCGATTGATGGTGTTCATCGCCTCGTCGTACTGGGCCTTGAGGGCCTCGAGGTCGGCCTGGCGCTTGTCGTCCTTGACCGCGATCTTCCACCACTCGTGGCGCTCGGCGGCCTCGATCGTCGAATCGTCGAGCGCCGAGCCCTTCTTGATCGCCTTGGGGGCGGCCGTCGCGACCTGTCCAAGGAGCATCTCCTTGAGGCGCGAGAACGTGGCTCGGTTGAGGATCGCCTTCTCGTCGTCGGCGTCCTTCTTGAGCCTTTCCTTCTCCTCGGTCTGGATGGCCCTCGTACGGTCGTCGATATCGATTCCGTGCCGGTTGAAGACCCGGACCTCGACGACTGTTCCGCTGACACCCGGCGGAAGGCGAAGCGACGTGTCGCGAACGTCGGAGGCCTTTTCGCCGAAGATCGCCCGAAGCAGCTTCTCTTCCGGGGTCATCGGGCTTTCGCCCTTGGGAGTGATCTTGCCGACGAGAATATCGCCCGGCTCGACCTCTGCCCCGATGTAGACGATGCCCGCCTCGTCGAGGTTGCGAAGCGCCTCCTCGCCGACGTTCGGGATATCGCGAGTGATGTCCTCGGGCCCGAGCTTGGTGTCGCGGGCCATCACCTCGAACTCTTCGATATGGATCGAGGTGAAGACGTCGTCCTTCACGATCCGCTCGGAGATCAGGATCGAATCTTCGTAATTGTACCCGTTCCACGGCATGAACGCGACGAGCACGTTCCGGCCGAGCGCGAGCTCGCCATATTCGGTCGAAGGACCGTCGGCGATGATCTCCCCGGCATCGACCGGGTCACCGACCTTCACCAGCGGACGCTGGTTGATGCAGGTGTTTTGGTTCGAGCGCTGGAACTTCATCAGCGTATAGATGTCGACGCCCGATTCGCCGGCCCTCAATTCGCCGGTGGCCCGAACGACGATACGAGCTGCATCGACCTGGTCGACCACTCCGGAGCGACGCGCCGCGATGGCTGCGCCGGAATCGCGCGCGACCGTCTCTTCCATGCCGGTTCCGACGAGCGGCGCCTCGGCCTGGATGAGCGGAACGGCCTGACGCTGCATGTTCGAACCCATGAGCGCCCGGTTGGCGTCGTCATTCTCGAGGAACGGAATGAGCGATGCCGCGACCGAGACAAGCTGCTTTGGCGAAACGTCCATGAGCGTGATCTGATCGCGCGGAGCAATCAGGAACTCGCCGTTGCGGCGGGCCGAGATGATCTCCTCGACGAACGTTCCGTCCTTGTTGAGCTCGGCATTGGCCTGAGCGATCGTATGCTTGGCCTCTTCCATGGCCGAGAGATAGACGACCTCGTTGGTCACCTTGCGATCGACCACCTTGCGATAGGGCGTCTCGATGAAGCCGTATTTGTTGACCCGGCTAAAGCTTGCGAGCGAGTTGATGAGGCCGATGTTCGGGCCTTCGGGAGTCTCGATCGGGCAGATCCGGCCGTAGTGCGTCGGGTGGACGTCGCGGACTTCAAACCCGGCGCGCTCGCGAGTGAGGCCGCCCGGCCCGAGCGCCGAAACCCGGCGCTTGTGGGTGACCTCGGAAAGCGGGTTGGTCTGGTCCATGAACTGCGAGAGCTGCGATGAACCGAAGAACTCGCGGACCGCTGCGACCGCGGGCTTCGCGTTGATGAGATCGTTGGGCATGACCGTCGACACGTCGACGCTGCTCATGCGCTCCTTCACCGCGCGCTCCATTCGAAGGAGCCCGACACGATATTGGTTCTCGAGAAGCTCACCGACCGAACGCACACGGCGATTGGCGAGATTGTCGATATCGTCGATCTCGCCCTTGCCGTCCTTGAGGTTCACAAGCTCCTGGACGACCGCGAGGATGTCCTCCCTTCGAAGAGTCGTCACCGTATCCTCGGCATCAAGGCCGAGGCGCATGTTGAGCTTCACGCGCCCGACCGCCGAAAGGTCGTAGCGCTCGGGATCGAAGAACAGGCCGTAGAACAATGCGTCCGCGGTCTCGCGAGTCGGCGGCTCGCCCGGGCGCATGACCCGGTAGATGTCGGCGAGCGCGCTGTCGCCATCCTCGCTCTTGTCGGCTTTGAGCGTGTTGCGGATCCAGGGACCCGTGTTGACGAAGTCGATGTCGAGCAGTTCGAGCGTCTTCACGCCCGCCTCGTCGAGCTTCTCCATATTCTCGGGAGTGACCTCGTCGCCGGCCTCGATATAGATCTCGCCGGTCTTCTCGTTGATGAGATCGAACGCCGAATAGCGACCGAAGATCTCCTCGGTCGGGATGATGACGTTCTTGATGGCGTCCTTGGTCGCCTGATTGGCGCGCCGGGGCGTGATCTTTTCGCCCGACTTGAAGATCACCTCGCCGGTGTCGGCGTCGACGACGTCGTGGGTCGGCTTCTGGCCGCGCCAGGCATCGGCGAGATAGGGGATCTGCCAGCCGTTCTTGCCGCGAACGTAAGAGATTCGCTTGTAGAAGGTGTTGAGGATCTCCTCGCTCGGCATTCCGAGCGCGTGGAGAAGCGCAGTGACCGGAAGCTTGCGCTTGCGGTCGATACGGACGTTGACGATGTCCTTGGCGTCGAACTCGAAGTCGAGCCAGCTGCCGCGATAGGGGATCACTCGTGCGGCGAAGAGATATTTGCCGCTGGCGTGCGTCTTGCCGCGGTCATGGTCAAACAGGACGCCCGGCGAACGGTGCATCTGGCTGACGATCACCCGCTCGGTGCCATTGATGATGAAAGTGCCGTTCATCGTCATGAGCGGCATGTCGCCCATGTAGACGTCCTGCTCCTTGATATCGATGACCGACTTGGCCTCGGTCTCGGGATCGATCTCGAAGGTCGTCAGTCGAAGCGTCACTCGCATCGGCGCTGCAAAGGTGAGCCCGCGCTGGCGGCACTCGTCGACATCGTACTTGGGATGCTCGAGCTCGTAATGGTCGAAGTCGAGGTGGGCGGTGCCGGCGAAGTCCATGATCGGGAAGACCGACCGAAGAGTCTTCTCAAGACCTGAGACGTAGCCCGATTTGGGGTCCGAGCGGAGGAACTGCTCATAGCTCTCGCGCTGAACCTCGATGAGGTTCGGCATTTCGGAGATTTCGTGGATATTGCCGAAGATCTTGCGGATTCGCCGCTGTTTCGTCCTCGCTCCGCTGGTGGTCCTACGGGGTGCGTCGATCGCTTTGGTGGCCATTTGCTTCCCTGCGCTATCACGGAAGACGCTAGGGATGTCCCAGCGCTCCGCCCGGTTTCGCCGGCTTTTCGCCGGCCATGTTGTGGAGCGCTGCCCCGCTTACCCTCCCCAATGCGTTCGGTCCGTGCGCCAGTTCGGACCCTGTCCCGGAGAGGACGGGAAAAGCTCCAGGCGCACGTCACCGTGCGGCGGAGCCGTCTATTTCTTGGATGAAGCCGATATAATGCGATTTCCCCACTTGTGAAGGGGTGTCTGACGACTTTTTCTTCATTGCCGCCGCCGCCCTGGGACTCGCGGTTAGCCGGGTAGGCTACGCCCTATGCCAAGACCATTGAGCGGCGCCGTTCGAGGACTGTCCGTCGCCGCTAGCGACGAGGCGTCGCGCTAGGCCGTCCTTTTTCCGATTTCGCAGACTTGTCACAGATCGGCTGTTAAGAAGGTCGCTTCGGCATATTTGCGGGGATCGCGATGCCCGTTGTGGCTGCTTACCACTACCGCGACGGCGCGCGCGTCCGAAGCGTCCGGATCGACGAGAAAGTCGATTGTTCGGCCAACGTGTCCGAATTCGTCTGGATCGGTATCGCCGATCCTACTGACGCAGAGATGCTGGCGCTTCAGCAGACTTACGATCTCCATCCGCTGGCGGTCGAAGATGCGATCAAGGCGAACCAGCTTCCGAAGGTCGAGGTCTTTGGCGACCAGCTGTTCGTGATCGCCCGAACAGCGCGGCTTCACGGCGAAACGATCGACTATGGCGAGACTGCGATCTTTGTCGGAAGCAGCCATATCATTACTGTGAGGCACGGCTCGGAGCGCGCTCATACTGCCCTTCGAGAGCAGCTCGAAAAGGCACCCAAGCTCCTCATGCACGGGACCGATTATCTGCTTCACACGGTGCTCGATTATGTCGTCGATGGCTACGCACCCTTGGTCGACGACATCGAGGAAGATGTGCTCCGAATGGAGTCTCGGGCCGCTTCGACCTTCCTCGAGCGCGAGCAGGTCAATCACATCTTCACGCTTCGGAGGGAACTTAGCCGAATGCAAAGGATCCTCGGGCCGATGGGCGAAGTCGCGCTGAAGCTGGCCCGGCAGGAGCTGCCCTGCATCGAAGCCGACGCCCGCGCCTATTTTCGCGATGTCCAGGACCATGTCCGTCGTGTCCAGGAGCGAGTCGACGGCCTTCGCGACGCGCTCAACTCGGTCTTCCAGCTGAGCCAGCTCATCGAACAGCAGCGGGTCGGGACGATCACCCGTCAGCTCGCATCATGGGCGGCGATCCTTGCGGTGCCGACCGCGATCGCGGGTATCTACGGAATGAATTTCGAAAACATGCCCGAGCTTCACCTCAAATACGGCTATTTCCTGGTGCTCGGTCTTATCGTGGTCATCTGCCTATGGCTCTACGACCGCTTCCGCCGAACGGGCTGGCTCTAGCCCGAAGCGCAGGGCCTGATCGCCTGGGGCGAAGGCCTTGGGCCGACAGCTCTGAAGGCCATGAAGTAGGTTTCCCCGCCGGCGAGCATCGTGAAATTGGCGGGCTTGAGGTTCAGCGCCGCAAGCTCGCACCGAAGCTGAGCCGGCGGCATTCCGTGGAGCTTCACCGGCCGATCGGCATCGACGACGATCACCAGCCCGTCGGCCTTCAGCCCTTCGCGCATGTGCCACAGGAAGGCGTAAGGGGAGGCAACCTCGTGATACATGTGGACGAGGAAGATGCGGTCGAACGTGTGGGCCGGAAGCTGCGGATCGTCGGGTGTTCCAAGCTTGACCGCGACATTGTCGAGCCGCTGCCGCTGGACCCGGTCGGACAGCTGGTCGGTGACATCGGGCAGGATGTCTTCCGCGAGCACCCTGCCGCTCGCTCCGACAACGCGCGCCAGTCTTACCGTATAATATCCCTGCCCGGCTCCCACGTCCGCGACCCACATTCCGTTTCGAACTCCGGCGAGCTGCATCACCTGCTGCGCTTCGCCAAGGCGATCGCGCGCATCCTCGGTGGAGAATGTGTCACCAACGATCGGGGCGACGTCGCGGTGAGCTTCGGGGAAGAGGGGCTGGCGGGGCTGCCCTCGGCACGACAGCAGCGCAAGAGCCGCGAGGATCGGGATCCTATTCCACATCCTCGACCTCGACCTTCTCGCCGGTCACCCGCTGCGAGAGCGCAGCAGCCATGAACCGGTCGAGATCGCCGTCGAGGACATCGCCCGGCGCGGTCGAGGTCACGCCGGTTCGAAGATCTTTGACGAGCTGGTAGGGCTGAAGGACGTAGGAGCGGATCTGGTGGCCCCATCCGATGTCGGTCTTCGACGCGTTCGCGGCATCGGCCTCGGCCTCCCGCTTCTGAAGCTCGGCCTCGTAGAGGCGCGCCTTTAGCTGCTTCATCGCCGAGGCGCGGTTCTTGTGCTGCGAGCGCTCGTTCTGGCAAGCAACGACGATATTGGTCGGGATGTGGGTGATCCTCACCGCGCTGTCGGTCGTGTTGACGTGCTGCCCGCCGGCTCCCGACGACCGATAGGTGTCGATCCTCAAATCCTTTTCCTCGACCTGGATATCGATGTCCTCGTCGACCTCGGGATAGATCCAGGCGCTCGAAAAGCTCGTGTGACGCCGGGCGTTGGCATCATAGGGGCTGATCCGGACGAGCCGGTGAACCCCGCTTTCGGTCTTCAGATTGCCGTAGGCGTTTTCGCCCCTCACCAGGATCGTCGCCGACTTGATTCCGGCCTGCTCGCCGGAATGATGGTCGACCATCTCGACCTTGAAGCCGTGCCGCTCGGCCCAGCGCGTGTACATTCGAAGCAGCATCTCGGCCCAGTCCTGGCTCTCGGTTCCGCCAGCTCCGGCATTGATCTCGACATAAGCGTTGTTGGCATCGGCCTCGCCCGCGAGAAGCGCTGCGACCTTGTCGCGGTCAGCCCGCTCGGCGAGCTCCGCAAGGCTTCGAATGCCGTCCTCGACGAGCGCCTGATCGCCCTCGCTTTCGGCAAGCTCGATGAGCTCCGATGTCTCCGAGAGCTCGCGCTCGAGCGTCCTTGTGGCTCCGATCGCCTCTTCGAGCCTGCGCCGCTCGCGCATCACGTCCTGAGCCGCCTTGGGATCATTCCAGAGCGTTGGGTCCTCGACCTTCGCATTCAGTTCCTCGAGGCGCTTCATTGCCCGGTCCCAGTCGAGGAACCGGCGCAGAAGCGCCGTCGCTGCTTTGATCTGATGGATATGGGCCTGCGCTTCGGCGCGCATGTTCTTGGTACCTCCCTCGAGAAACGCTACTAGAGCGTGTTCTGGGTTGGCAAGGTGGTCGGCAGCGGCTCGGGGACGGTTGCGACCGGAGATTCTCCCGGCGGCGTCTGTCCTGGAACCGGCTGCTGCTTTTGCGCCGCCTGGCCTGCCTGCTCCCAGAGCTGAAGATATTGCGGGCTGTAGGGATCGCCAAACGTGCTTCGAGTGGTGTGAACGGCCTCGGTCTGAGGCTGGAAGGCTTCCCAGATGACCTGCGCATTGGGATCGCTGTCGGTCGTCGGGAATGAGCCAAAGACGGGCTTGCCGCTTGCCCTGTCGATCCGCACCCAGCGGATTCCGGGCGGGGCGACGAACGGCACCTTGGGCTGATCCTTGAGAGCGGTCAGCGCCCACTCCTTCCAGATCGGAGCGGAGATCCGGCCGCCCTGAGCCCAGCCTCCGAGCGGTCTCGGATTGTCGTACCCGACATAGACACCGGCAACGATGTCCGAAGTCCCGCCGACGAACCAGACATTGGTCGGGCCGTTGGTCGTTCCCGTCTTGCCGAACAGCGGACGATTGAGGTCGCGAAGTACCGTAGCGGTACCGCGGATGATGACGCCCTCCATCACATGGACCATCTGGAAGGCCGCCATCGGATCGACGAGCTGGCGGGTCCGGCTCGGCGGTCGCGGCATCGGCCCGCCGTCCCAGTCCGAAGCATCGCAATTGCCCATCAGCTGGCAGCGGTTATCGGTCCGGTAGATGACCTTGCCGTCTCGATCCTCGACATAATCGATGGTCGTTGGTTTGACCGAACGCCCCTGGTTGGCAAGGATCGCATAGGCGTTGGTCAGCCGAAGGACGGTCGTGTCGCCGGCGCCAAGCGCGATCGAGAGATAATTGGGATAGTCGCCGACCCCGAGCTTGCGCGCGGTGTCGAGGATCTTGGGCATTCCGATGGTCGACGCCGCCCGGACCGTCATCAGGTTGCGCGACTGCTCGAGACCCCAGCGAAGGGTATGCGGGCCCGCCGACCGTCGGTCGAAGTTGACGAAGCATTTCTGGCCAAGGCCCGCGCCCTGCCAGACGCAGAAGGGCGCATCGAGCTCGATCGTCGCCGGAGTGAAGCCGTTCTGGAGCGCGGTCACATAGACGATCGGCTTGAATGCCGACCCGGGCTGGCGAAGCGCCTGGATCGAACGGTTGTAGCTCGACCCGACGACATCGAACCCGCCCTGCATCGCGAGGACTCGCCCGGTATGGACCTCCTCGACCAGCATTCCGCCGGAAATCTCCGGCACTGACTTCAGCTGAAACGTGCCCGGCGCAGTCTGCTTGACGATGATGACCATTCCAGGCTTCAGCGCATCGAATGCCGACCCGCCGACTCCGCGAACCGGCATCGACGCTCCAGATGCCGGAAGGCTTCCCGACGAACCGTTGGTGAACCCGATCGTTGCCGCTCCATCGCCCTTCGAAAGAACGGCAGCCTTCAGCCAATCCGAATAGCCGGTGCCGACGGGTGCGCGGTCGAGCTGGCCTGCCCAGTCTTTCGTGAGGTCGACCGTCATGCCGAGGTCCTTCCAGCCGGCGCTTCCGCCGAACTTGACGAGACCATCGCGAAGCGCCTGGGCAGAGGCATCCTGCATGACCGGGTTCATTGACGAGCGGACCCACAGGCCGCCCGAATAGAGGCTGTTGGGACCGTCCTTGGAATCCTCGCCGAAGCGCTTGATCAGCTCGCGGCGGACTTCTTCCATGAAATAGCCGCCCTGCTGGACGAACTTCTCGTTGCTTCCGTAGCGGATCGTTCCAAGGGGGCTGACCGCCGCCGTGTGCCATTGATCCTCGGTGATGTAGCCATTGCGGTACATCTCCTGGAGCACGTAGTTGCGCCGCCCGAGCGCCTTCTGGGTTGCGCGCACCGGGTCGTAATTGGACGGGGCCTTGGGAAGGATCGCAAGATAAGCCGCCTCGGGAAGAGTGAGCTCGTCGACGTCCTTGTCGAAATAGGCACGCGACGCCGCCTGCACTCCATAAGCGTTGCGTCCAAGGAAGATCGAGTTGAGGTAGAGCTCGAGAATCTGCTCCTTGCTCAGCGTGTCCTCGAGCCTGAAGGCGAGGATCGCCTCTCGCGCCTTTCGCCCGACATTGTAGCTGCTGTCCCGAAGCAGATATTTGGCGACCTGCTGGGTGATGGTCGAGCCGCCGGCGACACGGCCGCCGCGCCCGAGATGGGTCGTATAGTTGAAGACCGCTTTGACGAAGCCCGAATAGTCGATGCCGTGATGGTGGAAGAAATCCTTGTCCTCGGCCGAAATGAACGAGTGGACCACGAGCGGCGGGATTTCATCATAGGAAAGATCGACGCGCCGTTCCCGGGCGAAGGTCTGGACCGGGTCTCCGTTATAGCCGCGGACATTGGCCGGGAGCGGCGGCTTGTAGGCGAGCAGGGTCTGCGCCGATGGAAGACCCGATGCGAAATAGATCCACATCGCCACAAACAGAACGAACAGTGCAGCGACAGCCCAGGCGATCAGGCGAACCCACCTGTGGGCCCACCACGGGTCGACCCACTCGTGAACCCTCGCGTTGAAGGCAACGAGATCGGGAAGCTGCCAATCGGGAGGAGTCAGACGCTCGAATTTCATTCGAGGATGCGTCTAGCCGTTCAGCGCTGGTGCGAAAAGCCGGTTAATGACGTTAACGCCGAGCTCTCGCGGCGACATCGGTTTCGATCGCCTGGGCGAGCGCCAGAGCGATCTTCGAGCGCTCATCGGGAGAGCGGAGCAGAATTTCGTCATCGGCATTGCTGATGTAGCCGGCCTCGAACAGCACTCCGGGCGCATCGGCCCTTCGAAGGACATGGAAAGAGGCGAAGCGGTGCGGGTTCGGGCGAAGTTCGAACCGGCCCGCCGACTTGCTGACCAGCCTCTCGGCAAGATCGGCCGACGCGCTCATCTGGGTTCGCATGGCAAGATCGGACAGCATCGCCTCAACAGCTCCCCCTGACGCCTGATGATCCTCAGTCCCGTTTTCCGAGGCCGCGAGGCGAGCCGCTTCGGCATCCGAAGCCACGTCCGAAAGCGAATAGACCGTTGCTCCCCTGGCGAGCGGATTGGGAGCGCTGTCCATGTGAAGCGAGACGAACATCGCAGCATCGAGCCGCCTTGCGACCGCCGCGCGCTCATCGAGCGTCAGATAGCGATCATCCTCGCGGGTCATCGCCACCCGAACCCGGCCGCGTCGAACCAGATCGTCGCGAAGCTCGCTCGCAAGGGCGAGGGTGAGATCCTTCTCGTGGACCTGGCCCGAAACACCGGTTGCGCCGGGATCCCTGCCGCCGTGACCGGCATCGATAACGACGATCGGCCGTCCCCGGGCCTGGGGCACTCCATAGATCCGGTCGGTAACCGGCGGGGGCAGGTTGACGGTGAGGCTCGACTGGGTCGAGGCGCCGCTTCGATCCGAAAAGGCAAACAGGAACGCGCCCGCAACGAGCGCGGTGAGCGCCACTCCGGCGATTGTCCCTCCCTTGAGCAGCACTGACGTTTTCACCAACCCATTGACCCGCAACGCAATATATCACGCGAACATGGTTAACAGCTAATTTAGCCTCGAAGCGCGAAAGCGGCTCTGGCGCGCTCTTCGACTTCGTCCATGCTGTCCCCGGATCGGTAGAGCCAGCTGCCGCCAACGCAAAGGACCGGTTCCAGAGCGAGCCACTCGGAAGCAGTGTCGGGACGGATCCCGCCCGTCGGACAGAAGCGGATCTTGGAAAATGGCCCCGAGAGTGCCTTCAGGGCCGGGATCCCGCCGGCGGCCTCGGCTGGAAAGAACTTGAAGCGTTCAAGCCCGAGGTCGAGCCCCCGCATGATATCGCCGGCGCTCGCAACACCGGGAAGAAAGGCGGTTTTTGACCGCTCGACCGCTTTTGCGAGCGGTTTGGTCAGCCCGGGAGAAACGATGAACTTCGCGCCCGCGTCGAGTGTTTGATCGAGCTGCTGTTCGTTAAGAACGGTGCCCGCACCGACGATCGCGCCTTCGACTTTGCTCATCCTGGCGATGGCATCGAGCGCGCTTGGCGTTCTGAGGGTCACTTCGAGGACCGCAAGCCCGGACCCGACGAAGGTCTCGGCGAGCTCTGCCCAATCCCCTTCCCCATCGAGCACAAGGACCGGAATTACAGGCGCGGCGCGCATGATCTCATCGATGGTCATCCGTGCTCCTTTGCAAAGGCTGCCGCAGCTCCAAAGAGCCCGGGCTGCGGATGCGTGATGAGCTTGACTTGCATCTCGTCCATCCGGCGCTCGAAGCGGCCCTTGGCGATGAACCTGTCACGAAAGCCCGAGCGCGGCAGATAGTCGGCAAGGCGCAGGCCCACTCCGCCCGCGATCACCACCGAATTCGCACCCTGGGCCAGCGCCATATCGCCGGCGACCGCGCCAAGAGTGAGACACAGACGGTCGAGCGCAGCGGTTGCGAGGCTGTCACTTTCGGCAAGAGCGGCGGCCCAGAGCTCCTTCTCGTCGTGGAACGACAGGCTCTGGCCTTCGATGGCGCCGAGCGCCTCGTAGAGGTTCCACAGCCCGCGCCCCGAGGCGATCCGTTCGATCGAAACCCGTCGGAAGCTTCGTCGGAGCTCGACGAGAATCCGGTCCTCGAGCACGTCCAGCGGCGCGAAGTCGATATGGCCGCCCTCGGTTTCGATGACGTCGTAACCACCGCTTGTCTTGAGGAGCGCCGCGACGCCAAGGCCCGTTCCTGGACCAACGATGCTGGTAACGCCCTCCTTGGGGAGCGCTCCAAGGGGCCCGCAAATGTGCCGGAAATCATCCTCGCCAAGGGTCGCGACGGCATAAGCGACAGCCCCGAAATCGTTGACGATCGTATATTGGTCGACCTGGAGGCGCTCCTTGATGAGCGCTGGGCGGATGACCCAGGGATTGTTGGTGAGCTTCAGAAGCTCTCCGCCGACCGGGCCGGCGAAGGCGATCGCAAGTGCGTTTGGGAGCGCGATTCCCGACCGCCGCCCGAATTCCTCCCAGGCGAGCTGGAAGCTCCCATGTTCGGAGGTCTTGAGCGTGACGGGTTCGCCAAGCGAGGAGACGCGGGCGCCGTCGATCTGCGCAAGTGCGAAACGGGCATGCGTGCCCCCGACATCGGCAACTGCGATCTGGCGGCTCACGCTTGCTCGACCTCCATTGCCGCAAGCATCGCGGATGCGCCTTGCTCGGCTTCGTTCACGTGCATTCTCAAAAGAGCGAAGAGCTCGCGTCCGGTTCCAGTTGGGGGCGGCGGAGAATTGGCCGGCGGCCGGCTCATCAGGTCGACGCCCACGGCTTCGAGCGTCCCGTTCCTCGCATCGAGGCGGATGAGATCGCCGTCGCGGACCCGGGCAAGGGGTCCGTCGGGCAATGCCTCGGGCGAAACGTGAATGGCTGCCGGGACCTTGCCGCTTGCGCCCGACATCCGCCCGTCGGTGATCAGCGCAACGCGTCGTCCCCGGTCCTGGAGAACTCCAAGCGTCGGGGTCAGCTTGTGGAGCTCTGGCATTCCATTGGCGCGCGGACCCTGGAATCGAACGATGACCGCGCAGTCCTGATTGAGCTCGCCGGCCCTGAAGGCGTCGAGCACCTCGTTCTGGTCGGAAAAGCAGCGCGCCGGCGCCTCGATGACCCAGCGTTCCTCGTCGACAGCGCTGGTCTTGAACACCGCTCGGCCGAGATTCCCTTTGACGAGCCGAAGCCCCCCATCCCTCTGGAATGGCTCTCTCGCCGGTCTCAGCATGTCGATATCGGCGCTTTCCTCGGCGCTCTTCCAGATGAGCTCGTCGCCGTGGAGTTCGGGGTTTCCGATCCAGGCGTCCATTTCGTCCGCGCCCGCGGTGAGAGTGTCGGTGTGGAGAAGACCCGCGCCGCCAAGGGTATAGACGGCAAAGGCCATCCCGCCGGCATCCTGGAAGTCGTTCACGTCCTTCGATCCGTTTGGATAGACCCTCGTGATCAAGGGAACGGCCCTCGAGAGGTCGGCAAAGTCCTGCCAGTCGATGAGGATCCCCGCAGCCCGCGCAATCGCCGGGAGATGGATGAAATGGTTGGTCGACCCGCCCGTTGCGAGGAGACCGATCATCGCGTTCACGACCGCTTTTTCATCAACCACCTCCGCAAGCGGCCGCTCGCCGCTCCGGGCAAGCTCGGCGAGGCGATGAACTGCGGCCCGGGTCAGCGCCTGTCTCAGCGGCGTCCCGGGATTGATGAAGGCGGAATTGGGAATGTGAAGTCCCATCAGCTCCATCATCATCTGGTTGGAATTGGCGGTCCCATAGAAGGTGCAGGTGCCGGCTGAATGATAGGAGCCGCTCTCGGCCTCCAGCAGCTCCTCTTTTCCGACCCGTCCTTCGGCATAGAGTTGCCGGATCCGCTGCTTCTCCTTGTTGGGAAGCCCGGATGGCATCGGCCCGCCGGGCACCAGGAGCATCGGCAGATGACCAAAGCGGAGCGCTCCGATCAAAAGTCCCGGAACGATCTTGTCGCAGATCCCAAGAAGCGCCGCGGCATCGAACATTCCGTGGCTAAGGGCGACCGCGGTTCCAAAGGCGATCACGTCGCGGCTGAACAGCGACAGATCCATTCCCGGCTGGCCCTGGGTCACTCCGTCGCACATAGCCGGAACCCCGCCGGCGACCTGCGCGGTTGCACCGACCTCGCGCGCGAAAATCTTCATCTGCTCGGGGTAGCGGGCGTAGGGCTGATGGGCCGAGAGCATGTCGTTGTAGGAGGTTACGAGCGCGATATTCGGACCGGCGAGATGGCGGATCGCCTCCTTGTCTTCGCCCGCCGCGGCAAAGCCGTGGGCGAAATTCCCGCACGAAAGCCGGGGACGGTTGACACCCCTCTCCTTCTGCTCGGCCATTTGCTCGAGATAGCGGCGCCGCATTCCCTTCGATCGTTCGATGATCCGATCGGTGACCTTTTCGACTGTGGGATCGAGAGCCATTTTATAGCCCCCTTATTCGTGCCAGCTGATGCCGTCACGCTCCGTCAGCGCGATCGCTGCCGAAGGCCCCCAGGTTCCTGCCGCATAAGGCCGCGGACTCATCCCCTTTTCGCCCCAGGCGGCTCGGATCCGGTCGATCCAGGCCCATTGCGCCTCGACTTCGTCGCGCCGCACGAAGAGCGTGGGATCGCCTTCGATGAGGTCGAGGAGCAGGCGTTCGTAGGCGATCCGCCGGCGATATTCGCTAAATGCATTGGCAAGCCCGATGTCGAGCGGGATTTCCCTCAGGCGGACGCCCTGCCGGTCGAGCCCTGGAGTCTTCGACATCAACCGAAGTTCGATGCTCTCTTCGGGCTGAACGCCGATGATCAACTTGTTGGGCTTAGTCGTTGCTCCGCGCGAGGCGAAGATCGAATAAGGAACGTCCCGAAACTGAATGAAGATCTCGGTGTCGCGCGCCGGCATTCTCTTGCCCGTGCGAAGGTAGAATGGAACGCCCTTCCAGCGCCAATTGTCGACGTTCGCCTTCAGTGCGACGAAGGTTTCCGTGCCGCTCTCGTGCCCGACTTCCTCGAGATAACCGGGGACGGTTTCACCATCGATTGCGCCCCTCGTATATTGGCCGGTGACGGTGACGGCTTCGACATCCTCGGCGCTGATCGGGCGAAGCGAGCGAAGGACCTTCACTTTCTCGTCGCGAACCGCGGTCGCGTTGAAATCGCTGGGCGGCTCCATGGCGACGAGCGCGAGGAGCTGGAGAATGTGGTTCTGGACCATGTCGCGAAGAGCGCCGGCCTGGTCGTAATAATCGCCGCGACCCTCGAGCCCGATCGTCTCGGCAACGGTAATCTGGACATGTTCGATGTGCGTGCTGTTCCACAAAGGCTCGAACATCGAATTGGCGAACCTCAAGGCAAGAAGGTTCTGGACGGTCTCCTTGCCAAGATAATGGTCGATCCGGAACGTGCGGTCCTCAGGGAAGGCCGCGGCAACCGCATCGTTGATCTCGCGGCTCGATTCGAGATCGCTTCCGAGCGGCTTTTCGAGCGCCATCCGAACCGTCGGGCACGCAAGGCCAGCTGCCTCGAGACCGTCGATCGTCGGCTTGAACAGCGAGGGGGCGGTCGAAAGAAAGATCGCAACGCCGTGGCACGGATCACCGATGGCGCCCGCGAGCCTGCCAAATCCCTTGGGGTCGTTGATGTCCAGGGGAACGTAGTGAAGCCTCTGCAGGAAGCGCTGGGCGATGCCTTCCGAATAGAAACCCGGCGTCAGATGGTCTTTCAGGGCCTCATCGGCCCGCTCGCGAAATCCGTCGTCATCGAGTTCTGTCCGGGCGGTCCCAATGATCTTCAAATCCTGAGGAAGAAGGCCATCGGAATCGAGCCCGTAGAGCGAGGGTATCAGCATGCGCCGGGCAAGATCGCCCGTCGCTCCGAACATCAGCAGGGTTGAAGCCTTCTCGACCATCGGGCGCTTGCTATAGACGGTGGAGCGCTACGGCAAATCGTGAATAAGGATCACGATCCACCCGTTACATTCCGGTCCCTCTGAAGGTGTGACCGTCGGGGTCGAGCTCTCGAAGATCGCGGCCGCGCGTTTCTTTTCCGAACCAAGCGATAAGCAGAAGCGCCAATCCGGTTGGAACCATGATCACGATCGAGACCAGCGAGAGCGGCGGAACGAGTGCGAAGATCGCCAGAAGCTGCGCGAACACACCTCCCGCCTTGCTGCAGGCCGCAACGGTTCCGGTCGTCCTTCCGCGAATGCGCAGCGGAAAGCTCTCGGCGGTGTAGGGCAGCACCATTGCAATCAGCGCGTTGATACCGACAATGAGAAGCGCGACCGGAAAAACGGGACTTCCCCTCCCCGTAAATTCCAGTTGCAGGACCCCGAGAAGCCCCGCGCTGGTGACCGCAATAGAGGTCACCAACGACCATTTGCTGCTCCAGGTGCCGTAGGCGAAGGCGACGATGAAAACTGTCGGAAAAGCGATGAGAGCGGATTCGGCGAGGAGCTTGCTGGAAAGGCCGACGCTATAGCCCTTCGAGACCAGGTCGGTCGGAAGCCAGAGGAGCAGGCCAAAGTTGATGAGACCATAGCAGACGCCTGCAAGGCTCAGCGCAAAAAGCTTTCCGAAAAATGCACGCCCGGTGAGGGCGACCGAAGGCCCGCGCTCGAATGCGATCTGCTCGGCTGGTCGGGTATGACGAACTCGCGATCCGAATCGCTCCATTACGCGCCTTGCCTCTTCCTTGCGCCCGCGAGCGAGCAGGAATTTCGCGGACTCGGGAATGAGCGTTCCAAGGAGGACCAGTGACAACCCGGTCGGGAGATTGAGGAGCCACAGGATTCGCCAGCTGAAGATCGGCTGAAGGAGCGCGGAAAAGCCGCTCGCAGCGAAATAGCCTACAGTGGCTCCGAGGCCGCCGACCAGCACGAGGCTCCACCCGCGGTGCTTGCTGGGCATCATCTCGGCGAGGAGGGCGTAGGTAACCGGGAGCATTCCGCCCGCGGCGGCGCCCATCATGAAGCACATGCCGATATTCCAGGCCAGCGAGGGCATCGCGCCGCAAATCGATGTTCCAACGAACATGACAGCGGAGAGCAGGATCGTAGCCTTGCGGCCGTAGATGTCGGCAAGCGTGCCCCAGACAATCGATCCCAGCACCGTCCCAACGAGCGCGAAGAAGGGCACGAGCGACACGGTCGCCTTCGTCTGATGGTACTCGTCCACCATTCCGGGGATCGTGAAACCAAGGCTCGCCGGCTTCATGATATCGATGCCAAGCGCGACGACGAGAACCAGCATTAGCGTCCAGTGCCAGACCGAGAGCGGCGAATCTTCGGGCGGAGTGACGACAATCTCCTGGCTCGCGCTCAGCTGCTCGGAGATATTCCTTGGAAGCAGTCCATAGGCTGCGACCCCGACCCCGAAGATGATGAATGCCATGCCGACATACATCTCGGCGCCCATCGGCATTCCGTAGAGCCGGTAGTGAGTCATCCTTCCCATCAGGAACATCGGGATGTGGAGCAGCACGCCCGAGGTTACCGAGGCGACTCCCAGTGCGAACGCCCACATTGCGCGACGGTCGGACAGAGTGCTCGTGCTGATCACGAAGCGCCGATAGCATCAGCGTCCATGCTGTCATCCCAATAAAAAGACAGGACTGTCCGAGCGGCCTTCCTCCACAGCTTTGTGCGGCTGCGAAGGTTGCGGGGGCAAGGCTGCGATGCTAACTCAGTCTTTGATCTCCGGCGCAATGCCGGGGAACTGATCCCGCGGACGGTGCGAAAGACCGCGGTTCCACGAGGTTGAAGCTCGAATGACGTCACAGACTGCCCTTCATCCGCTCTTCGATGAAGCGGCGTGCCCCGCGCAACGGCGCGGGATGACGCATGGAGCAGACACGCTTTCTTATCATCCTGCCATCGCAGTCCGCGTGTACGCGCACAGCGAGGCCCCAATCACTGCGCGACGGAGCGTTAGAACGCTGAACCGGCGCGCCCGGAGAATTTTCAATGTCCATGCGCATGCTTATCGATGCGCGCCACCCGGAGGAGACCCGGGTCGCGGTCGTCAAAGGCAACCGGATCGAAGAGTTTGACTTCGAATCCGTTGAGCACAAACAGCTCAAAGGGAATATCTATCTAGCCAAGGTCACACGGGTCGAACCGTCGCTCCAGGCGGCGTTCATCGACTATGGCGGCAACCGCCATGGCTTCCTAGCCTTCAGCGAAATCCATCCTGATTATTATCAGATCCCGAAGTCCGATCGCGAAGCCCTGCTTCGGGAAGAAGCGGAGCACGCCGCAGAGGAAGAACGCCTCCGTTCGGCCGAATTCGAGGCCGACTACGAGGAGCCGTTCGAGGACGATCCGTCCGAAGACGTCGACATCGCCGATGCAACGCAGACGACCACCGAGGCCGGAACCGGCTCGGCGCGCTCGCCGGTCGACGAATCCGCGGCCGACGAGCTGCGCAAGAAGCGCCAGGCGCTTCGCCGCCGCTACAAGATCCAGGATGTCATCCAGCGCCGCCAGGTGCTGCTCGTCCAGGTCGTCAAGGAAGAGCGCGGCAACAAGGGCGCTGCGCTCACCACCTATCTGTCGCTCGCCGGCCGCTATTGCGTGCTGATGCCCAACACCAGCCATGGCGGCGGGATTTCGCGCAAGATCTCGAACGGCGCCGACCGCAAGCGCCTAAAATCGATCATGTCCGACCTGAAGCTTCCATCCTCGATGGGGCTGATCGTCAGGACCGCGGGACTTCAGCGAACCAAGACCGAGATCAAGCGCGACTTCGACTATCTCGCCCGGCTCTGGGACGAGATCCGCGAGCGGACGCTCGGGAGTACTGCCCCGGCGCTGATCTACCGCGACAGCGATCTCATCAAGCGCGCGATCCGCGATCTTTATCATCGCGAGATCGAGGAGGTGATCGTCGAGGGCGAGGAAGGCTACAAGGCGGCCAGGGGGTTCATGAAGCTCCTGATGCCGAGCCATGTGCGCCGGGTTAAGCTCCACAGCGAAACGACGCCCCTGTTCCAGCGGCACGGCGTCGAGGACCAGCTTTCGGCCATGTACCAGCCGATCGTCCAGCTTAAGTCGGGCGGCTATCTCGTCATCAATCCGACCGAGGCCCTCGTCTCGATCGACATCAACTCCGGGCGCTCGACCCGCGAACACAATATCGAGCAGACGGCCTATAATACGAACCTCGAAGCCGCGCAGGAGATCGCCCGGCAGCTGAGACTTCGCGACATGGCGGGTCTCATCGTCATCGACTTCATCGACATGGAACAGTCGGGCCATGTCCGGAAGGTCGAGAAAGCGATGAAGGACGCGCTCAAGAACGATCGAGCGCGCATCCAGGTCGGCCGGATCTCGAGTTTCGGGCTGATGGAGATGAGCCGCCAGCGGCTGCGCACGGGAGTCCTTGAAGCGTCGACCAAGGCCTGTCCGCATTGCGACGGCACCGGCCTCATGCGAACCGCCGCTTCGGCGGGCCTTTCGGCACTTCGAATCATCGAAGACGAAGCGGCTCGAGGCCGCGGCGACCGGATCCTTCTCCGGGCGGGCAAGGAAGCCGCCGTTTACGTGCTCAACAAGAAGCGCGACGAGCTCGCCGATATCGAGCAGCGCTACGGCGTTTCCATCGAGATCCTCATCGAGGAAGGTTTTGAAGGCGCTCGAATGACGGTCGACAGCTCGGGCGGCCGACCGATCGCGGCGCCCCGGGTCGAAACTGCCCCGCTCGAGGAGCGGGACGAGGACGAGCCGGAAGAAGAGTTCGAACAGGAAGACGAAGAGGACGAGGAAGAAACCCTCGAGATCTCCCTCGAGGGCGCGGAAGAAGAGGAAATGACCGCTCCGGGGGGCGAAGACCAGGAGGGCGAACGCCCGGGTCGCCGTCGCCGCCGTCGCCGCCGCGGCGGTCGCGGACGTGGCCGCCGCGAAGGCGCGGAAGGCGAAACTGGAGAACGACCAGAACAACAGCCCCAGCCCGCCGCGCAAGACCGCGCACCAGAGCAGGAGGAAGCCGCGTCCGAGCAAAAAGAGGACGGCGTAAAGCGTCGGCGTCGGCGCCGTGGGCGCAAGCCTTCGGAAGCGGGTGCCGAAACTCCGGCCGGCGAGCAGATCGTCGAGCCGGAAAGTTCGCCGATGGTCGAGCGTCCGATCGATGAAGAGCCGCCGATCGCCGAGACGATGCCCGTCGATGAGCCCCAGCCAAAGCCCAAGCGCCGGAGTTCAAGGAAAGCCGGTGCGCAAGGCCCGGCTGAAGCCGAGGCCGCCGGTCCTCAGCCGATTGCGGCCGATGTTCCGCCAGCGGAAGCCGCAAAGGAGGCTTCGGAGCCAGCAAAGCCAGCGCGCAAGCGCCGGACCAAAGCCGGCCAGGAGGCGCAGGCGGCAAGCGAGGAGCCGGTCAGTGTTCCAGCTGCGAACAATGATACGGCTGAGGACGCCGGAGGCGAGCCTCGCCGCGGATGGTGGCAGCGAACCTTCGGGTAAAAGGTTCGTCCCGAGCGGCGGACGACCGGTTTTCATCCCGCGTTCAGAGGGAATGGTGGTAATCGAGCGCGCATGAAGTCGGCGGTCTCCCGCTTTGCGCGCATGTTCATGCTTGCGCTCACACTCGCGTTCGCCGGCTGGCAGCCGGCCGCGGCGCAGCAGGATTCAGAGCCGCAGGTCCTTCGCGACACCGAGACGGAAGCCATGTTCCGAGACATGTCGCTGCCGCTCATCAAGGCCGGCGGTCTTGATCCCGCAAGCGTCAAGGTCGTCCTTCTCAACGACCCTGAAATCAATGCGTTCGTCGCGCAGGGCCAGACGGTCTACGTCCAGTCCGGGCTCCTCGAGGCGGTCGACAATGTCAACCAGCTGCAAGGGGTGGTCGCCCACGAGCTCGGGCACGTGATCGCCGGCGATTCAATCCGAAGCGGCGAAGGCGAGAAGCAGGCGATGGGTGTCACCATCCTGTCGCTTCTTCTGGGAGTCGCCGCCGTTGCTGCCGGTGCGGGCGATGCCGGGATGGGCATCATGATGGCCGGCCAGCGTGCGGCCGTAGGCGGCTTGATGGCTTTTACGAGGGGACAGGAAGCGACTGCCGACGCGACCGGCTCGCGCCTGCTTTCGAAGGCCGGGATCAGCGGCAAGGGAATGCTCGATTTCTTCGGAAAGCTGCAGAACGAGGAGTACCGGCTGGCGATCTACGACAAGGACAGCTTCGACCGCGACCACCCGCTCAACTCCGAGCGCGTCGAGGCGCTTTCGCAAAAGCTCAAGAGCGATCCCGCCTATGGCAAGCCGATCGACCCGAAATTGGAAGCGGAGTTCGAGCGCGTTAAGGCGAAGCTTCTTGGCTATATCAATCCCAAGCAGGCGGTCCTTCGCTATCCCGAGACCGACAAGAGCGTTCCCGCGCATTATGCGAGGGCCTATGCCTATCACCTCGGGGGCTATCCGGAGAAGGCCGAAGCGGAGGCCGATGCCCTTCTCGCGGTGGATCCGCACGATCCCTATTTCCTCGAACTGAAGGGCCAGATCCTGCTCGAGGACGGCAAGCCCAAGGAAGCCGTTCCAACGCTGCGGGAAGCCACCGAGCGCTCCGACAACGCGCCGATGATTGCGTCCCTCCTGGGCCACGCGCTGGTCGCAACCGACGACCCCAAGAATTTCGAGGAAGCCAAGCAGATCCTCAAGGTCGCCGTCGATCGTGACAATGAGGACCCCTTCGCCTGGTATCAGCTCGGGATCATCTACGACCACGAAGGCGACCAGCCCCGTGCTTTCCTGGCGACGGCGGAGAGGAGCAACCTCGAGGGCAATCCGAAGATGGCGCTTGCAAACGCCCAGATGGCGATGAAGGGAATTCCGCCGGGAAGTCCGGACTATCTTCGGGCTCAGGACATCGCCATGGTGTCCAAGGCGGAGCTCGCCAAAAAGGACAAGAAATACAGGAACGACAAAGAGTGACTGACGTCAGGGGGGCGGTGCCAACAGGAGGAATTTGGGGAGCAGCGATAGCCGGCGGAATCATCGGCGCTCTTCTCACCGCTGCTGCGCTCTTTTTCGCGCTTCCCAACGTGCTGAGCAGCCGGATTGTGCGCCAGGGTCTGATTTCCGACCCCAAGATCCTTCCCGATGCCGTCGATGCGCTCCGCGACTCTCAATATGTGCCGGTCCTCGCCGCCAACCGGGCGGCGATCGAGACCCCGTTCGAAAGTTCGTGGAAGGGCTCGTCCAAGCCTGATGTGACCCTGGTCGAATTCTACGATTACGCCTGCCCCTACTGCAAGGCGAGCAACCCCGCGGTCGACCGGCTTCTCCAGGAGGACAAGGGCCTTCGAGTCGTCTACCGCGATCTTCCGATCCTTGGCCCCGACAGCGTCGTCGCGGCGCGTCTCTCGCTCGAAGCCTCGAAGGCTGGACGTTTCGCCAAGTTCCACGACACCTTGTGGGCGACCGGTCGGCCAGCGCCCGACACGAACGCGGCCGCTGCCCAGGCGGCAGGGATTCCGCCTCAGCCCCAGGACAACGATCCTTTGATCGAGACAGAGCTCAAGAAGAATTTCCAGCTCGCCGGCCAGCTCGGCGCGACCGGCACTCCCCTCTTCGTGATTGGCGACAGGGTCCTGAACGGCGCGGTCGGTTATGACGCGCTCAAGCAGGCGATCGACGTCGCACGCTCGAAGAAGAGCTGAGCGTTCCGTCCGCCGCTCGTCGAACGGCGTGTTGACTCGCTGCCGATTTCCTCGCCTTTTCGATCCCCTGATCGGGAGGGCCTTTTCATGCGTAGAGGATTGCTGTTGGCGATGGTCGCGATCGCGGCCTCAGGGATGAGTAGCGCACGGGCCCAGGACGCGAGCAACGATCCATACCTCTGGCTCGAGGACGTATCCTCGCCCAAGGCCATGGCCTGGGTCGATGCCCACAATGCTCGGAGCACTTCGATCCTGGAATCGGATCCGCGCTACCAGCAGTATTACAAGGAAGCGCTTGAGATCGCGCAGGCCAAGGACCGGATTCCGTACGGCTCCTTCATCGGCAGCCAGGTCTACAATTTCTGGCAGGATGCGGACCATGTGCGCGGAATCTGGCGCCGCTCGAGCCTCGAGAGCTACTCGAGCGGCAACCCGCAATGGGAAACGGTGCTCGACCTCGATGCGCTCGCATCGGCCGAGAAGGCCAATTGGGTGTGGAAAGGCGCATCGTGCGCACGCCCCCTCGAACGCCGCTGCCTGATCAGCCTCTCCGACGGCGGTGAAGATGCAGTGACGGTCCGCGAATTCGACCTCAAGACAGGCAAGTTCGTCAAATCCGCCTTCGTCCTTCCCAAGGGCAAGCAGGATGTCTCATGGCAGGACGAGAATACCCTGCTCGTCAGCCGCGAATGGAAGCCCGGCGAGCTCACGAACTCGGGTTACCCTTACATCGTGAAGCGCCTGAAGCGCGGACAGGCGCTCAGTTCAGCGACCGAGATCTTCCGCGGCACGAAGAAGGACGTTCAGGCGGGCGGCGGAGTGCTTCGCGACGCTCAGGACCGAACTCTTCCAGTCGTCGTCGAGGGAACCGACTTCTGGCACTCGAAGACGTTTCTGATCGGCGCCAAGGGCGTGAAGCGTGTCGCGATCCCGGAAAAGTCGCGGCTCGTCGACATGGTCGATGGACGCGTGATCATCCAGTCGCAGGAGGCCTGGTCGCCGCCCGGATCAACCAGGAAATATCCGGCGGGCAGTCTTCTCTCGGTGGATCTGGCTCAGCTTCGAGCCAGCCCGCAGCACCTCAAGCCGACCCTCATCTATTCACCGGGGCCGCGCGAAGCGCTGGAGGGCGCGTCGGCGGCCAAGGGCGCCCTTCTCGTTTCGATCCTCGACAATGTCCGTGGCCGGACCCTGGTCTTCAAACCCCGGGCCAACGGCGCCTGGGCTCGCTCGTCGCTCGAGCTTCCGGACAATTCGACGATCGCCATTGGCGATACGAGCCACAGCGACAATAGCGCGTTTCTCGCGGTTACGAACTTTTTGACCCCGCCCTCGCTTTACCTTGCCGATGCGGGGACCGGCGAGGTCAAGGAAATCATGCACCAGCAGGCGAAGTTCGATGCGTCCAACCTCGTTGCCGAGCAGCGCGAGGCCGTCTCCAGCGACGGGACCAAAGTCCCCTATTTCCTCGTCCACCGGAAGGACATCAAGCTCGACGGAAACAATCCGACGCTGCTCTACGCCTACGGCGGCTTCGAAGTGAGCCAGACTCCGAGCTATTCCGCGACGACCGGAAAGCTTTGGCTCGAAAAAGGCGGCGTCTATGCGCTCGCCAACATCCGCGGAGGCGGCGAGTTCGGACCGGCGTGGCACGAAGCGGGTCTCGGGACCAAGCGGCAGATCATCTACGACGATTTCGCGGCGGTCGCCAAAGACCTCATCGCGTCGAAGGTCACGAGCCCTCGGCGCCTCGGAATCCGGGGCGGGTCCAACGGCGGCCTACTGATGGGCGTCGAATTTACCCAGCATCCCGAGCTCTGGAACGCGGTCGATATCGAAGTTCCTCTGCTCGACATGATCCGCATTTCGAAGATCGCCGCCGGCGCATCCTGGGAAGGCGAATACGGAAGCATCGACGATCCGGCGGTCCGCGCCTTCTGGGAGAAGACCTCGCCTTACCAAAATCTCCGGCGCGACGGGAAATATCCAGTCCCGTTCATCTTCACCACGACCAAGGACGACCGGGTCGGGCCGCAGCATGCGCGCAAGTTCGCTGCTCGGATGGAGGAATATGGCCTCCCCTTCCTCTATTATGAGAACACCGAAGGCGGCCATGCGGCGGGCGCCAACCTCAAGGAGGCCGCGCACACCAGCGCTCTCGAGATGATCTATCTGACGCGCCGACTGATGGACCCCGAGGAGCCCCAGGCGCCGACGATCGCGACCACGGCGAAGTAGCCTGAAGGCGCTTCAAACGGGCGGGTTCGCCGTCGCGCGGCCCCCCGCCTACGGCTGAGGGGAAAGACGCGAAGGCTCTAGAGGTTCACGGTCGAAGTGGCCCGCATCGTTGAGCTTTGCGATCAGGTCGTTTTGTAGCCACAGTTCGCACCTGTGCGCATCGGGCTTGAGTTCGCGTGCTTTAAGGATGGCTTCCTCGTTACTTGCTGCAGCGATCCAATCGGCAAAGCCGATGTGGCCGTTACCGTCGACACAGTAGATCCGATAATCCGCCATGAGCCGACTCCGTCCCGTGATGGCCCCCCATAGCCGCATTTCAAGAGCCCGTAATTCACACCGGTCGGTGAGTCTTTTCCAATGGTAGGCGGCTTTAATCTGTGTTAGACCATCTTATCATCGGTTAGCGTATCAGGCACCGGTGGCTGAGAGACATAGCGTGCTCCCGCCTGTGCAGGAGCCAGACCCATGCTACCCGCGGCCGCCTCGGCACTCCAGATCTTCGTCGGCCGTCTCGAAGCTCTCTCGCCATTGTCGCGTGAGGAGGTTGAGGCGCTTCGCTCTCTCAAAGTCCGGGTCACGAATGTTCGGGCGAATGCCGACATCGTACTTCCAGGCGCACAATTCGAGCACGCTGTCCTCGTCGCATCGGGCCTTGTTGGAAGGTATCTTCAGCTCGCCGATGGCCGGAGGCAGGTTATGTCGATCAATGTCGCGGGCGAGATCGCGGACCTCCACCGCGTGGCCGCGCCGAAGGCGGGTTCCGCGCTCCAGGCGCTTACGAATGCGACGATCCTTCTCGTTTCAGGAAACGATCTGCGAGCGCTTGCTCTCGCATCCCCTCGAATTACGCAGGCCTTCTGGACCTATTCGGCGATCGATGCCGCGATCCTCTCACGCTGGGCGGCGATCCTGGGACGGCGGGAGGCCAAGGTCAGGATGGCCCATCTGCTCTGCGAGATCGGCCTTCGCCTCGAGACTTCAGGACAGGCACTGCGCACTGAGTTTTTGTTGGAACTGACGCAGACGCAGATCGCCGATGCGCTCGGACTGACCCCGGTGCACGTCAACAGGACGTTGAAGGCACTAAGGGAAATTGGAGCAGTCGAGGTCGAAGGCAGGATCTTCAGAATTTCCGACTGGCCACTCCTTGCGGCAATCGGGGAATTCGATCCTGAATATCTTCAGATCATGTCGCCCAACGACGAGGCGGCCTGATTTTCTAGGGCAGCTCGGTAACTTCTGTTCTCACGGCACCCGAGATCTCGAGAGGGCCTTTCTCGGCCTTTCGAGAGGCCTCGGCCACCTTCAGCTGCTCGGATCGTTCCGCACGGTCCGCAAGAGCCATCCACGCAGCTTCCGACCGCTCGCAGCGCTCGCGGACATGATCCAGCGTCGCGGCGTTAGCCTCGGCCCGCGCCTGTTCGGCGCGGGCGAGGAAGAATTGAAGGTTGGTGCCGCGGATGATCGCGCCGGCCATCCCTATTCGGCTTGAGCGTCGCCGGCCTCGTCGTTCGCCGCTTCAGGGACGCTCGACGACTCATCGGCAGATTTCAGATTGACGGCGCTTACCCTGCCGCGATTGTCTTTCTGCAGATCATAGACGACCCGCTGATTGTCGCGAAGCGTGCGCATTCCCGAATTCTCGACGGCGCTGATGTGCACGAAGGCGTCGTTTCCACCGTCATCAGGCTTGATGAAACCATAGCCCTTGTGCTCGTTGAAGAATTTCACCGTTCCGGTGGTCATTTCCGTTTTTCCTTCTGTTGCGGGACCGAAGTGGCCGGTCCGCTTCGTGCTAGGAGAGCGAAGAGAAGGAAAATGGGAGCCCGTGAAGGCGCCTTCAGACCGTCAATTTGCGACTAGTAGCTCTTTCTACATAGGCACTTTGCCACACGAATGTAATCCTTCGTGCCGTTCCTGACCAAAAGTCCGCAGATCACTCGAACTCCTCTAAGTCCCCTTGAAGCCTTGAGCGACGACGTACCACTCGCTCGAATCCTTGCGGCTTGCCGGCGGCTTGGCATGCTTCACCGCGGCGAAATTGCGTTTGAGCTCGGCGACGAGCTGGCTGTCGGCGCCCCCTGCAAGCACCTTGGCCACATAAGCGCCGCCCGGCCGAAGGATTTCGCGCGCGAATTCCAGACCCGCTTCGACCAGCGCCATGGTGCGCAAATGGTCCGTCTGCTGATGGCCCACCGTATTTGCCGCCATGTCGGAAAGGACGAGATCGGCAGTACCCCCGAGAGCCTCTTTCAGGCGCTGCGGCGCGTCTTCCTCCATGAAATCCATCTGGAGGATCGTAACTCCCTCGATGGGGTCGGTTGGGAGGAGGTCGATCCCGACGATCTTCGCTTGCGGGCTCTTGCGGCGCACGACCTGACTCCAGCCGCCCGGCGCAATGCCAAGATCGACGACCGATTTGACGCCTCTCAAAAACTCGAACCGTTCATCGAGCTCGATCAGTTTGAAGGCGGCTCGGCTTCGAAAATTCTCGGCCTTGGCTCGCTTGACGTAAGGGTCGTTCAGCTGCCGTTCGAGCCACCGGGTCGAAGAGACTTTGCGACCTTTGGCGGTCCTTAAGCGCTTCACAATTTCCAGCCGTCGCGCGCCATCAGCGAGCGAAGGATTCCCTCGCGGATGCCGCGGTCGGCAACACCGAGGTTCTTGGCCGGCCAGATTTCTATGATAGCCTCGAGGATCGCGCAGCCCGCAACGACAAGGTCGGCGCGCTCATTTCCGATGCACGGTAGCGATGATCGCTCCTCGTAATCCATTCCCGCGATCATCTCGCTGATCTTCTGCATCGCCTCGATGGGGACGTGGAGCCCATCGACAGCGCGGCGATCGTAGAAGGGCAGCGCAAGATGGACACTTGCAAGCGTCGTCACCGTGCCGCTGGTTCCAAGAAGCCGAATCCCTTCGCGTTTCTTGGGGAGCATCGTTGCAAAATTGGCGAAGGCACGGCGCGCGCGTTCGCGCATTCGGCCGTAGGCCTTGAGCCGGTCTGGGCCCTCAAGAGCCTCCTTCCCCTCGCTCTCGGTCAAGGACACGACGCCCCACGGAGCGCTCCACCAGGCACGGATCCTCGGCGTCCCCTCGTCCTGGTCAATGAGTACGAGCTCGGTCGATCCGCCTCCGATATCGAAGATCAGACCGGGCCCATCGCCGGGCTCGAGCAGCTTGTGGCAGCCAAGCACGGCGAGGCGGGCTTCTTCGGCCGGTTCGATGATATCGAGCACGATCCCGGTCCGGTCCCTCACCCGGTCTGCAAAATCCCGGCCGTTGGTCGCGCGGCGGCACGCCTCGGTCGCAACCGAGCGCGAGATCGAGACATTGCGGCGCCGGAGTTTGTCGCCGCAGACCGAGAGTGCGCCGATCGCACGGTCCATCGCCTCGTCCGACAATTCGCCCGAGCGGGTCAGGCCTTCACCGAGGCGAACGATGCGCGAGAAGGCATCGATGACGGTAAATCCGCCATCGTTCGGGCGTGCAATCAGAAGCCGGCAATTGTTGGTGCCGAGATCGATCGCTCCATAGGTGTGGCGATGCGGCTCTCGCCTATGCGGTGAGCCCTGATCCGATGGCCCGCCCTGCTCGCGATACTCCTGCTGCAGAGCGGGCGTACTGGCGACGTCTTGCGCCATGACACCCATTTCTTTCCTTCACCGCTCTTGTCCGAGCGGCTGACTTGGCCGGGTTTTAATCACAATTTTATGCCTTTGGGCAAGTGCGCTAGGCGTCCGCGAGCGGCGTTGACAGCGCAAATCGTGCTTTCTATCCCGCCGCATCCCAAGCTGCCCCGTCGTCTAATGGTAAGACTGCGGACTCTGACTCCGTCAATCGTGGTTCGAATCCACGCGGGGCATCCATCTATCGCGGGCCCAAACCGGGGTGTGGGATTTGCTGAGATGTGACTCAAATTTCGCCACATTGACTCCTCTGCGGCCCTTGCTGGTGCGCTCCTGCTGACTTCCCATGGTCGACTACTGCTCTCGGCGCGCGGCCACGGCGCTTCGAACTCGCGTTGTCAACTTTCGATTGTCTTGCAGTGCGCTTCTTGAGGCTCATGGAGACCTCCTCGACTGAGAAGGTGATGAACGGATGCAATCGTTTGTGGGGGCCTTCAGAACGATCGGAGATCCAGTACATTGAACATGGAAATGCGATAGCTGGAAATCGGAACGGCGAAGGGGTCGTTCTCTGGGCAGGTCATTTGCGGACGGATAATTAGCCGAATGAGCAACATAGCTTTCTCCGACCTCAAAACGGCGGATTTGATTGTCGATGCCATTTACGAGAGTGATCAAAGTTCAAAGACAGTGGCTGCGGAGCCGTTGGCGCCGCTGACGGGAACTGGAAATCAGGGGGGCTTCCGGTTCTCGGGAAGTATTGCGGCGCCTAAACTCGTTGTCCTCTACACCACTATGGCAGAAGCCGACTGGCCCGACTCCATAGACGAGGAGAACGGCCTTTTTTACTATTACGGGGATAATCGCAGACCCGGCTTTGAACTACACGATCGTCGGTCGGGCCGGGGCGGCAACCAAATCTTGCGAAACGTCTTCGAATGGGCACATGGCGGTGAAAGCGAGAGGGCCAAGGTTCCGCCGTTTTTGATTTTCTCGAGAGGGGAGCGTGGTCGAGACGCGGTCTTTCGCGGTGTCGCCGTACCTGGCGCGCAGCATCTCGACGCGCGATCCGACCTGGTCGCCACGTGGAAGTCCATCGAAGGCCAGAGATTTCAGAATTATCGGGCCGTGTTCACCATCCTCGACGTGGCCCGAGTGGACAGAGAGTGGCTAAGCGCCATTCGCGATGGACGAAAGCTCAGCCCGCCTTGCCCGAAGCCGTTCCGACGATGGGTCGAGACGGGCCGAGCGAAAGCGCTTCGCGCTGAACGCGTGAAACGGACACGTTCGGCGGCCGAACAATTAGGTCGGACGCCGAACCAACGGGCGGTCGCCAGAGCCGTCTACGATTATTTTTCCGGATCGCCGGTGGCCTTCGAACACTTCGCGGCAGCGGTCGCGCGTATGATGGACTCCAATATCGTCAGTCTCGATATCACCCGACCGAGCCGCGATGGTGGTCGCGACGGCATAGGACGGTACCGCGTGGGGCAACCGCAGAACTGTATCACGGTCGACTTCGCGCTTGAGGCGAAATGTCACGCCCCGACGTCCGGTCTCGGCGTCAAGGTTCTCTCTCGCCTTATCTCTCGGCTGCGGCATCGACAGTTCGGGCTGCTCGTGACCACCAGTTTTCTTGCCGATCAGGCATACCAAGAGCTGATCGAAGATGACCATCCGATCGTCGTGTGCGGAGGGGGCGACATCGCGGAGCTCTTGATCGACCGTGCTGGCGTGGCGACCGCCGCCGAAGCAGCCGAATGGCTGGCTCGTACCTTTCCGCTTGAGTTAACCTCCGCCGATGAGAGCGTGGCCATCGACTAGGCTGCTGCCGATCGGACCAATCTCGTCGCCCCGCAGATCGGCCGCGCGCGATCGCACGCGTCGACGATCGCTCTTACCAGCCGGCGTGGGTTGCGTGCGGCGTTGCGCGACCAATCCGAGACCGCACTTCGAACGTCTGCGCGGCAATCACCGGTATCCGGATAGGCATCGCGGTACATTCTCTCCACGACGACGGCGAGTTCGAGCGCTTCGTTCTCCGCGACTTTGGGCGGAGCGAACAATTCCTCTTGGCCCTCACGCCAGATCGCGAGAAAGCGCCGGCCCCCGGAAGAAGCGTTCCAATAAAGGTCGGAACGGGCGTCCTCACGCACAACGCGAACGAAGCGTTCGGTGATGCCGAAGACACACCAGGTGCCGGGGGCATCCAGGAAGCCTCCCAACGCATCGTAGGCGGTTGCGCGCGAGCGACGATTCCAGAGCTGGTCGATCGTCTCGAGCTCATCGAAGAGAAGCACCGTTCCCTTAGCGCCCGCCGCTCGGACGAAAGCCGTGGTCCAGTGAAGGCGAAGCAACGCCTTTGTACGGCGGTAACCATAGTCCGAATGCGCAATGTCGGTCCCCGTGAGCACCCGCCACGCGGGACTCGTCCCGACCAGGGCGGTCTCGCCGCGGTTCGCGAGCCCACGCAACGTGCTCGCCGCTTGAGCGATGTCGGTCTGTGACTTCTCTCCGATCGTCGCCAGTGCGACCCCGGCCTTTCGATCGTCGCGCAGCAGCGTGCCCATCACCGATCGGATGCCTCGTTCCTCGCCGAACGCGAGGTCGCGAGCCATGAGCGGCAACATGCGCTGCGGGTAGTTTGGCGGGCACGTCCGCGCATTGAGCACGGCCTCCATCGTGGCGAAGCCGCTATCCAGCGCCAGCGCACGCACGAGGCGCATCGAGTGCGTCTTTCCCGATCCCCATTCTCCATTGAGGAAAAGCGGGAGCGGCGTCTTCTTCCTGGCGAGCGACGACAAGGACTTGCGGGTCGCCACGATCAGGTCGTCCGCACCGACCGTCAAATCTCGGATGCCGGAGTCCGGGACGGACCCGGCTCGCAACACGCGCATCGCGGCCCGGGCCGAGTCGCTCACGCGTCGATCTCACGGAGAATGCTCGCAGCAGCGTCGGAGACCAAGGTCGATGCCTTGCCCGTGCCGAACGCTCCCCCCTCCTGCCTCGCACGCTCCAGCTGGTCGATGACGATGCGCGCGAGGAGACGCGGCTTCGCGACCCGCATGCGCGAAGCGACCACCTCCGAAATGAGTTCGTCGAGATATTCGTCGGTCAGCGCGTCGTCACTCGTCGCGGGATAGGCGATGCGATGGACCGCGGCGATCCGCCGTGCCATCGCTAGCATCTCCTGCTCGTCCAGCGGAGTGCGATCCAGATCCACGACCGTGCCGCGCCAGTTCAAGCGGTCGGAAACCGGCTGGATTCGCGTCGCCAGCGCATCGTAGCGTGGGAAGTAATCCGGTCCTTCGAACATGTCCGGCGTCGCTGCGAGATACATGCAGAGATGCCGGAAGCTGCCTTGGCCGCCGGCATGGTCGACATATTCCCGAAGCGCCTGAAGAGACTGGTCCTGGCGCTTGCGTGTCCGGAGTTTCGCCAGTTCCTCAATCTCGTCGATGCACAGGACGAGTCCCGTGAAGCCGGCGGCGCGGATCAGCCACAGGAGTCCCCGCATCGCCTCCGTCGCATTGCCCCTGCCTATCGGCGAGAGCGGGATGGTTCCTGGCAGCGCGCCGCCGAGGGCCGTCTGCTTGCCCAGATATCGACGCGGGATGGACATGCGGTCGGCGTCGGCCTTGAGCCATCGCGCAACCGCGACCATCGTTTCGGAATCGTCCTCCGTCCGGGCGCGGGCGAATGCCGTCAGTGCGTTGACGAAGTCGGCGGACAGGTTCGAGCGGTGAAGGGTCTCGCCGAGCCGCCGGAAGATCCGCGCATCGGCGTCGAAGGGCCGCGTGATGCCGTCGTCGCGGATACCGGCGGCCCGGCGCAATGCGTCAGACCATCGTTCCAGCAGATATCGCGCGGGATCCACGTCCGCCTCGTTGGACGAGGCCCCCGGCATGACGAGCTTGGCGACGAGGACGCGATAGAGCGTTTCGAAGCGGTCGATCTCGACATGATCGGCGCGGCATTCGAGATGAGCCGTCACCCAATTCATGTCGCGTGCCTCGTCCTGCACGACACCGAGGAAGTGGCTCTTCCCCGCGCCATAGGCTCCGCGAACGAACTTCGTGTCCGAATGGCCGTCCTCCCCGACTTCCTCGAGCAGTTCTCGCTGAGCGGCCAGCCAGTTGGCGTGCCCGACATGGACGTGTCGAACTCCGGCCGCGATGGTCGTGCCGCGGGTCAGGCTGCGGACGATCGCGCGAGCCAGCGCGGGTGGCGTTTCGTCCGAGCGGCTCATCTCCTCGGCCCCACAAATTCGATGCGCCCGACATAACCGAAGCGCGCCTCGCCGGGTTGATAGACGAACAAGGAGTCCCTCGGGTCTAGCGGCGGCAGCATGCGAAGTTCGGTTCCGTCCGGCGTCACGGTGGCGCCGTCCTCCAGCATCCGCGACAGTCGAGCTCGGAACTGATCTGTCGACAGTCCGACGAAGCGTTCGGATCGCGCATCCTTCCAGAAGCGCCGAGTCTGCATATCCACGACGAAACGGCCATAGAGATCCAGGATCGGAACCTGGCCGCCCTCGGGTCGCAGGGCGGCGTGGGATCGCCGCAACTGCTCCAGCATGTCGGGCGCCGAGAAACCCTTCGGAATAAGATCGCGGATCGCATACCGCACCGCATCGGCGATTGCGGCGAGATCCGTCGCATCGATCGGCTCGCCGGCGACACTGACGAGACGTTTCGTCGCCTCGACCCGAAGCTCGATCCCCCGCTCGACCTGGAAGACCGGCCAGGCTCCTTCGAGACGCCAACCGTTCGCATGCGCCAGATCACCGATGTCGGTTTCGAGCTCGGACATCCTGCGTATGACATCGTCGTCCAGATCGCGGATCGATCGTTCCAGCGCCGGGATCGTGTCGCCCTCGATGGCAGCGAGGGCAGCTCGGGTCGCATCAAGAAGTCGCGCGGGCGATGCCTTCTTCTCAAGCAGTGACTGAAGCGCCGTCACCGGTCGCAATCGAGCCGCGAGGGTGGTCGTCGTGTCCTCGGAGTTCTTATTCATGCCGCGCCCTCCCCGACGGAAGTATCCGTCCCCCATTCTAGCCGCTCCGGCAGAACGGCGACGACGCGTTCGGCGAAATCCTCGCGAAGCGACACGAACATCTTATCCAGAGTATTGCCGGACGCGAAGAACACTTCGCCCTGGAGCAGGCCCGCAGTCTTGATCGCCAACATCAGCCGGTGGAAATCCACCATCTCGATCGCCAGGCCATCCTCCACTCCGAACGCCATCGCTATGAGCGCGACGCTGTCGAACGGCGTGTGTCCGACCGATCGCCTGACGGCGCGGTAGCCCCGCGCGAGATAGGCCGCGATCGTCGCGGTATCCCTCCGCCGCTCCGGTGTCTCTCCGTCGCGGTAGGCATGACACGACACTTCGGCGAAGCCGTCCCAGAGGAACGGCGTCGTGCGGACGCCCAGGCGTTTCCGCGCCGCCGCCCAGCGCAGTGCGGTAGGGGTCGGATGCCAGCGCCATTTCCGTCGCGCCTGAAGGTCGCCGGGCGCTCGTTCCTTGGTCACAAACCCGAGGTCGACCAGTTGCTCGAAACGAGGGATAGTCTGGTGATCGGCATTCTTGTGGGTGCGCCGCGGTTCGCTCCCCGTCGCCGCGGCGATCAGCGCCTTTCGCTTGGCTGCGGGGTTCATCCGCCGCGGGGCGCGGCGGCGGTTGTCGGTGCCGCCGCCAATGGGGGCGGTCATGTCCAGCTCCTCGCAGATGGTAGCCGCCAACTCGAGCGCGGTCCTGTAGGCCGGAATCTCAGGCGGCCGGATATCTTGCTGCGCTTCGGAGAGTACGGACGAGAGCGCGACGGCGAGCATCTTCGCGGCGTCGATGGTCTCGATCTCGGTGCCTTCGGAGCGCGCGCCGATCGCGTCGATCAGCGTCAGCGTGACGCGGTCGATCTCGATAATGTGGTAGAGGAAGAAGATCCGCTCCGCCATGGTGAGCGAGAAGGGATTCCAAGCCTCGGGATCGCCATCAAGGAACGCGTCCACGCTCGTGTCCGCGAATAGCGCGTGAAGCGTCAGGCCGCGTTCCGTGATCTGGTTACCACGGCCTAGCAGACCCACGTTACGACCCCAGTCGACGATCTTGTACGTCGTCGGCGCGGTGATGGCGAACAGCACGGACGGAAGGTCCGCATCGACGACCAGACCTTCCGCCACTGTCGGCGTCTTCTTGCCCTCGCTGGTGCCGCGCCACCATTCCTTCTCGTACCAGGACAAGCGCTCGCCGATCCGTTCGGCGAAACGGCGGTGGACGACAGCGTCGTCGAACAGGGGACGCCGCAGTCGACGCAGGATCGTCTCGGTCGGAACGCTTCGGCGTTCCGTCCCTAGCGCGGCGACCAGCGCCTTCAGGAAGCCGAGCCGGAGGTAAAAGTCTTGGAACTTCGTCCATGGCAGCGCGGAACTCAAAATGCCTCTCCTCCATGGGCGACGTTGCGCGGACGAACGTCGGCGACCACGAAGCGCTGGACGTCGCTGACCGCGCTCGAGAAGATCGCCTGTCCGACGTCGAGGCTGCGGATGAGGTCGGGCAGATCGAGCTCCCGATTCGACAGCCTCACCTTGGCGGGACGAGCGTTCTGAAGCAGGCCGCACACGGCCGCGATATCGTCGGCGACGCTCAAGCGGTGGACGATGAAGGTGTCGATCTGACTCGCCGCCTTTTCGGATACTGCGCCCTTGGGACGTTGGGTCGCGAGCCACAGCGACAGGCCGAAGTTGCGACCTTCGAGAACGAATGAGTCCAGCGCCTGACGGGCGGTGCTGCCGCCGCGCGCCGGCATCAGGATCTGCGCCTCGTCGATGGCCAGGATAGTCCGCGGGACGTGCTTCTCGAGTTCGTCGGTCAGCTGCGCGGTCATCGCCGCGTCGTCCGTTTTCAGCGCGAGGCGGCGACGCAACTGGCTCGCGAGCATGCGATCCGCCTTGAGCTTGCGCACGATCACGGTGGTGAGAACCGTTCGGAGATCGTCGGTGAGTCTGGCGAGGCATAGAATGGAAAGCGTGCCCACGCGCGCCAGCTCGGTGAGCGGCGTGCCGGAGGGAGAGCTGAACAGCGGCATGCGCGCGAACGAGCGGAGGGGTTGCACGACGCTGCGCCGCGTTTCCGAGGCGTAGAACGCGACAATGTCAGGGTCCCTATCGATGCACTCGATCAGATCCTCGATTCCATAATCGTGGATCGCGTCGTGCTCGGTGCCGCCATCGTCGATCCATCCGAGCTCGGTCACTTTGCGATAGGCCTCGTCGACCAGCCGCCCGCGGGTCTCGGTCATGAGATCCGTTCGAAGCAGCAGCGACCAGTCGCCGGCGTCGAGCGAGGATACCGGTAATCGGAAATCGTGGAATTCGGCGGGATCCGTCTCCCAACGATGGCCGGCCGGCATGAACACCCGGACGTCAATCGGTTCGAGCTCGAGACCGTCGCCCCACCTCTGGAAGACGGCGTGCTGCTTGCGCATGGCTTCCGGTCCGTCCTGAGTCAGCGGGTAAATAGCGGTCCAGTGGATATCGAGCGGATCAAGCAAAACGACCGCGCGCGGATCGGCGTGAACGCCGATCTTCGAGCCGGACTGCGTCGCAAAACACTCGAGCAGGGAACCCATGCCGTACGACTTGCCCGATCCGCGCTTCCCGACCTCCAGGACGACGAAGTTGTCGGACGCATCGAAGTAGAGGTTCTCGGGATTTCCACGCTCGGCGAGACGGCCGGCGAGGATCAGCGAATCCCTTTTGTCGCTGCCGAGGTGGACCTTGCCGGAGACGCGCGGCTCGATATCGAAGCGTTTCATCAGAAGCCTTCCTGACCGATGTCGTCGACGATCTTGCTGTCGATGGTCTTCTTGTCCTTGCGCATGGCGGTCGTCGCGGCCTTCGTCAGGCGGATGAGCGCCTCGCTCGGCTTGCTCGACATATCGCCGGCGGCGATCTGCTCGACGAAGTCCTCGAAGGCATCCGGCTCGAATGGATAGTAGCGCAGGCGATCCTCGTCGCCGCCGGTCGCTTCCTTCAAGCCTTCGGGAACCTCCTCGCTGAGCGCTTCCGGCGACATCGCCGGCCGATGCACTTCCGGAACCGGCCCCTTCTGCACGAGCGTGCCGAGAAGCTCGATGAGGAAATCGCGGATGTCGTCGCGCCCGGGATTCTGGAACTCGACGTAGTTAGCGACGCCGACGCGGCGCATGATCTCGTCGGACAACAAGATCGTCGGCAGCGCGTTCCGGGTGAGCGCGCCGATGAACATGATCAGTCCCAGGCCCTCGACCTCCGTCAGTTCGCGGAACGCCG
>DATAPR010000055.1:0-109206 GCA_036265105.1 Sphingomicrobium sp.
GATCGATCATCGGATTTCGGGTCCAGCACCCATTGCAGACAGCCAAAGCAACGATATTCTTGGGACATGTCGAAACGACCCCTGGACGCCACGCGGTGGACGTTCGCAGCGCTGTCCTTGAGCTGCATCGCCGCGATCTGGCTATTCAATCCCCGAAGCGGGCCCGCCCTGGCTCTTCTTTTCTTGTTCGTCCTCTTTGGAGCTCCCGCAGTGATGCTTTCACTCAATCGGCCGCTCCCCGCGCGGCTCAGAAAAAGGCGGCGTTAGCCTTCGATTGAAGCGATCGGGCAGAGCAATTGACGCGGAGCGGAACCGGGCTACGCGGGCCTCGATGAGGGCCGAGGGGAGGGGACTGCGCCAGGTCGAGGCGCGCGAGCTGCGCGGAACGCACTTTCGCTACTTCGATTTCGTCCTTGTCGCGTTCGTCGTCGATATTCTTCTCTCGAACGTGATCGGCGCGGAAAAGCGATCCTTTCTCAATCTTCCGGGCATCGGTCCATGGCCGTTCGGTGCCGGAATCCTCTTTTTCCCGATCTCCTATCTCATCGATGACGTGATGACCGAGGTCTACGGCTACGCACGCGCTCGCCGGGCGATCTGGACCGGATTTGCAGCGCTCGCCTTCATGGCGCTCATGGAATGGACCGTCGTTCACCTTCCGGTTGCGCCCGGTTGGACCGGACAGGAGGCTTACGAACGGGTGTTCGGCTCCGGGTGGCGCATCATCCTTGCCTCGATGACCGCCTTTTTCGTCGGCGACTTCCTCGAATCGGTGACGATGGCGAAGATGAAGATCTGGAGCAAAGGCCGAAGGCTCTGGATGCGCTTCTGGGGAAGCACGATCGTCGGCGAGGGTATCGACAGTCTGATCTTCTATCCGATCGCTTTCTACGGGATGATGGACTGGCCGGTCGCCACGCTCGGGCAGGTGATGCTCAGCCAGTTCATCCTGAAGGTGGGCTGGGAAGTGCTCCTGACGCCCTTCACTTACGCGGTCGTCGGCTGGCTCAAGCGCAAGGAAGGCGTCGACGTTTACGACGTCGGGACGAACTTCACTCCGTTCACCGCGGCCATCTAGTCAGCAGCACGAGCGCCCAGATCGAAAGGCCAAGAGCGAGCAGGCTCGTCGCGATGATGAGCGGTTCGTGAAGCAATCCGCTGCCTTCGGCGAAAATCCGAGCGACATGGGCCGCAAAGATCAATGCAAAGACGAGGCCGGTAATCCCGACATAGGCGCGCATCAGCTGACGGTCTCGAGCAATCCCTCGAACAGCCGGCGTCCGTCGGTGCCCCCATGGGCCGGCTCGACGACACGCTCGGGGTGCGGCATCAGTCCCAGAACATTGCCGGTGCTGCCGAGGATTCCCGCGATGTTCCGGGCCGAGCCATTGCACTCCTCAAGGTAGCGGAAGGCAATTCGGCCCTCGCTCTCGAGCCGGGCCAGAGTGTCATCGTCCGCCTGGTAATTGCCGTCGTGGTGGGCGACCGGAAAGACGATCTCCTCGCCAGAATCATAGGCGGACGTGAACAGGCTCTGGCTGTTCTCGACCCTGAGGCGGACCGGGCGGCAGACGAAGCTCAGCCCGGCATTTCGCATGAGCGCTCCTGGAAGGAGCCCGGTCTCGGTCAGCACCTGGAAACCGTTGCAGATGCCGATCACCGGAACTCCGCGATCGGCGGCGTCCTTGACCGCGCGCATCACCGGCGAGCGCGCCGCCATCGCTCCTGAACGCAGATAGTCGCCGTAGGAAAAGCCGCCCGGAATGCCGATGAAATCGGTCCCGTCCGGAAGCTCGGTATCCCGGTGCCAGACCATTTCCGGCTTGCGCCCGGTGACCAGCTCGAGCGCAACCGCAAGGTCGCGGTCGCAATTGGAGCCGGGGAAGACGATGACCGCGCTCTTCATGCGGTCTCCAGCCGCTCGACCCGGAAATTCTCGATGACAATGTTCGCAAGGAGCTTGCGGCACATGTCCTCGATCTCTGAATCGCTGGTTCCATCGTCGAGATCGAGTTCGATCAGCTTGCCGGCTCGAACGTCGTTGACTCCGGAAAAGCCGAGGCCCTCGAGCGCATGATGGATGGCTTTGCCCTGGGGGTCGAGGACCCCGGATTTGAGGGTGACGAAGACACGCGCTTTCATGGGATCCCCAACGGAAATTATCGGCGTTCCCGCCCCTATGGCTTCGGCGCGGAAGAGGGGCAAGCTTTACCCCCTGTTTACCTTGACGGCCGACAATTGGCACGAGCCGGTCAGTTCTTCACCGGCGCTCGGGAGAAGTACCATGGTTGGCATTGCCATAGCCATGTTCATTGCCGTGTTCGGCTGGGGCTCGCGTTATCTCGGCTGGGAGGACCCCGACGGGAAGGTCCAGCTGGCCCTTGCAACCTGCTTCATTCTTGGAGTGATCAGCGGGTACAGGGCCAAGAGCTGAGGCTTCGGACGCCTGTCCTAGACCGACCAGATCCCCACCAGCGCGGCGATCGCGACCAGCAAGAGAAGAAGGTTCATCGGCACGAGCAGCGCTGTCGGGATCGTCTGGATGTCGGGCTTGGGCGGCCGCGGGGTCCCGCGAAGCTCACGCCAGACGGCAGCGACGAGGCAGAAGCCGGCGAAGATGATGAGGACTGTTCCGGTCACTTTGCCAACCCATTGGGGAAGGATGTCCTTGACTAGAGCTCTTGCGCCGATCCCGGCGGCAAGAGCGGCAAGAGCGGTCCTGACCCAGGCTGCATAAGTCCGTTCCGCGGCAAGCAAAGTCCTGTCGCTGGCAAGAATCGTTCGGCGGTCGGAGCTGTCGGCGAGCTCGGTCGAACTTCTAGCGACGGTCTTGGCGCTTTGGTCGAGCGCCTTGCGCTCCTTGTGAAGCTCGTCCTTGTGAGGCTCGTCCTTGTCGAGCTGAGCTGCCTTTGAAGGATCGTCCATTCTCGCGGCCTTGCCAGAAGCGATACCTACCTATCTGCACGGCTGCGCGACTTGCAAGCCTGCACACTCAGCCGTAGCGGCGGTAGCTGGAGAAGCGACATGGAAGACGTCTTGGACACGATCGGTCCCATTTCGACGCGAAGGCACGGCGACGTGCTCATCGTCCTTTCGAACAATCCGCCGGTGAACGCGCTCTCGACGCCGGTTCGCCAGGGACTGGTCGATGCGATCGCCGAGGCAGATTCCGACGGGAGCGTCAAGGCGGTCGTGATCGCCTGCGAGGGCCAGACCTTTTTTGCAGGCGCCGACATTACCGAATTTGGAAAGCCGCCCAGGGAACCCTGGCTTCCGGCCGTGGTCGACAGGATCGAGAATTGCTCAAAGCCCGTCGTTGCAGCGATCCACGGGACTGCACTTGGCGGCGGCCTCGAGGTCGCGCTCGGCTGTCATTACCGAGTTGCCGACAAGTCAGCCAAGCTTGGCACTCCCGAAGTCAAACTGGGGCTTCTTCCAGGAGCGGGGGGAACCCAGCGGCTTCCTCGCGTCGCGGGAGTCCGGCACGCGCTCGAGATGACTTCGACCGGCAATCCCATTGGAGCAAAGCAGGCGTTCGACTGCGGACTTGTCGACCGCATCGTCGAGGGGGATCTCATCCCCCACGCGGTCGCCTTCGCCGAAGAGGTGAGGGACATTCGCCCGCTAGCAAAATCCTCCGAGCGGGAGGACCGGATGAGCGATGTCGATCCGGCAGTGTTCGACGAGTTCAGGAACGAGAATTCGAAGCGCTTCCGCGGGTTCGAGGCGCCCCTCAAGAATATCGAAGCCGTAAGGATCGCGACCCAGAAACCCTATTCGCGAGGGGTGATCGAAGAGCGCAAGCTCTTCATGGAGCTGATGAGCGGCGAGCAGTCGGCCGCGCAGCGCTATTTCTTTTTCGCCGAGCGAAAGGCGAACAAGATCGAGGGTCTTCCCGAAAACACCGAGCCACGCGGGGTCCACAAGGTCGGCGTCATCGGCGCCGGGACGATGGGCGGCGGGATCTCGATGAACTTCCTTTCGGCCGGGATCCCGGTGACGATCATCGAGATGA
The DNA here is from genome assembly GCA_036265105.1 of Sphingomicrobium sp. GTDB lineage: Bacteria > Pseudomonadota > Alphaproteobacteria > Sphingomonadales > Sphingomonadaceae > Sphingomicrobium. Next base: position 4,016 of record DATAPR010000055.1, read on the forward strand.
GCCCGGAAGCGCTCGAGCGCGGCACCGGGCTCATTCGGAAGAATTACGAAGCGAGCGCCGCCAAGGGCAAACTGACCGGTGAACAGGTCGAAAGGGCGATGGGCCATCTTCAGCCAACGCTCGACTTTGCAGCGCTTTCGGACTGCGACCTCATCATCGAGGCGGTCTACGAAAACATGGATGTGAAGAAGGAGGTGTTCGCCCGGCTGGACACGATCGCGAAGCCCGGAGCGATCCTTGCGTCCAACACTTCCTACCTCAACATCGACGAGATCGCGGCGAGCATTTCGCGTCCTGAAGATGTGGTTGGAATGCATTTCTTCTCGCCCGCGAACATCATGAAGCTTCTGGAGGTCGTTCGCGGAGCGAAGACCGCTCCCGATGTGCTCCTGACCGCGATGCAGATCGGAAAGCGGATCAGGAAGGTGCCGGTGGTCGCCGGGGTCTGTCACGGCTTTATCGGAAACCGAATGCTGATGCCTCGCCAGATCGAGGCGACCAAGCTTTTGCTCGAGGGCGCAACCCCCGAGCATGTCGACAAGGTGCATGTCGACTTTGGAATGCCGATGGGGCCGTTCCAGATGGCCGACCTTGCCGGCGTCGATATCGGCTGGCACCGGGACCCCAATCGGATCGAGACCATCCGGGACGCGCTTTGCGCAATCGACCGCTGGGGCCAGAAGAAAGGCGCCGGCTTTTATGATTACGACGAGAAGCGGCGGCCCACGCCGTCACCTCTCGTCCAGCAGATCATCGAGGATTTCGCGAAGAAAGAGGGGGTCGAGCGCAGGACGATCAGCGACGAGGAGATCGTCGAGCGAACGCTTTATACGATGGTCAACGAGGGCTCGAAGATCCTCGAGGAGAATATTGCGCAGCGCGCCTCCGACGTCGATGTCGTCTGGGTCTACGGTTATGGCTGGCCGGTCTATCGCGGCGGACCAATGTTCTGGGCCGACAGCGTCGGACTTCCAACCATCGTCGAGGGCCTGAAGCGGCAGGAAGAGCGAATGAAGCCCGAGTTCAGCTTCTCGAAGCTGCTGCTCGAGAAGGCCGAAAAAGGCGAAAGCTTCACGCGCGGCGCCTAGGCGACTGGAAAAAGGCGCCCGCGGAAGTTCAGTCGCGAGCGGGTTTGTGCTCTTCCAGAAGGGTGAGCATCGCGAGCGCTGCAGCTGCAACTCCAGCACTTGTCAGGAAGGTCGAATCTGGACCCTGACGGTCCCACAGCCAGCCTGCGCCGAGGTTGGCGAGAAGGGCGCCGACGCCGGTGACGAAATAGAAGGCGCCGAAGCTCGTCGCCCTCAGCTTTTCGGGAGCGCTGTCGGCAATCATTCTCGAGAAAATGCCCTGGGTAAGCGCCATGTGCGCTCCCCAAAGTGCAGTCCCGACGGCCAGCCACGCGAAATTCGTCGTCCTAGCGAGCACGACGTCTCCGGCGATGAGAACGATGATTCCGGCGATGAGGATCGAGCGAGGGCGCATTTTATCGCTTAGAACCCCCGCCGGGTAGGCGAGCGCGACATAAGCGAGATTGAAGATCGCAAGGCTGACCGGAGACATCGCTTCGCTAAGGCCGATGTTGATCCCCTTGAGGATCAGGAAGGCTTCCGAGAAGCGCGCGAGGGTAAAGAGAAATCCGACTTGAAGAAGGCGCTTTGTGTCCTTGTCGAGCTGACGAAAGCCGGCGAAAAACGGCGAGGTCTTGATCGGCGCCAAATGCTCGTCGGTCTCCTTGAGGACCAGCCAGGCGAGAAGGAACGAGACCGCGGCCGGAATGATCGCGATCCAGAACACCTTGCGGATGTCGCTTGCAAAGAGAGCCATGAGCCCGATCGCGAGCAGCGGAGCAAGAAGCGCGCCCGCGCTATCGAGCGCTTGCCTGAGGCCAAATGCTCGGCCGCGGATTTCGGGCGGAGTCTCGTCGGCAATCATCGCATCGCGGGGCGACCCGCGAATGCCCTTGCCGATCCGGTCGGCAAAGCGAGCGAGCATCACCAGGGGTGCATTGGCGGCGAGCGCGAACAGCGGCTTCGAGAGCGCCGCAAGTCCGTAGCCGCTCATGATCCAGGGCTTGCGCCTGAGACTGCGATCCGAAAGGCGCCCCGAAAAGAGCTTGGCGAGATTGGCGGTCGCCTCGGCCACTCCGTCGATCGCTCCAAGGGCCGTCACCGGAAGACCCAGGACCATCGTGATGAAGGCCGGGAGAAGGGCGTGATAGACCTCGCTCGAAAGGTCCATGAAGAGGCTGACAAAGCCAAGGGTCCAGACGTTGCGCGGAAGGTGGGGCGACTTCGCAATCGGGTTCGTCATCGGGCTCGTCATCGCGAGCCGGGCGAGGGAAGGCAAGCGATCGCGCTAATTCGCCGGCGGCAATATTGAACAGTCAAAAATGTTTGCTAGGCTGCAATTCGTGTTCGGCGGATCAACACCCACCGCGCTCGCGGCGCGTTTTGCCCGGCTCGTGGAGCAACTGGGCGGCGACATGGCCTCCGCTAAGGCCCAGGGCCAGCAGCGCGAACTGCTCGCTGCCGTCGGTAATCTCGAACCCGCCACACTCAACCAGGTCGCGGCCCGGGTGAAGCGCGGTGCGCCGGTCGTCAGCCGGGCCATCGAAACCCTCGTCCGCCTGGGGCTGGTCGATCGCCAGCCCGATCCTGACAACCGGCGGCGTCTTGCTCTGAGGCTCACCGAGGCGGGCCGGCGTCAATTGACCAGCCCGCCTCTGTCCGATGCATCGCTCGAGGGCCGGATCGCCAAGCTCGCGCACAGCGAAATGCGCGCGCTCGAGCGAGGCTTCGAGATCCTCGAGCGGCTTCCGCGCTAGTTACTTGTCCTGCTTGTTGACCGTCGCCCAGGCGCGGTGCTCGGCTTCCTTCCTCGAGACACCTTTCTTCTCATATCCATGCTCGATGTGACTGGCCTTGCGCTTTTCCTTGCTGGTATGTTTTCCAGGCATTGCCGGGCTCCTTTCTCGTTTTCACAAAAACGCTCGGGCTTCGCGGCCGTGCCATGCTGCGTTGCAACATGAGGACCAAACGACTACATGGCGGGTCGAATTTTTCCGGGAAAATCAGATGAACCTGCGTAACGTCGCGATCATCGCGCACGTCGATCACGGCAAGACGACGCTCGTCGACCAGCTGTTCCGCCAATCGGGCACCTTCCGCGACAACCAGCGTGTCGAGGAGCGGGCGATGGATTCGAACGATCTCGAGAAGGAGCGCGGGATCACCATCCTTGCCAAGTGCACGTCGGTCGAGTGGAACGGCACGAGGATCAACATCGTCGACACTCCGGGCCACGCCGATTTCGGAGCGGAGGTCGAGCGTATCCTCTCAATGGTCGACGGAGTGATCCTGCTGGTCGACGCCGCTGAAGGTCCGATGCCCCAGACCAAGTTCGTGACCGGCAAGGCGCTCGCTTTGGGTCTGCGTCCAATCGTGGTGGTCAACAAGATCGACCGCCCGGACGCCCGGCCGGCCGAGGTGCTCGACGAAGTTTTCGAGCTCTTCCTCAATCTCGAGGCAAGCGACGAGCAGCTCGACTTTCCAACGCTCTATGCGTCCGGCCGGGCAGGCTATGCGGGGCTCACCGACGACGTTCGCTCAGGCAATCTCGATCCGCTCTTTGAAACGATCGTCAGCCACGTACCGGCGCCTCGCCTCGACGTTGACGGTGAGTTCAAGATGCTTGTGACATTGCTCGACCGAGACCCGTTTCTCGGCCGCATTCTGACCGGCCGGGTTGAAGTGGGAACCATCAACGTCAACGACGCCATTCGAGCGATGGACGTCAGCGGCAACCTCGTCGAGGACGGCCGGGCAACCAAGCTGTTCGCCTTCAGGGGGCTCGAGCGCGTGGCGGTCGAGCGAGCCGAAGCGGGCGACATCATCGCCATTGCCGGCCTGATCAAGGCGACCGTCTCGAACACGATCGGGACGCCCGCGATCACCGAGCCGCTCGCCGCTCGCGAGATCGACCCGCCGACTCTCAGCATGACCTTCGCGGTCAATGACAGTCCGTTCGCCGGAAAGGACGGCGACAAGGTGCAGAGCCGGGTGATCCGCGACAGGCTTCTTCGCGAAGCCGAAGGGAATGTCGCGATCCGGGTCACCGAGACCGCCGGAGCGGATGCCTACGAAGTCGCCGGCCGCGGCGAGCTTCAGCTTGGAGTGCTCATCGAAACGCTTCGCCGCGAAGGTTTCGAGCTGTCGATCAGTCGTCCAAGGGTCCTCTTCCGCGATGGTCCGGGGGGACGCGAGGAGCCTTATGAAACGGTCGTCGTCGACGTCGATGACGAATTTTCTGGAACGGTCATCGACAAGATGGCGATGCGCAGAGCCGAGATGACCGACATGCGCCCGTCGGGCGGAGGCAAGACCCGCCTGACATTCTCGGCCCCCTCGCGCGGGCTCATCGGCTATCATGGCGAGTTCTTGTCCGACACGCGCGGCACCGGCATCATGAACCGATTGTTCGAGAAATACGGACCCTACAAGGGCTCGGTGGCGGGTCGCCAGAACGGGGTTCTCATCTCGATGGAGCAGGGTCCGGCGGTCGCCTATGCGCTCAACGCTCTAGAGGAGCGCGGCACCTTGTTCGTTTCGCCTGGCGAGATGCTGTACGAAGGCATGGTGGTTGGCGAGAACGCCAAGCCCCAGGACCTCGAGGTCAATCCTTTGAAGTCCAAGCAGCTCACCAATTTCAGGGCGTCGGGCAAGGACGAAGGTATCCGCCTCACGCCTCCGCGCCGGATGAGTCTCGAGCAGGCGATCGCCTACATCGAGGACGACGAGCTGGTCGAAGTCACTCCAAAGGCGATCCGGATCCGAAAGCGCTTTCTCGATCCGCACGAGCGCAAGCGCGAGGCAAGGCGGTTCGAAGCCGCCTAATCAGGGCTTCCTGCTTTCATCTCCTTCGGCTTGAGCGAACGTGGGTTCGGTTGGCCTTTAAGAGATCCTCAAGGAGGCTTCGTTCGTCATGGGTGCCGACGTCGGCGATCCGCCAGCCAGCCGCGGTCCGGATGAGTTTCAAACGCAAGTCGCGGCTGTCATTCGTTCCTGAAAAACGGATTGACACCCTCGCGACGGCCCTCGGGCCGCTCGCAGTAACCGAGATGATCCTCGAGCGCATTCCGCCCGTATCCTGGCAATCGCACAAGGGATCGCCGTCGACGAACCCGACTTCGCCTTGAGCGAACTCCTGGTCCTTTCGGATCGCGGCGCTGAGCCTTGGAGCGAAGATCGTCTCGGGATGAACGAGCGGACTGAAAGTTGAATCGCGATAGCTTGAGTAGATCCGCTGAACGAAGTCGCGGGGGCTTTGGTCGAAAGCCGCCGCCGCCAGCAACAGTGCGATCAGGGCTTTTCACCTGAAAGCTCGAGGACCAGCTTCCACTCATCGTCCCTCACCGGCGCGACGGAAAGTCGCGACTGGCGGATCAGCTCCATTTTCGAAAGCTTTGGCTCGGCCTTGATCCTTGCCAGAGTGATCGGCGCTATCGCCTTCACCGGCTCGACCCGGACCGAAACCCAGTCCGGAGCCTTGGGATCGGGCTTTGCCTCACGCGAGATCTTAGCGATCCCGACGACGGCCTTGTCCGTCATGCTATGATAAAAGAAGGCCTCGTCGCCCGTCTTCATGGCTTTGAGATGAAGTCTCGCGGCATTGTTTCTAACCCCGTCCCATTCGGTGCCGCCATCGCGGACGAGATCCGACCAGCTGTAGCTTTCGGGTTCGGATTTGATGAGCCAGTGAGCCATTTTTCAAAGCGTCTCCTGTGCCACTTCGTTACACCCCGGACGAGCCGAGCGTAATGGCCGACGAAGCGAGCTTCAACTGCTGTGGATAACCGCAGAAAACTGAACAAACTGAAAGGGTTCCAAATTCCGTCGCGAGTCGCGAACGGTTCACCGAGGATCGGTTGGCGGGCCGGTAAACATAACTTATCTGGCCCTTAGCGAGAAAGAGCGAGCGAGCCCAAGGCGCTTTAAGGCGGCGGGCTCGAGAGGCAAGACGGGCACCCCCGCTGGAACTCAAAAGCGCGCTGAGACGCGCCTCCAGCGGGACGCCCGCCAGCAAGGGCAAAAGGTAAAGTGATAAAATTGTTTGGCGGGCGCGTTGCGTCTGCGCTCGTCGGTATTTCTGTGCTTGCCATGGGATCCAGCGCCAGCGCTCAGTCGTATGCCAGTGCCACAACCTATCCGAAGCTCAACGTCCAGGCGGCGGTCCAGGCGCTCGATGTCGATACTTCGGCAAAGCCGTTCGGAACCAGCGTCGCAAACGTCGCCTCGACCCTGGCGCGGCCGGTCGTCGCCGCGACCACCGCGGTCGCCAACGCTGCCGGCGCGGTATTCCAGCCCCAGCCGGCTCAGTCGGTCACGCTCCAGTTCGCGCCGTCCTCGATCGCAACCGAAGCCGCCTGGCTCTACAAGGGCGGCTGGCCGCTTTACGCGCTCGTCAACCGGTTCGAGACCAACGCTCCGCTCGATATCGAGACCAGCTGCCTTGCAACGGCCGTCTATTTTGAAGCTCGCGGCGAATCCCTCGAGGGACAGCTCGCGGTTGCACGAGTGGTGATCAATCGCGCCTCGTCGGGCCGCTATCCTCCCGACTGGTGCAGTGTCGTCAAGCAGCCCGCCCAATTCTCGTTCGTCCGTCACGGCGAGTTCCCGTCGGCCGACACCAGCTGCGAAGCCTGGCGCAAGGCCGAGGCGGTCGCCGAGATCGCCGCCGCGAACATCGTCCCGAGCGTCGGTCCGGACGTGCTGTGGTACCATGCCGATTATGTCGCTCCGGCGTGGCGGCACGGCCTTCAGCAGGCGCAGCAGATCGGCGCGCACATCTTCTATCGCTCGTAAGACGCGTTAATTCTAAGGGGCGAGCAGGGCGCATCGGGCGAAAGTCCGGGGCGCCTTCTTCGTTTCGGCGCGGCTGGGATTCCGCTCGGCGTTAATTCCGTTCATGAGGGATTCGCATAGGACTGTTTCCGAGCGACCATCGATCTTGCGGAATTCTCGAAATGATTTCCGCAACTTCGGGGAGGGCTCGCGGGTGCTTAGGATTTTAATAGTCGAGGACGATTCACAGCTTGCAATCACGCTCAAATATCTAGTCGAGGACAATCCGCGCTATAGCGTGGTCGGGACCGCGGACGACGCGGATACTGCCATCGCTGCTGCCGAGGAAGAGGACCCCGACCTTGTCCTTCTCGATCTTCACCTTGCGCATGGCACGACCGGTTTTTCGGTCGCGGTTCGCCTCAATGACCTTGGAGTGCCCTGCCTCTTCGTGAGCGGCAAGGCGCCGCGCTTCCCAATGCCCGACCTTGCTCTGGGCTGTCTCATGAAGCCGTTCACGGCCGAAGACGTCCACCGGTCGCTGGCGATGGCCGAGGACCTGCTTCGCGGCCGCGAGACATTGCGGCCCAAGCTTCCGGATAATCTGACGCTCTACGAGCCCTTGGTTGAGACGCCCCCGGTCGAGGCCGGCTACATCCCCTCGAAGCCGTCCTTGAGGACGCGGCTCGAACACTGGATCTCCGGATACCAGCACTCGCAGGTCTAGAGGCGGCCTTTTCCAGCTGCTAAAGTCGGCACCATGAGAAAGGCTCTGATGCTCGGCATCCTTACGCTTTGCGCTGCGCCGGCGGCGGGAGCCGCGACGAGCGCCCATTGCGACGCAACCCCGTTCACGCTTCGAAAGAACGCCGCTCCGGCGCAAGCGATCGGGACCGCAGAGCCCAATCCCAAGCCCGCTCCCGTCAAAGAGGCGGCGAAGAAGCCCATTGCCAAACCCCAGGGGGCGAACAGGCTTCTTGCAAGCTGCAAGGGCGGCAAACCCAAGAAGAGCGGCTAGAGCCGCATCGTTCCGCGCCGGGGCTCGCGAAGGCCCATCGTCTCTGGAGCCAAGGGTGCGCCCGCATCGAGAAGCGCCTGGCGCCGTCCTCGGATCTCACTGCTTCGCTGGACGTCCTCGAACTTCAAAAGCTGCGCAATGCAGGGATGGGCGAGCGTCCGTTCGACAAACCCAAAGGTCTTCGGCCAGCGCTCCTCATCGATTTCAAAGCCCGCATAGGAGCCATTGCGAAAGAAGCTCGCGATCGAGATGTCGGCAACGCCGATACGTTCGAAAAGGAAGCCGCTTTGCGGCAATTGCTGCTCGAGATAATCGACAGCTCGGGGGATATCCTGATCCAGCGCCTTGCGGATCCGCTCCTCGTCGGGGCGTTCGCCCCAGACGATCGGGCGCACGACCTTCTGGTAGAAGAGGCTCCAGATGAAGACATCGCCGAGCCGGCTGTCGGCAAATTCCTCAAGCCAGCGAGCCTGCGCCCTTTCCCTTGGAGCTTCGGGGAACAGGCGAGGGCCGGAAAAAGCTTCGTCGAGATAGTCGCAAATCACCGACGAATCGCTGGTGTGGAAATCGCCGTCGATGAGGACCGGGATCCGTCGCAGCGGGCTCAGGCGCTCGAACTCCTCATTCCCGTAGAAGGGCGTAATCGGGTCCACCTCATAGGCGAGACCCTTCAAATTCATCGCCGCGAGGACCTTTCGGACATAGGGGCTGACGAAGCTTCCGATGATCCGGATCATTGGCGGTCACCTGCTCTTCTTTGCGCTTTCCCGCAACGGCGACAAAAGGACTGGACTCGCTGCATTTGTAGCGCTACAGATGTAGCGTATCAGCCAAAAAGGGGCTCGCCATGATCAAGATGATTTTACCGGTGTTCGGGCTTGCGCTCGTTGCTTCCGTCCCGGCGCTTGCAAGCGAGCTCGTTCCAGTCCCGCCGTTCGACGGCGTGGGCCTCGAAGGCGGCGGGGCTGTCACCATCGTTCCGGGACCCGTCCAGCGAGTGACGATCGTCGAGGGCAGCAGCCAGTTTACGCACATCTATGTCGAGCATGAGCGAAGCCTCAAAATCGACACCTGCAATCGCAACTGCCCGCAGCATTATCGACTGAGAGTCGAAATCGAGAGCCCGAGCGTTCCGACGCTCGCCGTCGACGGCGGCGGAGCGATCAGCGTCGCGGGCGGATTTGCCCCCGAGCACCGGCTGGTGGCGGCAGTGAACGGCGGCGGCAGGATCGATACCCGAGCCGTTGAGGCGGGCGATGTCACGGCCGCGGTGAGCGGCGGGGGCGAGCTCCTCGTTCGCGCGGCCTCGAGGCTGACCGGCGCCGTCCGGGGCGGCGGAGTGGTTCGATATTGGGGCAATCCCGAGGTCACCAGCGCGATCGATGGCGGCGGCTCGGTCCGGCCCGGCTATTGAGCGGCCGGCAATTCAACGACCTCAACTTGCCCGCTCGCAAACTTGAGCCCGACGGTAAGAAGTGCCCTGAAGGCATTGTAGCCGCCGGTCCCGGCGTGAAAGGCGTGGAAGAACAGCTGCGGATGGCCATCGATCCCGGGCGCAACCGACGCGTGGCCGGGCGCCACCCAGTCGCGGCTCGACCTTAAGAGCGGCTCCTCCTGCTTGGAATAGGGCCCCAGGGGGTGATCGGCGACAGCAACTCCGATGCCGTAGGAGGGCGTCGAAAAATCATTGCCGGCGTAAAACAGCCAGTAGCGGCCCTCCTGGAAGGTCACGAACGGGCCCTCGATCAGATGGCCCTCCCAATCCTGATCGTTGGTCAGAACGATCCGGCTTTCGCCGAGAAGCGAGCGGCCGTCCCCAGCAACTCGCTGGGCCCGGACGGGAGTCGTCATCGCCTCGAGGATGGTGGTTGCGGCAAGGCCGAACTCGCCCAGCACCTTGCGGACCTGCCTCCAATTATCGAGCGCCGCCTCGATGAGCGGCTGCATGACGAAGAAACGCGTCATCGGCCGCTGGACGTTGGCCCAGGAGACGATCGCCGCCGCAAAGGCCGCCGTCCGGCGGTCGGCTTCATTTGCGAAGAGCTGGTCGATGAGCTCGGGATGGGCTTCGAGGAGCATTGCGAAGGGACGCGGCCAGATGCTGTTCGTATCGTCCTTCCAGAACAGATGGCGCTCGCCCTCCTGATCGACGATGAGATGCGAATCAATAACTCCGCCGCTCATCAGCGGCTGCGAGGGATCATAGCCAAGACCGGTCGTGTTGATCGGCTTTCCTGTGATGAGCGGCTGACCATTGTCGGTCCAGGGACCAAGCGGCGAGGGCGCTCTTGCAAGGCCGATCGCGAGCGCATTGTTTGCCTGCCTCGCCGTATAGACAGCCCAATATTCCTCGCCGACCTTGGCAATTTCAGGCGCCCAGAAATCCGCGACATTGCGGCCCCTTGCGGTCCATGAGGGTTCTTGCCCGGCTGGAAAGATGAAGCCCTTGGGCTCCCATCGTCTGAGGTCGTCCGAATGGAGAATTGGGAAGGCATCGGGCGCATCGTTCGAGGTCGCGGTCAGCCACCAGCCTTCCTCGGTCTTGAGGACCGCAGGATCGCCGTAGCCAATGAGGATCTGGGGGTGGACATTTTCGGTCAGGAGCGGCCGCCAGCGGATCGTTGAAGCCGGGCGCTCTCGCGTCTCGCCGCAGGCGCGCGGCACGCGGGTCCCGAAACTCTTTGCAAGTTCGCCAAAGAAGACGGTGAAATCCTGCTGGGTCGCTGTCGGAACCAGAAAGCTTCGGGCATCGCGGTCCGCTCCCACATCGATGCGGAAACCATCGCCCTCGCGGTGCGGAAGGACCGAGAATTTCATTGAGCCTTCGGCCTAGGGGGAGATGTCGTTGCTGAGAACCCCTTCCGGGCGGGGCGGAGCGATCTTATTGTCGGCTCGTGCGGGCGGATCACATCCTGGCCATCGATCAGGGCACGACATCGACTCGCGCGATCCTTTTCAACGCCGACGGCGCCCCCGTCGCCGTCGCCCAGCGCGAGCTTCCTCAGCTTTATCCTCAGCGGGGATGGGTCGAGCATGATCCCGAGCGGATCTGGGCGGATGCACTGTTGGTCGCCCGCGAGGCGCTTTTCGCGATCGATCCGGGCCGGGTCGCGGGCATTGGAATTACGAACCAGCGCGAAACGATCGTCATCTGGGACCGGGCGACGGGAAAGCCGGTTCACCCTGCGATCGTCTGGCAAGATCGGCGCACCGCGGAGGAATGCGCGCGCCTGAGGGCTGAAGGGGCCGAGGAGCGGGTTCGCGAGACCACCGGCCTTCTTCTCGATCCCTATTTCTCGGCGACCAAAGTCGCCTGGATCCTCGATCATGTTCAAGGCGCCCGGGACCGCTCGGAGCGGGGCGAACTTGCCATGGGGACAATCGACTGTTTCCTCCTTTGGCGGCTGACTGGGGGGAAGGTCCATTCGACCGACGTGACCAACGCTGCCCGAACCTCGTTGTTCGACATTCGCAAAGGGGCTTACGACCGGGAGCTCCTTGACCTCTTTCGGGTTCCCGAAAGCCTCCTTCCCGAGGTTCACGACAACAGCTGCATCTTCGGGACAAGCGCGCCGGGGCTATTGGAAGGCCAGTTTCCGATCGGGGGAATGGCTGGCGACCAGCAGGCGGCGCTGTTCGGTCAGGCCTGCTTTTCTCCCGGGATGACCAAGTCGACCTACGGAACCGGCTGCTTCATGCTCGTGAACAGCGGAAGCGAGGCGGTTCGCTCGGGCCACCGGCTTCTGACTACTCCCGCCTACCGGCTCGCCGGAACCACGACCTATGCGCTCGAAGGATCGATCTTCGTTGCCGGAGCAGCGGTCAAATGGCTTCGCGACGGACTTGGAGTGATTGCCGATGCCTCCGAGACGGACAGCATGGCGACGCGTGTCCCGGACAGCCACGGGGTGGTGATGGTCCCAGCATTCGTCGGCCTTGGAGCGCCTTACTGGGATCCGGACGCTCGCGGAGCGATCTTCGGCTTGACCCTCGACTCGAGCGAAGCCCACCTTGCGCGAGCGGCATTGGAGGCGGTCGCGTACCAGTCGCTGGATCTGTTGGAAGCGATGGCGAAGGATGGAGCGGCCGGGTCGGAAACGATCAGGATCGATGGCGGAATGGCGGCGAATGCATGGCTCTGCCAGTTCCTCGCCGACATTCTCCAGGTGCCCGTCGAGCGGCCCCGGAATCTCGAGACGACCGCCCTTGGAGCAGCCTTTCTGGCCGGTCTTTCAACCGGTCTGTGGGAGGATCTTGGAGCCCTGTCGCAAATCTGGAAAGGGAGCGACCGGTTCGAGCCTTCGATGGAACCCCAAAAGCGCCAGCGGCTGATCGAGGGATGGAGAAGCGCGGTTGAAAGAACCCTGAGCCGGGCTTGAGACGCAAAGAAGGCCCGCGCCTGTTGCCGAAGCGCGAGCCTTCCCACGCAGGATCTTTGACCGCGGTCTCCCTAGAACCGCGCCGGTGCCAGGGGAAAGCTGGCCGGCGTTCTGAACTGACACGGGTGTCCTTTCACGCGCAACGCGCGTGTTTCGACTGTCCCGATCAGGGACGGATTAGTTGCCGCGCTCAGGCGTCGGCGGCGGGGGCGGCGGAGGCGGCGGAGGCGCCGGGCATGTATCCGTCGCGAGGATCACCGATCCGTCCGGGCACGTCTGGGTCGCCGGTGGAGCCGGCGGCGGAGGTGGCGGAGGAGGCGGCGGTGGCGGCGGAGGAGGTGGCGGCGCGGGCTCGTCCGCGAAATTGTAGATGAGGCTCGCAAGAATACTGTGCGAGCGGAACTGGCTCCTCAGCCCGTTGTCGCTGTAGTGGCCCGCGTCGAAATAGCGATATTTGAGGCCGATATCGAAGTAGCGGAACACCGGAGCACGAACGCCCGCGATTGCCTGCCACGCGAAATGTCCCTGATCCTTGAGCTCGACATTGACCGCGCCGACCTTCGTTCGCTGGTTGAGCCAGGCGAGGCCCGCTCCGCCGCCGATGAAGAAGTTCACCGTGTCGTTCTTGCCGAGATCGAGCATCACATTGCCCATCCCGTTAAAGCCGCTCGTATGGCCCGAGGCGTTGACGCTTCCGGAATTGGGAAGGTCGACACTGTCGTCCTTGGCCCATTTGTGGCTCGCTTCGAGTTCGGCTCGGATCAGCCCGAAGTCGTAGCCGAGGATCATGTCGCCATCGGCTCCGGTCTTGTACTTGAGATCGAACAGTTTCGCGTTCGTCATCGAATCTTCGACGGTCGAGTTGGTCGGGAACATCGCCCCAATCTCAAGTCCGAAATAAGCGGAATGGTCGCGCGCCTGCGCGGGCGTCACAAAGGCCGCCAGCGCCGCACCAGCAAGCAGATACCGGATCATAAATTTACCCCCTGGGTCATCCAGGGCCCCGTCCCCGGACAATGGATTGCTTTGTAAACAGAAATTGAATTGGCGTCGAGTATAACGAAGGTTAGCTCTTGCCAACCTCCAGGAGCGGATCCTTTGAAGTCCAGTCCCAAAAGGGCACTGCGGCCCCCTTGGACTCTCGATCCGTTACCGAGACGCGAGGGTCGGCCCGAAAGGGGAAGGGCGCCCATGGCCGGGGACGTCAGGCGATGATCGTCCGGCTCTGCTCGCGCATGAATTGCGGCACGTACCAGCTTCCAAGACCCCCTTTTCCGGTGGCTCCTGACCCTTTCCATCCGCAGAAGGACTGGAAGCCCGGCCACGCGCCCGTTGTCGCTCCAGCCGCGCGGTTCGCGTAGAGAACGCCCGCCTCGATCGTTCCCAGGAAACGGTCGAGCTCGGCCTCGTCCTTCGTGTAGACGCCCGCTGTGAGGCCGTAGGCGCTCCGGTTTGCATCCGCGACCGCGTCGCCAAGATCTTCGAACGGAAGAATGCTCATGAAGGGAACGAAAAGCTCGTCCCGGTTGATCGGATGATCGGCCGCAAGTGCGGTGACAATGGTCGGTTCGACGTAGGGGCCCTTGTCAAATAGCCCGCCCTCGAGCTGCCTTCCGCCGGCAAGGATCGATCCGCCGCTCGATGCTCCCGAACTGGCGTTGGTGAACCTGTCGAGCGCGGCCTTGTCGATCACCGGACCCATGAAAACATCACGCTGCCGGGGATCGCCGACGACGAATCCCGCCGTAGTTTCGAGAAGAATATCGAGGAAATCGTCGAGGATGTCCTGGTCGACATAGGCTTTCGAAAGCGCGCTGCATTTCTGGCCCGAAAGCCCGAAAGCCGACCTCGCGACACCTGAGGCAGCAATCTTGAGATCGGCGTTTCTCGTCACGAACGCAGGGTTCTTTCCGCCCATTTCGGCAAGGACCGGGCGCATCGCCTGCGAAGCAGCCGCGAAGCGAAGGATCGACATCCCAACCGCATTGGAGCCGGTGAATGCAAAACCGTTCACGCCTGGGTGGCTGACGAGCGCTTTGCCGGTCTCATCGCCGCCCTGGACGAGATTGAGGACCCCGTCGGGAAGGCCGCTCGCGGCGAGCGCCTCGACCAGCAGCCTCCCGGTCAAGCCTGCCGCATCGCTCGGTTTGAAGACGACCGAGTTTCCGGCAACGAGCGCGGCCGAGATCATCCCGACCGAGAGGGCGACGGGAAAGTTGAACGGAGCGATGACTGCAAAGACTCCGTACGGGCGAAGAACGACGCTGCAATGTTCCGCTGACGAGGCGCCGCCCTTCTTCTCATAAAAGCCGTCGGTTCGCTCCATCTCGCTGCAGTAATGGCGGATGAGATCGATCGCTTCTTCGACTTCGCCGACCGCCTCGAGGCGCGATTTGCCGACCTCGATGAGGCAGGCGACGGAGAGATCCCACTTTCGCTCTTCGACGATGTCCGCGGCGGAGCGAAGGAGCTCGACACGCCTCTCCCAGCCCATCTGGCGCCATTGAGGGAATGCGGCTCGAGCAGCGCTCACCGCTTCATCGACGAGCTCGGGGCTGCTTTGCGGAAATTCGCCAAGGATGATCTCGCGGTCGATCGGGCTCACGGAGCGAACGACCTCGCCTTCGCTCCGGTCGCGGCCGGCAATGAACGCTGCACGCATCTTCCCCAGGAGCCGTGCCTCGGCGTCCGGAATGATCTCATCGAGATAAGCATGAACGCCGGAGAAATCCTCGCCGGTATTGGAATAGGTGACCCTCGGGAGATTTGTCGGCTGAGCAATCATCGAGATGTCCTTAGATTTGAGCGGATTGGATCATCGGCAATTCTCGGGGGATCAGCGAGCTGGCCTCCTCGTCGAGCTCGCGTGCCCATTTATGCCCCGAATAAACGGCCTGCTGAATTGTGCTCGGCGCGAGGCAATCGCCGATGCGCGCCATCGAGACGATTCCGGCATCCTTCCAGCGGTCACGCAATTTTTCGAAGAGATCATCGACCGGAAGGCGCGCGGTAACGCTTACAAGCGCGCCGGCTTCATGCTCAAAAGCCTCGCCGGTAAGTACGCTCGCGAGCTGGACCGCGCCGGCGCGATAGCCGGTGACGCTGGTATAGGGCCGGATCTCAACGCCCATTTTCGCCAGTCTCCGGGCGATTGGGAGCGCTTCGAGAGTATTCGCGGTCCACGCCGAAACCATCGGAGCGGTGGTGACAATGGTGACCTTGTGGCCGGCGTAGCGGCAGAGCTCGGCTAGAATTCCGCCCATATAATAATGATCGTCGTCCCAGATGATCACCGGTCCCGTTTCAGGATCGCGGCCGGCCATGATGTCGTCGGGCGTATAGAGCGATGCATCCTCAAAGCCCGGGAGCGCAAAACCGCTGTCGCGCCCGACGCCGTCGCGCCTCCACTTCGAGCCTGTCGCGATTGCGACATGGTTCACTCCGAATTCGAGGACATGCTCGGCCTCGAGCTCGCTCGCCCGGTAGATGGAGACATTGGCCATCCGCTCGAGCTGGCTCACCCGCCAGTCGCGAACGCGTGCCCATTCGGCAAGGCCCGGAAGGCGGCTCTCGAGGGTCACTCGCCCACCCAGTTCAAACGTCGCTTCGGCAAGATGAACCTCATAGCCGCGCTTGGCTGCGGCAAGAGCCGCCTCGAGGCCCGAGGGTCCCGCTCCGACGATCAGTACCGAGCCATCCGATTTTCGGGGCGATATGATCTCGGGGTGCCAGTCTCGCCGCCATTCCTCGCCCATGGTCGGGTTCTGGGTGCAGCGAAGATTGGTCGAGGTATAATCGCTCGAGACACAGATATTGCAGCCGATGCACTCGCGGATCTCGTCGATCCGCCCTTCCTCGATCTTCCGGGGCAGGAAGGGGTCGGCGATCGACGGCCGGGCGGCTCCGATGAAGTCGAGAACGCCGCGCTTCACCTGTGAGGCCATGGTATCGGGGGAAGTGAAGCGGCCGACGCCGACGACGGGTTTGGTCGTCAGCTGTTTGACGAAGCGCGTATATTCCTCCTGGAACCCCTCCTTGGCGAAGCGGGAGCTCTGGCTGTCATTTTGCCAGTTCGAGATGTTGATGTCCCAAAGGTCTGGGAGCTCGGCGAGCATCTCGATGACCTCGCGAGATTCCCCTTCGTGCGTCAGTCCATGTTCGCCGATCAGCTCGTCGGCGCAGAAACGAACCGCGACCGCGCATCTGTCGCCGACAGCTTCCTTGGTGTCTTCGATGAGCTCGCGAAGGAGCCTCGCGCGATTCTCGAGGCTTCCGCCATATTCATCGGTTCGGTCGTTCTTGCGCCGCTGAAGGAATTGGTGGGCGATCGAAAGATCGTGGGTCGCATAGATATAGACGATGTCGAATCCGCATTTCTTCGAGCGGATCGCGGCGTCGCGATGCCATTTGCGAAGGTTTCGGATATCCTCCTTGTCCATCGCCCGAGCCTGGACCGGAGAGTTGTAGATGATCGGGCGGTGCGACGGCGCCATTGGCTCGATCCTCGTTCCCCAGTTCGCGACCGACCCCCCGTGGTGCATGATCTCGATTGCGGCGAGCGCTCCATGCTCGTGGACGGCATCGGCCGTCAGAGCCATCGCCGGCACATCGCGATCGTCCCACAGGCGTCCCTCATGAAACGGTTCGCAGTCGGCCGAGGGGTGGATCTCGGTCTCCTCGGTCGAGACCACGGCCCAGCCGCCTTCGGCCTTGATTCCTCGAAGGCGCGCCAAGGTTTCGGGCTGGGTCCAGCCGATGCCGGTGCAGTGCGGCACCTGGTAGAAGCGGTTGCGCGCGGTGACGGGCCCGATTCTGACCGGCTCGAAGAGAATGTCGTAGCGGGGATCACGGCTCATCTGGGAAGGATCGCCTCCACGGTTTCTCCAAGGAGGTCGACGATCATTTCAAGCTCGTCGTCGCTGACGTTATAGGGCGGCGCGAGAAGGATGTGATCGCCGCTTTTCCCGTCCGCGGTTCCTCCGGAGGGATAGATGAGGAGCCCGCGCTCGAAGCCTTCCGATTTCATTCGTTCGTGGATCGCGAGCCGAGGTTCGAAGCAGGCCTTGGACCCGCGATCGGCGACAAGCTCGAGCGCAAGGAAGAGCCCGCTCCCGCGAATGTCGCCGACGTTCGGATGATCGGCAAAACGCGCCTCGAGAAGCCCTTTCAGCCGCTCCCCGGCAATGCCCACCCGGTCGAGCAGACCCTCATCGATGATGACGCGCTGAACCTCGAGCGCGGCCGCGCAGCCGATGGGATGGGCATTGTAGGTCTGCCCGTGCCCAAGCTTCCCAGAGCCCGAGGCGATCGCCTGATGGATTTCGCTTGTGCAAAGGACCGCTCCGATCGGTTGGTAGCCCCCGCCCAGACCCTTCCCCAGGGTCGCGATATCGGGGACGACATCCTCTTGTTCGAACGCGAGGAAGGTGCCGGTGCGCCCCGAGCCGCACATCACCTCATCGAGAATGAGAAGCACTCCGAAGGAGTCGCAGATTTCGCGAATGCGCCGGAAATAGCCTGGAGCTGGAGGGACTGCTCCGGCGGTCGCTCCGACGACCGTTTCCGCGATGAACGCCATCACGTTTTTCGGCCCCAGACGAAGGATTTCCGATTCAAGAGCGTCAGCGGCTCTTCGGCCAAAGTCCTCGGCGCTCTCATTCGCTTCGCCAAAGCGATAGTGGAAGCAGGGCTCAATGAAGCTCGTATCGGCAAGGAGCGGCGCATAAGGGGCTCGGCGCATCGTGCTTCCGCCTGCGGCAAGGGCGCCAAGCGTATTGCCGTGGAAGCTCAGATGTCTAGCGATCACTTTGCTTCGTTCGGGCCGCCCGCGTTCGAGCTGGACCTGCCGCGCGAGCTTGAGCGCAGCCTCGGTTGCTTCCGATCCGCTGCTCGTGAACCAGACGCGTTCCAGCGAACCGGGCGAAAGATCGGCGATGAGCGAGCCCAATTCCTCGGCAGCCTCGCTCGTGAAAAAGCCCGTGTGCACATATTCGAGCTGCTCGGCCTGCCTTGCGATCGCCGAGATGATTTTGGGGTGGCCGTGCCCAAGCGAGGAGACGGCTGCTCCTCCGCAGGCATCCAGATAGCGCCGTCCGGAAGCATCAAAGAGAAAGATGCCCTCGCCGCGAACGGCAACGGGCGGGGCCGCCAAAGTCGAACGGTGAAGGACATGGCCGATGCTCAACGCCCGGCCAGCTCTGCGAATTTGGCCGTGAGATTGGCCCCCATCGCTCAGGGCTTATCTCTGAAATTCGGCAATGTCAGCAAATCCGCGGGATTCGCCGGGGAGCGGCGTCTCCAAAAAGGCGAGCCTTAGACCAAAGGATGCAAGGAGTTCCTTGCCGAGGCGCGCTGATGACGCCAGCATTGGCCAAGCTAGGGGGGTCAAAGCAGTGCAGGTCGAGCGCCAGGCCCGGGGGGAGGATGGCAGATATTCGCTTCAATGGCGCGGCGCGCCCTTGGCGATGATCATCATCCTTGCGGTCCTTGGCGCAGCGATCGTCTGCTTGGCGTATTGGCCCGGCATCATGATCGACGATGCGCGCTGGCAGTATCAGCAGGTCGTCGACAATGCCTACGAGGATTGGCACCCGCCGCTGATGGCCTGGATCTGGCGGCACCTCACCGTCTTTGCCCGCGGCCCGGCGCCGATGCTTGCGCTTCAGCTGCTGCTCTACTGGGCCGGGTTCGCACTCATTGCGACCTCGGCTTTAAAGCGCGGACGTCCACGCCTCGCGCTCGCGCTCGCACTTGCGGGATTTCTCCCGGCTACGTTGGCTCTCACCGGAGCGGTCATCAAAGACGCGCTCATGAACGGCATTCTGCTTACCGCGGCCGGCACGCTTTTATGGCGGCCGTTGGTTCAGAAGCCGGCAGCGCGAACTGGTCTTGCGCTTGGCGCCATTGCTCTCCTGCTTGTCGCCTCCGCGCTCCGGTTCAATGCGTTTTTCGCCTGCGTGCCCCTTGCTCTTGCAGCGCTCCCGAGGCGCTTCACCTCGAGGGCGCCGCGCCTCCTCCTGAGCGGCGCAGTTGCAGCGGCAGCCTTCCTGATGACTGGCCCGGCGATTTCAGCTTTGCTCCAGGCCGAGAAGACCGATGTCGAACTCTCGCTCATCATCTTCGACCTCGGCGGGATCACCGAGCATAGCGGGACCAGCCAGTTTCCTGACCTCCACGTGCAAAACCCCGTCGCGGTCAATCATGGCTGCTACGACCCTTATGGCTGGGACAGCTATTCCGACTGGGCGAAGAAGCGTTGTCCGCTGGGCTTCGATCCTGTCCAGGCTCTGATCGATGACGGCGATTATGACGCGAAAGCCTCGTGGGTGCGCTCAATTGCCTCGCACCCGATCGCCTACCTCCAGCACCGCCTCATCCACTTCAATCTTTCGAGCTGGTTCTTCGTTCAAAGCGGCCCCGACTTTACCGCCTGGTCTCAATCGGTTCCGAACCCCTGGGGTTTTCGGGTAAGCGAGAACGGGCTCCTGAGGCTCATCACGATCATCGTGAACGATGCTGCGCTTACCCCCATCGGCTGGCCGATATTCTGGATCAGCATCTCGCTCGCGGCGCTCCTTGCCGGTCTCATGCTCAGGCTCGAATGCGAATTCATCGCGATCGCCGCCTCGGCGTTCGCTTATGGAGCCGGCTATGCAATCGTCGGTGTCGCGACCGGCATCCGCTACTACATCTGGACCTTCGACGGGGCGCTCATCGCGGCGCTTCTCATTGGTTCCGAGCTCATGCGCCGGCGTTTCGAATTGCGGCGGTGGCGGCTTGTTGTCCCGGCGGCGATAGCGATCGTTCCTTCAGTGATGGCCGCGGCCTCGAGAATCTTCACGTGAACCAAATTTCACTGATGACTGCGGCTTTTTGCCAGCTAACGGGCACCGATGGCTGATCGGCAGATCTTTCACGACCCCTCGGGTCGAAGGCAAAAGCGCTTCAGGATCGCCGTCGCGCTCTTCATCCTCCTCAACGTTCTCAGCATCTCGGCGCTCTTTGCGACCATTGGGGTCCTCCCTGCCGAACCGCCTTTGCCGGTCGCTCTCGAACATGGCGTTGCGCGCCAGATTCCAAAATCCAGCCTTCTCGCCAGAGCGACGAAGCGCGTCGACAATACGATCGCCCGGCTCCTTGGACTCAAGCCGCCGAGCGCGAGGCAGGTCGGTGCGAAGAAGGCTGCGGTTGCCGCGAGCGCGCTCAACAAGCCGATTTACGTGGGGTTCTATGTTCCCTGGGACGAGAGTTCGACCTTCTCGCTGCAAAGACACATCAACGAACTCGACTGGCTTGCGCCGGTCTGGGTCACGGTGACCGGCCCCAAGCATAATTTCAACGTGATCCCGGACCGGAATGGCCGAGCCGTGATCAATGGCGCTCAGCATCGCCCGCTCATTCTGCCGGTCGTCCAGAACTTTTCGAACGGTCAGGTCGACAAGGCGGGAGCCGAGGCCCTGCTTGCCGATCCAGCAGCCCGCCGCAAATTCCTGACCCAGCTCGAAGGGTTCATCGCCGCCAACCATGGCTCCGGCGCGGTCTTCGACTTCGAGGACCTCGACCGGGTGGATCAGGTCAATTACCTCTTTCTCCTCCGCGCTGCGCGTGCCGACTTCGCGCGTCACAACTGGCTCGTCACCGTCGCCGTCCCGGTCGATGAGGGCTGGGACTACCGCCGCTTCTCGCTCCTTGCCGACAAGCTGTTCCTCATGGCCTATGACGAGCATTCGAACGACGGGCCGCCAGGGCCCATTGCTTCGCAGCAATGGTGGGCGACAGCAGTGGCCTTCGCGGTTCGGCAAATTCCTCGCGACAAGCTGATCGTCGCGATCGGCAATTATGCCTACGACTGGCACGACGGGACCGGCGATCCCGATAACGTCGAAGAGGCCTGGGTGGATGCTGGCGACAGCGATGCCCCGGTGACGTTCGACAGGGTCTCGGGCAACAGCACATTCGCCTACAGTGACGAGAACGGGCACCCACACACGGTCTGGCTCCTTGATGCGGCGAGCGCCTACGACCAGCTGACGATCCTCTATCGGGTCGGAATTCGGGAAGTGGCTCTGTGGAGGCTTGGAGCCGAGGACCCGGGGCTCTGGTCGATCTTCGGGCGGAGCGTTTCGGGGCCTCCCAATCCGGCGGGTCTCCAGCATCTGGCCCAGGGCACGAACGTCGACATCGAGGGCGCCGGCGAGATCCTGAGGATCACGGCCCTTCCAACTCCGGGCATTCGAAAGCTGACCCTTCAGAAGAACGGGCTCCTTGCCGACGTCGATTTCATCCAGGTGCCCCGCCCTTATACGATCACTCGAACAGGCTATCATCCGGGCCTCGTCGCACTGACGTTCGACGACGGTCCGGATCCTCGCTGGACTCCAAAGATCCTCGACATCCTCAAGGCGAAACAGGTTCCCGCGACATTTTTCGTCGTTGGAGAGAATGCGCTCACCGAGCGCGATCTCTTGAACCGGATGATCAGCCAGGGGGATGAGATCGGAAGCCACACTTATACGCACCCGAACCTTGCGACCGCAGGCAAGACCCAGACCCTGTTTGAATTGAACGCGACGCAGAGGCTGTTCCAGGCATTTACAGGGCGAACCTTGAAGCTCTTCCGAGCTCCCTTCTTCGGGGACGCCGAGCCGACCACCACCGACGAAGTCATCCCGGTCCTTGCTGCTCAAAATCGTGGCTATATTTCCGTCGGGCTCCACGTCGACAGCGAAGACTGGCAGCGGCCGGGCGTTCCGGCGATCATCAACAATGTCATCTCGAGGATCGCGAGCGCTCCGCCCAACTGCAACAGCGAGTCCGCCGACGCGCAGTGCAGCCGCAACGTCGTCCTTCTTCACGATTCCGGCGGCGACAGAAGCGAGACGGTCGCAGCGCTCCCGATCATCATCGATACGCTTCGCGCCCGCGGCTACAGGTTCGTTCCTGTCTCCGAGCTTGCCGGCCTGTCGCCGATGCAGGCCATGCCGCCGCTATCGCCATCCGATCACACGGCCGCTGAAATCGACCTTGGAATGTTCGAGCTGCTGAGTTTCTCGGTCCGGGCTCTCGGAGTGCTTTTCACCGTCGCGATCACGCTTGGAATTGGACGGGCACTCGTCCTTTCCAGTCTCGCACTGGCTTCGGCCTGGAGGGAACGGCGTTCGCAGGTCCCTCCGCAACATCCCGGTACGTTCGTCAGCGTCCTCATCCCTGCCTTCAATGAGGAACGGGTGATCCAGCGCTGTATCGCGCAGGTGCTTTCGAGCGAGAACGTGAAGCTCGAGGTCATCGTCATCGATGACGGCTCGAGCGATCGGACGGGCGAGGTCGTCAAGGAGGCCTATGGCAATGAGCCGCGGGTCCGGCTGCTCCAGCTCGAGAATGGCGGGAAGGCGCGCGCTCTAAACCACGGACTTGCGGTCGCTAAGAGCGATCTCGTCATCGCTCTTGATGCCGATACACAGTTTGAACCCGAGACGATCAGCCGCCTCGCCCGCTGGCTCGTCGCCGACGAGGGCCTCGCCGCAGTTGCCGGCAACGCCAAGGTCGGCAACCGAATCAACATCGTCACGAGGTGGCAGGCTCTCGAATATGTGACGGCCCAGAACGTCGAGCGGCGTGCTCTTGCGTGGCTTGGTGCAATGACTGTGGTCCCGGGCGCCGTCGGCGCCTGGCGCAAGCAGGCGATTGTCGATGTCGGCGGCTATCCTCCGGAGACCCTTGCCGAGGATCAGGATCTGACGATCGCCGTCCAGCGAGCCGGATGGCGCGTCACCTATGACCAGAGCGCGCTTGCCTGGACCGAGGCGCCGCAGTCGTTTCGGCAGCTTGCTCGGCAGCGCTTCCGCTGGGCGTTCGGAACCATCCAGTGCGTCTGGAAGCACAAGCATGTGATGAGAACGGGCAAGCCCCGAGGGCTCGCCTTCATCGGCCTTCCGCAGACGATCCTCTTTCAGCTGCTCTTTGCCCTCGTTTCCCCGATCATCGATCTCGCCCTCGTCGTGAACATCGTCAGCACGGTCACGTCGATCCACGAGCATGGCTACACGGCGGTCCAGGGAGATCTTCAGACCGTTGCGTTCTTCTGGATCCTGTTCGCCGCGATCGATCTGACCGCGGGCCTCATCGCAATGGCTCTTGAGCGCCGCGAGAATTGGGGACTGATGGCATGGCTCATCCCGCAGCGGTTCGGTTACCGCCAGATCATGTATTATGTCGTCATCAAGGCCTTCATCCAGGCCGTAAGAGGGCCTCGGGTTGGGTGGTCGACCGTTTCAAGATCGGGCGAGGCCCGGATCGGCGCGCGCAAGGGAAAAGCGAGCTGACGGGCCTTTTGAGTCGCACGGGAACTGTAACTATTCGGCTAGAGCGACGTTCAGTCTCCCGATCACTGGAGTTCAAAATCATGAGATCGGCATTTGTGTTGGCTGGCATCGCTCTTCTTGCATTCGCGGGACCGGCAATTTCAAAGCCGGGCAACGGGCATGGGAACGGCCATCGGCATGGCTACAGCTATAGGGGGCATGGACATGCCTACGGGCGGGAAGGGGCGGTTGGTTACGGCGTTGGAGGCTGCCCGCCGGGCCTCGCCAAGAAGAACAATGGCTGCATGCCTCCAGGCCAAGGTTCCCGGTTGGCGTGGAGTAACCGGATAATTCGAAATCACCGAAAGCCTCGAACTTTGCTGATTCGTTAGCCATCGCCGCGGGCCGGCCAACGTTTCGAAGGCCCGATTTCGACACAGGTGAATGCAACGTACCTAGCGGAAATTTAATATTTTCCCGTGCGTCCGCTCCGAGCCCAAGGGCGTTTAGCAGCCCGACACCTCAACTGAGATGCCAGCGACCGTCGCCAAGCTGGCGCGGCCAATTCATTTCACAAATGGGAGATTACGTATGCGTAAATTGATGTTTGCCGCAGTTTTGGCAACCACATTGGTCGGCGCTCCAGCGTTTGCCCAGGCCACGAACGGAGGCGGCGTTGCACAGGCGCCATCCACTCATACCAACCCGTCATCCTGCCTTGGTGCGGAGCGAGCAACGCGCAACTCGAATGGCGGCGACCGGGCTCAGGGCGGCTTTGGCCAGGCACAGGCGGCTTATGTGCAGTCCCTCAACCAAGGCGGCACCGAGACCTACGGTGAGTTCCTGCAAACTTGGATGGATGCGTGTCCCTATGCGCCCGGGACCACCGGCAACGACACGACAGACGGCAACTAAGATCGATAGCTCCGCGTGTCGGCGCGGTTAAGGGAGCGCCGGCGTCTCGATCGTCGGCGCTCCTTGGTCAAGCAGCCTAAAGATATCCTGAGCTCGCGCGATTGCGGCGCAGGCGAGAGACCCGATATCTTGCCGGCGCAGCGGATCACGGGTCGACCTGCCAGCTGCAAATCAAGCGTTGCAGGATGCACTGCAGCGCTGGCTTCCTCATCCACAGCGGCAGGCGTGAACTCCTATCGTCGGCGATGCAGTATGAGAACGATCTTACGCTGACTGTTCCCGCCGGTCCTCAACTTCACTTTGAAGAGGCCGGTTGTTGGATTTCTGTCGACCGATTTAACCGATGCGCCCTCGGCGCTCGCCGTGATCGGCGAGCCCGCGTAGCCGGCGATGGTCAGATCCCTTTCCCTCGTCGCGCGCGCAATTTCGAGGACAGCGCCGCCCGCTACGTCGCGGTAGGCGGTGATGCGCTTGCGGCCCATTGGAACGAACTTGCCGACATCGCCGATCAAGGCGATGCCCGACGCCGAGATCGGCGCGACGATCCGGTATGCGTAGGCATCCGGACCGGTGAGCCTGCCCGCAAATCTCTCCGCGGCATTCACTGTGATGAGACCCTGAGATTGCGGATCGAAAACGGCGACCCGTTGCCGAAAGCCGAGCTCCGCGGGGCTGACGGAAAATTCCGCTGCGGCATTCTTGGGATTGTCGGCAAAGGCAAGCAAATATGCCGTCGTCAAACCCTCGTGGCGGGTAAAGGTGGAGGCGATGATCGGCTCGCCGGTCTTTCGCGCCTGCGACAGATAACTCCGGGCGATCGGCATCAGCGGCTCGTCCGGCTTGACGACTTCGCCGTCGAGCCTCGCGGCCCTGAAGATGTTCGTCCGGTCGAGCTGCTCAAAGGAATCGCCAACGCCCACCGGACCGCCGGACAGTGTCGCAAACAGCATCGCGGCCGTATCGCTCGACGCCAGCACGTCGGTTGCGGGCCACGCGCCGACTTCGCGTATGACGCGCGCGTTGAACACGATTGGGGTCCATTTGGAGCGCGTCAGGCCGTCGCCGGCGGCACGGATCGTCGTCAGGTTGGGATATTTTGCGCCCTGGATGATGTGGAGGGCATAGGGCATGCAATATTGCATGGTGATGCCCCGCGCCGCCATTGCCGATGCCATGTGATCGAGGAAAGCCACGCCTTTGCCGGGGATTGAAGAAAGTTCGGGCGAGAAATTGTAGATCGCGCTCAGCCAGTCCTGGAGGTAGACCGAAATACCGCTGCTCGAAGCGTAGGATGCAAGCTCGGCCCAGTAACCAGGATCGATCCCTGCAAGGCCCGAAATTGCGAAGCGCTTGTGATAGGGACTGTCCCTGTCAATGAAGCGATTGTGAGCGAGGAACGGCAGATTGATGCGCTTGTGAAACGCCTCCATCCCGTTTGGAAAGACTCCGGGATCGGCCTTCCATTCGAGCAATCCGCCGTACCGGTTCCAGGCTTGCGCGGGCAGCGCCGGATTCTTGATCGGATTCGTCTTTTCTTGCGGGTTCCAGGTGCTTTTGGGGTACCACCAGCTGTCGAGCTGCAACCACCCGAAAGGTAGGCCGGCTTTACGGCTGCGCGCGATGAAGCGCACCAGCGAGTCCTCGTAGTTCAGACCCTCGGCATAGTCGTAATTGTAATAAAAATATCCGCCAGCGTTGTCGGTCAGAACGCCGATACGGGTCAAAGTGGGGTCGGCGTCGGCTGCAGCCGGCAAGCGTGCGTAGAAGGCGCGCAGTGCCTTCCCCCATGCGTCATAAGCGGCGATGACGCCGGAGCCGCCGGCGACGAGCGCGCGTGCCGTGAAACCGGGCGGGACCGTCCGAACCTTCCCATTCATGCCGACCGCGACGCGTGATTTGGCGTTACCCAGCATGCTGGCAAGAAAGACATCTGAAACCGGCGACAGGATGAGTGAAGGTCCGAAATCGCCGAACAGCAGCCACGGCGTTGCAACGTTCTGCGGATCGTCGAAGACTGGCGGAGCGAAATCCTCTTGCCGGTGCGACAATGAATGCAGTGCCGCCGGAACCTTCGCGAAATCGGGAAAGGCAGGGGGGTTCACCAGCGCTTGATGCCCGAAGTTCGTCCAGCTGAAGAGGAGGGCCGATGTTCCGCCAGGAGCGGGCGCCACCTCTGCTTCGATGTTGGGGGAAAGGGAAAAGCGCAGCGCGTGCGCTTTTTTGAATAGGCGGAGCGGCCGGTTCGCCAAGCTGCCGCTGAAGTGAAGATTGCCCTCGTCGAGCGAGTAGGTGCCCGCGGCATCGTCAATGGAAAAAATCAGCGCGCCGCTTCGCGTCTCCAGGCGCGTGGCCGAGGCCGGATCGGGATGCATGAGGCTTGCCAGACCCAAGCCTCCAAGAGCGGCGGAGAAAGAAAAGAATCTGGCGCGAAGCATCCGGGCGGAGGTTATCAAAGAGGGCGCGGAATCGAGATAGAAATAATCGCGGCGCTCGAGACGGTTGAGGGCCCAGGCCCCACAAGGCGTTTGTTCAATGCATGGCAGCTAGGCAACCATTGGGTACTGACCGAGGGGCGAGTGCACTCCGTTGCTGCCTAAGTTGATATACAATCGCAGCCGCAGGAGCTCTGGATCAGTCCGATTCCGATCTTCGATTCAGACATTTGGACCGGTCGAACAGGGACCTCGCCGCCAGCGCTGCGCATGCAGCTCCCAGGAGCTGCGAGACGATGAATAAAGGCACGTCGTGCGGCGCGATTCCGGCGAAGGTATTGGTAAGGCTTCGGGCCACCGTAATTGCGGGATTGGCGAAGCTGGTCGACGACGTGAACCAGTAAGCGGCTGTGATGTAGAGGGCAACCGTGGCGGGCACCCACGGCTGGCGGAAGCGCACCGTGCCAAGGATCGTCAGGATCAATCCGAAGGTCGCGACGAACTCGCCCGCACCTTGTCCGAAACCGTGTCGTGCCTTCACCGACAATTCCAGCGTCGGAAGTCCGAACATCAAGTGAGCGGCCCAGGCTCCGAGTATGCCGAACGCGAACTGGACGGCGATATAGGCGACTGCATCCGTCCAGCTCAGCTCTCGCCGAGAGGCGGCGACGAGACTGACGACAGGATTCATGTGCGCACCGGAAATCGGTCCGAGAATGGTGATGAGCACGAACAGGATCGCGCCGGTCGCAAGCGTGTTGCCAAGCAGGGCCACGGCATTGTTTCCGCCCGACAGGTTCTGGGCCATGATTCCAGAGCCGATCACGCATGCGAAGAGGAAAAATGAGCCGACTGCCTCGGCTGCAATGCGCCGCCCAAGTCGCGGCTGTTCAGGCTGCATTCTCGTCTCGGGCTCGCCCGATTTCACGCAGGCGCGTCATGAGGCTCATTTCGTCGATGCTATCGAGGGGCAGGGAGAGGAATAGCCCGATCCTCCTCTGAAGCATGAAGAACGCACCCCTGAATGCGCGGCGACGGCGTTCGTGGCCGCCCTCGACGGCTGCCGGGTCTTCAATGCCCCAGTGCGCCGTCATCGGCTGTCCCGGCCAATGCGGACAGACTTCGCCAGCGGTATCATCACAGACGGTAAACACGAAATCGAGTTTCGGCGCGCCCGGCGCTGCAAACTCATCCCAGCTCTTGGACCTATAGCCGTTCGTTCCAAACCCCATGTCCTCAAGGGTCTCGAGGGTCAGAGGGTTGATTTCCCCTCGCGGGTGACTGCCCGCGGAATAGGACTTGAATCGTCCATGTCCCTCTCGGTTCAGAACGGCTTCGGCAAGGATCGAGCGTGCGGAATTGCCGGTGCACAGGAACAGGACATTGTAAGGTTCCTTCATGCGGCCTCTCCTTCCCCCGACGATAGGACAGATGAGCAATCAACTCCGCCGCAGCAATTTTCGGTCAGAAAGCCGATCAGCCCGTTCATCGCGGTATAATTTGCCCGGTAGATCAGCGAGCGGTGCTGCCTCTCCTGGAGGATCAGGCCAGCGTTGCGCAGTTGGTTGAGGTGGAACGACAACGAGCTGTTGGGCACACCGATCTTTTCAGCGATCACTCCAGCCGAGAGGCCCCGTTCGCCGGCCTGAACGAGCAATCTGAACAGGGCGAGCCGATGCTCCTGTGCAAGAGCGCTTAATGCTTCGATTGCGGATGTTGATTTCATCGCGAAAGGCTCACTTCGAGGAGACTCGAAATGTCAGTCCGGACCGTCACAGTCAACGACAGTTCGATTACAATGGAAATGTCCGAGTCCGACCCGTTGCAGACCTAGCGTCTTCTGTTAGGTTCGAAGCCGCCGGGGGACGGCCGCCAATTGCAAATATTGGGTTCCCACCGATTATGGACATCCGGGCAGAGGAGTTCATTGTGAACTCGGTCAGATCGTGAAAAAGTCCGGCGTCAAGAAATCCGAACCGATCGAAGGCACCGTGCGGCTGCTTGCCGCCATGAGCGGCAAGGCAAGCGCCGCGAAGGCTGCGGTGGGCGATTCGCCGGTGTTTGCTTACATCGCCAGCTTACCGCAACCGCAGCGCGAAATCGCCGAGCGCGTGGATTTCTTAGCTGCCAAAGCGCTGCCGGAGCTGCAGCGTGCCGTGAAGTGGGGAATGGCCTATTATGGAGTGAACGGCGGCTGGTGCTTTTCGTCCGGCGCATTCATCGGTCATGTGAAGCTGATGTTTATCCGCGGGACGGAACTGGTACCTGTGCCGCCCGCCACCCCGACCGGAATGGGCAAGGCCACGCGCGGTGTGGAACTGGCATCGATAGCAGATATCGACGAGGAGCAGGTGACGTTGTGGATGAGGCAAGCCGCGACGATGCCCTTCCTCGGTGCAAAGAAGCGATGAAGAAACCGCGGATGCTAGGTTCGCCTTCGCGAGAAGGAACTGGAGCGCCTAGCGCGCTTTCCATCCGTCGCGGAGGTTAGCGGCTCATCCTTGCTACCTCGCTTGAAGTGACAGAGTGCTTGCTCGCAGCTTGATCGTCGTTGGCGGACTCGTGGTCGCTTCTGGAGGGTGGGTCTCCGGTAGCGAAAGCACGTATTTCGCGCACGCGGACATTGGACCCGCGCCGACGCTCCGAGAATTGAGGAACATCAAAAAGGGCTAGAATTTGAGGGCGACTGGCCGAATTGCTGGATGCTGCGGTGGCTTCGCCCTAGGGTTTTGTGGCTATTCGGCAAAAGAAGATCCTCATCAGTGGCGCAGGGGTCGCCGGTCCGGCGCTGGGCTGGTGGCTGCATCACTTCGGATTCAAACCTTCGTTCGTAGAGATTTCGCCGCAGTTTCGTGCGGGCGGCTACATGGTCGATTTCTGGGGAAAGGGCTTCGATCTCGTTGAGCGAATGGGACTGCTCCCTGAAGTCGAACGCCTAGGCTATCACGTCAATGAAGTCCGGTTTCTCAATTCGGATAACGTTCGCATAGGCGGCTTTTCGACGGAGCCCTTCTGGCGCGCCACCAATGGCCGCTTCATCAGCCTGCCCCGAAGCGACCTCGCCAGGATTATATGGCGCTCGCTTCCAGGCTCGATCCGCACCCGCTTCGACGACCAGGTGGTGGGGATCGAGGCGCGCGGCGACGGCGTCCGCGTCCGCTTCGCAAATTCTGGGACCGAGACGTTCGACTTCGTGATCGGGGCGGGCGGCCTGCATTCGAAAGTCCGTGCGCTCATGTTCGGCCCGGAAGACCAGTTTGAAACGTTCCTCGGTTACGCGTTCGCCGCCTTTACGGTCGCCGGCTATGAGCCGCGCACGGAGGACGTCTACATGACTTATGGCGTTCCCGGGCGGCAGGCGTCGCGCTTCTCGATGCGCGATGACCGAACCATGTTTCTTTTCATCTGGCGCCAGGAAAGTTCGAGTTTGCCCGCGTCTGACGAAGGCAAACGGGCGATGCTCCGCAAACGCTTTGGGGGAATGGGCTGGGAATGTCGCGCAATCCTCGAAGCGCTGGACCGAGCCAGGGACCTCTACGTCGACACCGTCAGCCAGATGCATCTGCCGCGTTGGAGCCATGGACGTCTGGCGCTGGTCGGGGACGCGGCTTGGGCACCATCCTTCCTCGCGGGCGAAGGCTGCGGCCTGGGAATCATCGGCGCCTATGTGCTCGCCGGAGAGCTCGCGCGGTCCGACGGCGATCTCGCAGCTTTCACCACTTACGAGGCGCGGCTCCGGAAATTCATCGAATCTAAGCAGAAAATGGCGTCACGGTTCGGTGGCGCTTTCGTTCCGAAAACGCGTTTCGGCCTTGCTATTCGGAATGTGGTCGCCAGCCTCCTCGACGTACCGGGCGTTGATCGCCTCGCGCTGTCCGGATTGAAGGACGACATCGAACTTCCTGACTACGATGCCGAAGTCGCCCCGCCGCTTGTCCACTCGAAACACGCGCATGTCGCCTGACCGCGGAGGCCGCCCTTTCGGGGGCCCGAGATTCAAATACTCACTGGCGTTCCTCATCTCGGCACCTTTGCTGATCGCTCCCTCTGCAGCGCTCGCGCACAGCGACGAAATCCATCCGGGCGAGCCGATCATGTCGATGTGGCAATTCGAGCCCGAGATCGTGGCCGGGCTGCTCATCGCTGCCGCGCTCTACGTTGCCGGTGTTCGAAGAGGTGCGGCCACCAAATGGTGGCGGCACTCTCTCTTCTTCGCTGGCCTTGTCGCGCTTGGTGCAGCGCTCTTGTCTCCGATCGAACCGTTAGCCGATCACGTCTTCGCGATTCACCAGATCGAGCACATGCTTTTGCGGACGATTGGTCCGATGCTGATCTTGCTGTCTCAACCGCAGGCAGCGTTGATGCGCGGCATGCCGGATTGGCTCCGTAGGCGCGTCTTCGGACCGCTGGTCGCCAGCCGGGGCGTCCGGGGAATCTTCGGCTTCTTTTCGCAGCCGGTAATTGCGACCCTGCTGTTCGTCGGAGTCAGCTGGTTCTGGATGATCCCGCGATGGCACAACATCGCCATACTCGACGAGCCGATCCATTATTCGTGGCACGTTTCCTTGCTGGTGACCGGCCTGTTCTTCTTCTCGACCATTTTCGATCCACGCGCAGCGCCGGCAGGCCCACGGCTGGGCACGCGCCTCATCATGTTCTGGTGCGCGGCCATGGGGAACATTCTGCTCGGCGCCTTTCTGACCTTCAAAAGCATGCCGCTTTACGACGCCTATGACATTATGGGACGGATGTTCGGGCTGGATGCGGTGACCGACGAGCAGATCGGCGGGCTGACCATGTGGATACCCGGGTGCATGATGTTCGCGGTGTCCGCGATCCTGATCCTGCACCGCTGGGGACTGGACGAGGAGCGTTCAGCCGAGCGTAGACGCAGAATGGGGACGGTCGAGGCGCATGCCGCGCGCCGCGCGGCCAATCTGAACCGTTCAAACCGAGCAGTTGCGGTGGGGCTTGGCTCGTTCGTGATATTCGTGCTGTTCGTCGCGCTCCTGAGCGCGATCCTTTACGATCATGAACTCGGCCCTGGCGGCAATCCGTTCGATTCGACGACAACCGGCACGAAAGCTTTCGCCAGGCCGTGATAGATTCGTTCGCGGCAGACCAGAGAGCTTGCAGCGTCAGCAATCAGCGCAGTCGCGAACAGCGGTAGGATCATGCTTCGACTTGCGGTGGTTTCCATGAGGATGATGACGGCAGTCAGCGGCGCACGAACGACTCCGACGAAATAGGCGGCCATTCCGAGCAGGACGATCGACGCGGAAGGAGAGGCTGGAAACAGGCGAGCCATGGCGTTGCCGACCCCGGCACCGACGGCGAGCGACGGTGAGAAAATCCCCCCTGGTGTCCCGCTGATCGTCGTGAAAATGGATGCGAGAAGCTTTGCCGGACCAAACGAGATCGGAAGGTGGCCGCCTTCGACAAGCAGCTTCGCCGGAGCATAACCGGTTCCCCATGTCGTCCCTCCAGATACGATTCCTAGGACCGCAACGACGAGACCGCAGGCCAGTGCAAAGGGCACGGCCCGCTGTTTGAGCCGATATGCAAAGCCAGAGGTCGAATTGGAAAAATGAAGAACCACACGAGAGAAAAGTCCGCCTAGGACTCCTCCGACGATTCCGACCGCGGGCGCTGAGACCAGAGTCTGGCGCAGCCCGATCGAGCTCTGCAGCACTCCGAAATAGACGTAATCTCCGGCGATACCAATCATCGTGAGACCCGAAATCATCACCGCGGCCATCACCAGTAGCGCGACCCGCTGCTCGTAGGCAGCGGCAAGCTCCTCGATGGCGAAGGCGACGCCCGCTAACGGCGTGTTGAAAGCTGCAGCGACACCCGCGGCGCCCCCCGCAATCAGGACACCGGCCGTGATCGGAACCCGAAAAATCCGATGAACCCAGACCATTACTGCCGCGCTGACCTGTACCGTTGGTCCCTCCCTGCCGACCGATGCGCCGCCCAGCAGCATCAGAAGCGTCAGAAGGGGTTTCGAGGCGGCGATCTTGAGGTCAGCAAGGCGTTTTGCTCCGCTGCTCTCGGGTGACTTTGCAGCAGCAATGATCTGCGGAATTCCAGACCCGCGCGCTTCGCTAGCCCAACGTTTCGTCACGAACGCAACCGCACCGAAGATAAGCGGGGTCAGAATCAACGGTGCTAGTGGATGATCCGAGACAAGCCGCTCGAACGCCAGCTGCGCAGCGTCAGCGGAACGGGCGAACGCAAGAGCCAGGACCGCCAGTGCCACCGCCCCAATGGCCGTCGCGACGCGTCGCCGCGCAATCGCCATCCGCGTACGAAGTTTCCGGTACACAAACCAGCGCCAGACTGTGGTTGCACTCCGAGCGATGCTGCGGTCAGCCACGTCGCCGCCTTGGAGGAGAGAATC
This sequence comes from Sphingomicrobium sp., assembly GCA_036265105.1. Classification (GTDB taxonomy): domain Bacteria; phylum Pseudomonadota; class Alphaproteobacteria; order Sphingomonadales; family Sphingomonadaceae; genus Sphingomicrobium. Next base: position 37,302 of record DATAPR010000055.1, read on the forward strand.
GAGTTTTCAAGATGATTAGCACTTAGGTCGCACCGCGAGACAAGCAACGTCTCGAAGTCTTCGAATGAGCATTTTCGAGCGTCGGTCATCAAGGCAGGTTCACTGAGCGCGAGAAAGCGCTGGATGGTGATGTCTCCGATACGCACAGCAAACGCATGCTGGAAGCGCCGCAGCATGCCGGCGTTAGCGCGGACCTACCGACCATCGGGCGGACTCGATCGCCAGATCGAGGACACGGATGCGCGGGAGCAAGTGCTTGCCAGAATTGGCGAGCTCTTTGCCTGACGCGCGCCCCAACGCTCTCACACGGGCAGTGGCGTGTTTCGCTTGATCCATTTGTGAACAATGAACGTGGACATTGCGGTCACCGTGGGGAGCTCGAGCAGCCTTCGAAGGGTCAAATCGGATAAATCGTCCATGTCCCGAATGACGGCTTCGAGAGCGAAATCGTAGCTTCCGGTAACCGCCGCACAGGAAATGATTTGCGGATCGTCCGCTATGGCCGAGAGGAAATCCTTCCGATCGGTTTCAGTCCTCTGGTTCACCGAAACCAAAATGATCGCAGACATCGTGAGGCCGATCTGACGCTGATCGACTACAGCGCGGTAGGCCTGGATCACGCCCGCCTCTTCCAGAGACTTCATTCGCCGCAGGCAAGATGTTTCCGACATGCCTATTCGGCGGGCGAGTTCCGAAGCGGTGATCCGTCCTTCCGATTGCAGGACACGCAGGATGCGACGATCCGCGTCTGAAACGTGCATGGTGGATTCCTCAGCTTATGTGGCTCAGTTCTGTGGATTCCGTCAGAATACTCGTCGCTGCTCCCGAAATGAAGCGGAATCCGTGCCGCAGATTCGCGTAAAAGATGACGGCTCAGGAGGGCCCGGCCTTGACGCGTAATCTACTCCTATTCTGTTTCGCCATATTCATGCTGTTTTGGGGAGCACCATCGACAGCCGTGCCGGTTACTGAGGGCGTGCCGCCGCGCGCGCTGACCGATCCCAAATCCGTGGTGTCGCAGCGTCTCCCCGGAGCGGCGCCCGTTCCCGTCGCCGATCTGTTCTTCACGCGCGGCGGGATCGACGACGGCATCTGGATTCCGCACTCGAACGCTATTGTCTTCACGACGAACCTTACCGGCCGCTTCAATCTCTGGAGGGTGCCCGGGGATGGCGGCTTTCCGCTCCAGCTCACGCAGTCGGACGACCGGCAATTCGGATTGACTGCTTCATCGGACGGCAAATGGATCGCCTTCCAGTCTGACAAGGGCGGCGCCGAGGTCTACGATCTTTATGCGACGCCCGCCTCCGGCGGCGCAGTCGTCGACCTTACGAACACGCCCGACGTGGACGAAGAGGATGCTGTCTTTTCGCCGGACGGTTCGCTGCTGGCATTCACGCGCAGGTCTAAAGCCGAGGCCGCCGTCAACATCGCAGTCATGGAATTCGCGACGCGGCAAGTGCGGCAGCTGACGCACGAAGCGACGAAAGATCACGTGTGGAGCGTGGCGGCTTTTTCGCACGACGGCAGGTCCATTGTCGCCAATCGCATCAATGCGGCCGGTACCCAATCCGAAGCGTGGATGATCGACATCGCTTCGGGAGCGCAAACGCGCCTCACGCCTGCCGAGAAGGACAATCTTGCGACGGATATCTCGCCGGACGGTCGCTACGTCGCGGTGAGGACGGAATCGGCGGCCGGCGTGCATCAGGCTGCGTTGCTCGACACTCGCGACAAATCGATCCGCCTGCTGAAGCGTGACGTCTGGCCGCAGGGGACCGGCCACTTCTCGCCGGACGGCCGAGTCCTGATGTTCGCAAAAAATGTCGACGGAAGAACAACGATCAACACATACGACATGGCTTCGGGCAAAACCGAAGAGCTGGCGTTTCACGACGGCGTTAGCGAGGAGGAAAGCGACGACCAGACGGCGTTCTCGCCGGATGGCTCGCGCATCGTCGCCGGCCATCAGTCCAGCAACACGCCGTTCGATTACTGGTCGGTGGACGTAAGAACGGGTGCCGCAAAGCAGCTGACCCGGCTCGGCCTTGCAAGCATCGATCCGACGCGCCTGCCGAGGGCGGAGGTCGTCCATTACAAGAGCTACGACGGGACGGTGATCAGCGCACTTCTGTGGATGCCGTTCAACCTCGCGCGCGACGGCAGCGCGCCGGCGGTCATCTTTCCGCACGGAGGGCCAAGCAATCAGGCGCTCGATAACTGGAACCCTAACCGAACGGCGGTGGCGCTTGCGTCTCGCGGCTTCATCGTCATTGCGCCCAATTTCAGGGGTTCGACAGGCTATGGCCGCGCCTTCGAGGAAGCGGACCACATGGATCTTGGCGGCGGCGATCTGAAGGACGTCGTCGCGGCCCGGCAGTTCATGATTGACACCGGCTATGCGGATCCCAAGCGAATCGGGATGACTGGCGGGTCGTACGGCGGCTTCATGACTTTGATGGCGCTCTCGAAGACGCCGGACCTGTGGGCCGCCGGGGTCGACGAATATGGCGTCATCGACTGGCGCGACTTATGGCACCACACGGACCTTGCGGATCAGCAATACCTCGAAAGTTACCTCGGCGATCCGATGAAGAACGCAGCCGCTTACGAGGCATCAAGCCCCGCGACCTATGTGAAGGACGTGGCGGCGCCGCTCCTAGTCCTTCAAGGCGACGATGACACAACCGTGACGAAGGACCAGGCGGAGAAGGTCGTCGCGGCGCTGAAGGCGAACGGCCGCACCGTCGAATCGCACTTCTATCCCGGCGAAGGCCACGGTTTCTTCAAGCGCGAGGACCAGATCGATGCGCTCGAACGCACCGTTGCGTGGTTCGAGAAATACCTGAAGAAGTAAGCCGCGCTCGAGCGGCCATCCGCTAGGTTCAGTTGCGAAGTCGACCGGATCTCAGCGCCGGATTAGGCAGATGCGCGAAACCTGCCGATGACCATTACGCGAGCGCGCCTTGAAGGGTCACGTAATAGGGGATCCACAATAGCATGATCACGAGGATCGCCGCCGCCTGAACCCATCGATTGCTTGTGACTGCCGCGGCGACGCTGGCCACGAGTGTCGGCGCCGTTGCCCAGTTGGAGGCAAGCCAGTTCTGGCTTGTCGATCCGTAGAGAAAGACAGTCCCTATCGTGATCGAGCACTCCACCGCAAACAGCCCGGCATATTTGCGGCCTTCTTCGAGATGGTAGCGCTGCAGGTCGACGGGACCCTCCGCCGCGATCGGTGCGCTGACCATCCGAGCCAAAACATAAAGCAGGCAAGCCACGGCAAAGAATACGAGGACGATGGCCATGTCCCAGCGCTGCTCGGTCCTGAGGTCCCACAGACTAAGCCACCAGGCGACAATCGCCAGCAGCACATTCAACATCCAGCCCGCATTGATCCAGGAGAAGCGCAGCCGCTTTCCGGCCCGGATCATATCGCCCACAGTCGAGAGGATCTGTGCGATCGCAAGCGCGTACACGAAAGAATAGAGCGTGATGACGAAGTCGAAGGCGCGCATGCCGATCCCCCAACCCGACGATCGTCCGTATCAGCCGCGAGTCAAGCCGCGTTCTCTTTGGGCTATGTCCGCTTTCCGCTGCGGTTTCAGTCGGTCACCGCAGACACCGGCGTGAGTTAGGCCGACCAGCGCGCTACCCAATCTCGCGCGTCGCCTCGACTCTGTCGTTACGCCGATGTAACTCTTTCCCGCCACCGATCAGTTTCGGAGGATCCATGCGCTCAACTGCCTCAAACTTCGCGGGACTCGGCTTCGTCGCCATCGCATCCGCTTCCGCAGCGACCGCCAATACAGTGAGGTTGGCCTGCACCGCTTCCGGGTATGGAAGTCCCTCCATGGCCTTGACCATTGATCTGGCCGGGCATCGCGCGAAGTCGCAACCTATTGGTGCGTCCGACAGTGAATCGCCGTTCGTCCCAGCTCAAATCTCGCCGGATACCGTGTCCTGGCAAAGCCAGGATCAATACCAATTCTATGCATTCCGGCTGGACCGAGGCACTGGGGGGCTGAGGGAGTCTATTCGGAACCCTGCGATGCGGCGGCAGGAAATTGATACCTATACATGTAAGATTGCATCCAAGGTCTTCTAACCCCGCTGGAAGTTCAGAGTCATTTTGAAGCGTCATGAATGTGCGGTTTTTGTAAGATGGGGGTGTCCGCAGGCCCGGGCACCATCGATCGTCTGCACGGGCGTAGAGATCGTCGAAAAGACCTGATAGTCCTTCGTTTCTGCTGATGTTTGAGCTCGCGTGAGGGCGTCATGGACCGGCCGATTTCGCCCAAGTCTGGTAGCATAGATCTTACGGCCCAAGATGGCTTCGATCTTGGCGGTGGGCACGTCGACCCTCAGGCTCTGGAGTATAAGGTCGCCGCCGAGACATTTCGCCTGCAACCCCAGACTCTCAAAGTCCTCGTCGCGCTGCACGACAAGAGCGGTCAGGCCGTGACTCGAGACGAATTGATCGAGCGCTGCTGGAACGGCCGGATCGTCGGCGACGACGTCATCAATCGGTGCATATCATTGCTGAGGCCGCTCGCCTCCGCCAGCGGCCGCTTCACGATCGAAACGATCCCCCGGTCTGGCTATCGGTTGATCGATCAGCAGACAGGAAGGCGCCGCCCGATTTACTGGGCGATTGCCGGCCTTTTGCTTGTTCTGGTCGCGATCATCGGAGCGGCGCTAGTCTTCACCCCCAAGCCCGCGACGCTCCAGCGGCGGCCGCTCGTGGTCCTCGTCATGCCCTTCACCGCGCAGCCTGGCGGGAACGCGGCCAAGCTTGCCCCCGATACACAAGATTCGGTTGTCCGCATGCTAGCGGCAAGCGGCTTGTCGGTTAAGGTGCCTCAGGGTGGTCGATCGGCGGACAGTGACGCTCCGGATTTGATCGTCTCCGGTGAGCTCAGCAGCGACGCACAACATTCCGTTGCGACAGTTCGGCTTGAAGATCCCCGCCGCCACGCAATTCTCCTGCTGCGTCGTCTGGAGGCAAGCTCGGCAGATGCTGCGGACTTGCCCGACCGAATTGGCGCCAACCTTGCGGCTGCGCTGTCCTGGACGGGACCGCTCATCCTCCTTGATGACCAGCATCCCTCGGATCCGGCGTTTATTGCGCAGCTTCTCAATCACGGGAGCAACCCGGACTTCGATGGCCTAGACGGCTTTGAATTTGCTCAGCGCAATGCGCCGAACGCGCCTGACTCAGCTATCGCGCAGCTGACGTTTGCGATGGACACGGGACTTGCGATCGTCGACATCCCAAGAGAGCAGCGCGCGGCTGCGGTTGCTGCCGCGCTCCGCGCGGCAGACCGGGCACGACAACTCGCGCCGGACTTTGGCGATGTCTACATCCCCGAGTGTGTGCTCCATTCGCCGACCTTGATTCGCACTTGCGAGGACACTCTACGCACCGGCCTTGCCAAAGACCCGCAGGCGCCCTTCACGCTGCTGTACCTGGCCGAGGTGATGAATAACGCGGGCCGCACGCAAGATGCTGCGTCCCTGGCGGGCGCTTCTCTCGCCGGGGACCGGTACGTGATCGGCAAAATGGGACTAGTCATCCTATTGGACGATGCCCTTGGGAAGCCCGCCGCAGAACGGGCTTATAAGGAAGCGGTGCGCTTGTGGCCGAACTCCAGCGCATTCTTCTGGCGCCGCGCGGAAGGCCTTTTACAGCGCGGTGATTTCCAGGCGCTCGACAGGTTCGAGCGAGAGGTCGGAAAGAGTAATTTCCCGCCGGATTACAATTCTGCCGCGGCGATTAACCAGGCGCTCAGCGCTCATTCGGAGAGTGCACTGGCAGCCGCCTGTCCGAAGACTGCGCAGGGAATCCAGGCGATCCAGTGCATGATCGCATCGAACCTTCTGGGGGACCTCGACGATGCCTTCCTTTTCGCGGCGACCCTCTACCCCCGATTATACGCTCGAACGCCGGCTCAGGCGGACGCGATCTGGCTCGATAATCCGTACCAGCAGGATACCGTCTACCTCACTTCTCCAGCGACGGCAGCCATGCGCCGTGATCGACGGTTCCTTCCTCTTGTCGATGGCCTTGGGCTCCTCGATTATTGGCGCGGAGGCCGGATGCCGGATTTCTGCACGCAGGATCATGAACCGGTCTGCTCGCAGATTGCCGTCAAATAGGGATCGGCACCTCCCTGATCGGACTGCAATCTAAAAAGGTTGCGCCAGCGCTCGGGTCAGAGCCACGCCATCAGAAATCAGCGGAAAATCGGCTCCGCGCCATGGGCGTTTGTGCTTGCCCCGGCACAATCGGTGGCACGCCCGGGGGCCAGTCTCACTGACAGCTCGAGCGCACGGGCCGGACCAAATCGGCGGCCCAGTCGGGAGAGCAGTCATGAGCACGATTGGAGTTTACATCCGCAAGTCATCACTGGTGTTCGCAGCCTTTGGAGCGGCCACGAGCCTAGGTATGCCGCTGTCCAATTACGGATCGGCCGCCGCTCAGAGCGTGTCGCGCGCGGACCAGATAAAATCGGAAGAGGTCCAATACACCGATCTCGACCTTGGCAAGAGGGCCAATCAAGCCGTCCTCAAACGGCGTATCCACTCTGCAGCCGTGCGGGTCTGCGAGTTCGACCGGTTTCTGGACACGGCTTGTGCCGACATGGCGACGGTAGACGGATGGAACCAGGCCCTGCGGCTGATCCAGAGCAATGCCTCGGTTGGATCAACCGCGGCGGCCGTTCTGATCGTGAGCGGCCCAGCTCATTAGACTTCTGGAGACTAAGCGGCGAGATCACCGAGACCCTGTCGGGGAGGCTTCCCGGCAGGGCTTTGCATCCGCACCGCCTTCCACCGCTTGCTACGTCCCGGGGGCCGTTGGAAAATGCCTTTGCGCATGAGGTCGCTGAAGTCATCGGTGCGGGGACGCGTAGCGCGATCCGGTCCTCGGGCTGGAGCACTTCGTTTACACCGAAGGGGTCGGCGGTTCGCCGTTTCGTCGAGCGGCGGCTCCAGGGCAGGCCGCGTCGAAAGGCCGGTTCGCTGGCGCGCTCGACTGTGAACTGAAGTTTTCCAAACGATTACAAATGAATCCGGAACGTCGGATGGGTTTTTTGTAACTTTGGGCGCCTCATTCGCCGCGTAAAAGCGCGGGCATTCGACTTCAAAGGCTGAGCGATTGCCAGATACATTCGCGCCCCGGGCCGTCGCCGGCCCGGAACAGGCTCCGATAACCGACACGACTGAGAATCCCTCGCCGATAGAAAGCGTCGCTCCGGATTGGGGACGTGCAAAGAGCAGATGGCTGACGCTCGTGCTTCTTGCGATCTGCGCCGGCGCGCTGGCAGGCGCGATCCGAATCCATTTGGGAGCAGACCTCCTTCATCCGGACAGCCCGTCATATTACGTGTTCGACCCCTCTCGACCGGTCGGTTACCCAGCGTTCCTCTGGCTGGTTCAATCGCTCAGCGGCAATGTCTCGTGGGCGGCTCCAGCCCAAACCATCCTCGTCGCGATCGCGCTGTTCTTGCTTGGGCTTGCGATCTACAGGGCGACGCGGCTCCCCTCGCTGGCGCTGGCGGCCCAGGTCGCGCTGGTATCGTCGGTCGGAATCTGGAACTTCTCGGCGGTAATCATGACAGAGGCGGTCGCGACTTCAGCCGTCGCGCTGTGGTGTGCTGCGCTGATCCGCAATCTCTTCAAGCCCAGGATTTTTGCAATCTTCGAGCTGATCGTGTTCGCGGCTATCGCGACAACCATTCGGCCGGCGCTCGGGGCCCTGTTTGCTGGAACCGCCGTTTTGGCTCTCTTCCTTCCGCAGAGGCGCGAAAAGCTTATCGCGCTTTTGATGGTATTTGCCGGCTGCGGCGCGGCGTGGGAGGCGTCTCCGGTTGCGCAGTGGACCGTTCACGGATCGATGCACGCGGCAAGCCCATTTGCGCGGGGAATTCTCCAGCATTCTTTATTCTGCCCTCTCGGGACGGCGCCCACGACAAGCGAGGGTCGCTTTGTCGAAAGCTACGCCGCGCCGGTTCGAAACTATGTCGACCAGGCGCCTCCGGGCGCCCTCTCAAAGGTCCGGATTGAATACAGCACTCGCCTACGCTTCGGACTTATCATTCCCACATTGAGCAGGGTCCACGGGCTCTCGTGGGGCTGGCAGACCGACCCCTTGCTGCTTCAGATTGCAAAGGAGAGGATTCGCTCGAACCCTCTCTGTTTTGCTGGAAGCGTGCTGAATTCCTACTTGAGGCTGGCAACCTTCGGGACGGGCGAAACGCCGCGTGACATCGCGGAGATCCGCACCTTTTTTGCAACTCACCCCCAGGTCCAGATCCCAAATCTTCCGACGCCGCCAGGCGAACAGAAAGAGGTCCGGCAGCTCGCAAGCGCGCTTCACCAACCGCTTCCCGAGGGCGGGCTCGCTGGTCACACGGCGAAGCTCCCCGAACATAATAGCCTCCCGGTGATCGTCCTCATGGAAATCATTTACGGTTTCGCTTCGATGTTCGGAATCGCGGCGCTTGGGGCGTGCGTGTTCGCGCGTCGGCTCCCGAACCGGCTCGCTCCGATCGTCTTGGCCGTGGCTGCGCTTGGAGCTGCCTATCACGGCGCAATGGCCATTACGGCTGTCGTGGAATTCGGGCTCTCCCGTTACCTGGTTCCGCTTTGGCCAATAGCAGTCTCGATCTGGGCGCTGACTGCGTTCGGGGCTTGGCAATGGGGATCATTCGAGACGGCCGTCCTCCGACGGTAGTCTCATGACCCAACTGGATCTTGCGCCTGTTAGTGCTTGCACTCCCGAACCACGTGATCGCTGAGGCAATAGAGGTCGAGGTCATCGGGAGCGAACACCGGCCCGTTGAAATATTTGCGAACGCCCTCGACGTAGCTTGCGTGCGGCGGCGGGTCGTCCGGGCCATAGTGATAGAGGATGACGGATCTGACCTGCGCCCCTGCCGCGAGCTGGCCGATTTCGTTCGTGTCCAGATGCTCTGAAATGAAGTGGGCCCGGAATTCCTGAGTTCGCATAGGCGACCAGTGGCTGCGCGCTGACATCCCCTTGACGAACTGATCTCGAGTGGCGGCATTCAAGGCGTCGGCTTCGGCAACGAGCACATCCGCGTCCTTGGCAAGGCGTTCGACCGCTTCGCTTGGACCCGTGTCCCCGGTGAAGACTACCGTCCCGTGGGGAGTATCAACTCTGTAGGAGTAGGACTGAAAGGTTCGCCGCTGCTGGCCCGTCATCAGCGCGTAATGCGAGTTCTCGGCCGCAACGACCCGGATCTTGTCATCCTGGAAGATGAGCCCGCCACGGGCAAATTCGTGCGACTGGAATGGGCTTACGAAATGGCCGTTGCTGGTTCGGTACGTGTCCGGATTTTCGGCCGCGAACGGGCGCACCGAAATCGTGATGAACCGAAATGCCGCGTCCACGAGCTCCTTCGTCTGCGGCGGCCCGTAGATGGAGATGGTTTGCGTCGCGCCCTTCAGGTTCAGAAGAAAATAGTCGTTGGCCAAAACGGGGACCAGGCCGAGATCATGGTCGGAATGGAGGTGCGTCAGGAAGATGGTCTGGATCTGCTGCGAATCTATGCCGGCCTGGAGCATCCGCTGCATGGTGCCGGTTCCGCAATCGAACAGATAATAGCGCCCATCGACGATGAGCAGCGTCGCCGGCTTGGAGCGATCCGCGCGCAAGGGCGGGCCGCCGCCCGTCCCTAAAAAGAGAATTTCGGTTTGGCCTTCCCTCGGGGCAGCCGGCGCTGATTGTACGTCAGGTGCCGCGAAGACCGGCGCCGCGGCGCCCAGCGCCATCGCCAATATGGCGGCTGATGCTACTCGCGCGACCATCCGCTGATCCTACACCCTTTGCTGTCTCCCACAATTGGCTGGCACCTTCCAATGTCCGAGGTCGGAGCAGCTGCGAACATTGACCGTCCGGCGGTCTCACCTACGATGACGTCGAGCAGGTTGGTGGAGGTATCGTTTGCAAAAGAAAGCGATGATCCTTGCCGCGGCGCTGGTGCTCAGCGGAGCATCGACGCACGCCGCCAGTCCGTTCGACGGCCTGTGGGTCGATGATCTCCAGACTCAGATGGGTGAAGCAGGCTTCGACACCTATGTGGTCGCCAACGGCGGATACGCGTGCGATAGCTGCCGTCCGCCTCGTAACTATCCCGCCGACGGCAAGATGCGGTCGGTTCCGGGCGACAATTCCGTGCTGTCGGAATCCGTGACTGTAACGGGCCCCAGAACCATCGTTACGCGGATTGTCGATCGCGAAATGACTCGTGAGACGACCATGACCGTCGCGCCCGATGATAAAACCGCGACTTACGTATCGCTCGACAAATGGCCAAGCCGGACGAAGCGCCTGCGCACCGAATATGTGGCGAAACGGGTCGCCCCGTCTCCCCCTGGCGCCAACGCCGTTTCCGGCTCGTGGCTCGGGATTCGCTACTTGGAAGTTCCGGTGGAATATCGGTCGGTCAATCTCAAGCAAACGGGTAACAGTTTCACGCGCAGCAACTTTCGCCACGGCCGCTACACAGCGGTGATCGGGGGTCCGCCGGTTTTGCTGACCGGCGACGGCCAAAGCACCTACAAGGCCAGGGTCCGCGCTCCGGATCCGCGAACGCGGGTCGAGACGATCCTGCTGAACGGAAAGCCCGTCGTGGAACGCACCTACAGATTGTCTTTTGATGGCAAGTCGATGGTGACGACGGTTCGCGATCCAAAGAGCGGGCACGTCTACAGCATCACGTCTCACCGGAGGTCGGCGGCGCCTTCATAGAAGCGCGCAATTCCATCGGATCCATGTCAACAGCCAGAAATCGCTGCACGCCTGATGCGCGCTGAGGCGGGTTAGTGAATGTCGGAAAACTGTGGGAATCGGATCGGACCTGCCGCTCCTCGAAAGCGTTTATCGGCGGAAGGAGAAAGTCATGGCCAAGCTGTCATCATCCGACCGAAACAAACTCCCCAAGAGCAAATTCGCGGAACCTGGCAAGCGTGCTTATCCCGTCGAGGATGCATCTCATGCCCGCAACGCGAAGGCGCGGGCCAGCCAGGCGGTCAAGGCCGGCCGCATGTCCAAGGGCGAAGAAGCAAAAATAGACAAGAAAGCGAACGCAACTCTCAAGAAGGGATAGTCGGAACCGGAAAACCATGGACGATGGGCTCCCGAAGGATCGGGCTAAGGCTGGACCGTACGGAGCAACATGCTCGTATCATAGCCCATCGCCCGGGCCCTCCTGACCAGCTGACCAAACTCCTTCGCGCTCGGTGTTGCCTCGCGGGCGAGAATCCAAAGGTAACGTCCTGATGGTTCCCCGACGATCGACCAGCTGTAATACTCTGCGTGATCCAGAACCCAATAATCGCCGTAGACTGGCCAGAAGAAACTCACTTTGAGCTTGGCGTTCGAAACGGGATCGACGAGTTTTGCGATCCCGCGGCTTTGCCGGATTTGGCCATCGGGCTTTCGGCATCGGTTCACCACATCGATCTTGCCGTCTGCGCGCTGGCTGTACGTCGCCGTCACGCCTTCGCAGCCGAGCTCGAAGCGCTGTTCGTATCGGGCGATTTCATACCAGAGGCCAAGATAGCGATTGAGTTCAACCGGCGTTGCCGGTTGCGGAACGTTTCGATTGCCCACCGGATGCCTTCGAGCAAGGCTCATGCCAGCAGCGGCAAGGACGCCCGCCGCCGCGACAGAACTGCCGACCAGGACCCTGGCTTTATTGGACACAGGTCATTCAGTTCGAATGTTTGAAAGGAGTCCAGCGGCGGGCAGTCTCATGAGAGTTTGCTTCGCTGTCGATCGACCCACGCCTTTCCCTCGTCCCCGCCCCACAGTAGCCACGCGATGAATCCGGCCGAGGGGTCTTCATCACAATCCCAGCGATGCGGGGCGGCCTGCTTGTCGACGGAATGCCGGGCGAAGAAGCTGTACATGGACTTGATGTCTCTGGGTTCCAGTTCCTCGCGGGCGATGAGTTGCGTTGCCCTCCGCACTCCCACGTCTGTTCCGCCGCGACCGAATCGTTCCCGAAGCTTAAGACCACGCTTGGCGTTGGCGGCCATTTGCGCAGTGGGCTTCAGTCTTTCGGGAGACATCACGAAAAGCGCAGGGCTAGCGATTAAGGATGCCGCTCCAGCAACTTGATGATCTGGTTGAGACGCTTTTCATTTTCGTAGGCGCTGACAGCGACCACCAGAGCAATGAATGCGCCAACGACGATGATGACCCAATCCAGTTGGTCCACGCGGCTTCTCCCAATTTTCCGATGAGCGACCTCTCGCTCAAAAATGGTGTGTGCACAGCGCCAGAAGTAAAATGATGGGGATTGGTACGCCGACCAGCCACAGCAGCACGGAACGCATCCAGCTATCCTCTCATCCCTGTTTCGCAGTGCAGAATTGATCGAACTGCCGATGGTTCCAGTCTGCGTGAGAGGTCATCGCAAATGAGGGGCCCGGCGTCATCCGACGGGGCCCCTCAAGCAGTCACAGCTGAGTTAGCGGTCGTCGTCGCTACGATCAGCTTCGTCGCCGGCTTCTCGAGCTTCGTCCTTCATGCCGCCCCACATATTCTGGAGCTTGCCTTCGGCCTGATCGGCCTCGCCTTCGTGCTTCATCTTGGCGTCACCGAACAGCTTGCCGGCGCCTTCCTTCATCTTGCCGCCCATCTCCTTCATGCTGCCTTCGGTGCGGTCGTGATCAATTCCGTTTTTCATGTCCTCATGTGTGTCATGGTCATTCATGGTTTCCTCCATTCTTCAATGAAGGTTCAACGCTTCAGCGGCGGATTTCGTTCTCCAATTTCCTGTTCGGTCGGACTGAACAAATAGTCGCCGAGGCGACAGAGGAACTCATTTCCAAGACCGAGGGTTATCGGCCTGGCGTGCGGATTGTTGTGGATCGCCGCACGCCGATTTGTCTCCGTTTCCAAACTAGGCCCGTCTGCACCCCTTCAGGCGGGCCTTTTTCTTGCCGCCCAGGTAGGTTGCCTCACTAGGAGCGATATCGCGATAACGCTGGGAGGAGGGGGCTCGGTGAGCCCCACTTGATAACCTCCGCTTTGCTCCAGTTCGGAAGCGCGCAAGGATGAAGCGGTTCGGTTGTGGATGACTCCGGGCCGCCTTGATTATTGGTCGAGCTTTGGCCGTGTCTCTTCGTGGACGCCTATGGTGTCGGCCTCTTCTTCCAGTCTCTTGATATCGGCCTCGCCGCTGTCGATGACCTGCTGCAGAGCATCGATCATTCGCTGGTCGTGGGCGAGACTGATGACCTTTCGAAGCTGTCGAACACGCGCTCGCATGTGGGCGATGAGGTCGCTACTCATCGCCGTCCCCTAGGAGCCATCGTTCGCCGCTTCAATTGAGGCTGATCAAGACTTGTCGGCTCGGCCTTCTTGCGGACCTGTTGCACAGTGCAGGAGGCGCCGACTCTGCTGGGGTCAGGGGAAGCCAAGCCTTCGTTCGATGAGGGCGAATCGCCGATCCGAGCGGAGCGGATCGAGAAACGGGTCGACCCGCATCGATGCGAGGTCCGAATTTCGCGCAGTCCATGCCAATTCGAGCTCTTTGACCGAATCCTCAATCATCCCGAGCTGGGCATGGATCAGAGCATATTGGAAATGATCCGCATCCCCATACGCGGACATCGTTTGCCAAAGTCAAATGTAGTCAACTTTAGTCAAATTGACTCAAATGGTTACTTGAGCGCACGGCATCCCTGCCGGGGCGGTTACGCGTTTGACGAGTCGATTGGGTGGGCACCGATCCTCGATTGGCCTTCTCTACGATTCTTTTGAGCGCGCTTGTCGTCCTGACCTGTGATGAGTTTCCGCGTGGGCGGGTTTGGCTCGCGCGGCCATTCGACAAAGGGGGCCAGTTCGATGTCAAACAGAACAAACGCGTTGCTTCGCACGGCGGCAGTTGCCGCCTTCATTCTACCTCTCGCGTTCACGGCAACGAGCGCAGGCGCTGCGACTGCCACACTCGTCGCCGATGGCTTCAACAATCCCCGCGAGCTCAAATTCGGGCCGGATGGGGTGCTGTATGTCGCCGAAGGAGGAGTCAGCACCGGCGATTTGAGCACCATCGGAACATGCCCACAGGTTCCTGCGGTCGGTCCTTATAAGGCGAGCGCGAGCGGGGGGCGCATTTCGAAGATCGTCAACGGCCAGCGGGTCACGGTCAATGACAGGTTCCCGAGCAGCGAAACCAGCGATGCCTCCGGGAATCTGACAAGCAGTGTCGCCGACATCGCGTGGATCGGAAAGACGATGTACGCGATCACTGCCGGCCTGGGCTGCTCGCATGGTCTTCAGAACACCGTGAACGGCGTTTACCGGATCAACGGCAATTCCCCACCGACGCTTGTCGCCGACCTCAGCGCATTCCAAATGGCGAACCCGACCGCCCAGGAATTCCTGGGTGACTTCGAGCCTGACGGCACCTGGTACAGCATGATCGCGATCCGCGGGGCGCTGTATGCCGTGGAGCCCAATCACGGCGAACTCGATCGTATCTCGACCAGCGGCGCGATCAGTCGCGTCGCCGATATCAGCGCAAGCCTGGGTCATATCGTTCCGACCGTCGTTGCTAGCCACGGCAACTTCTACGTGGCGAACCTTGGCACTTTTCCCATCCAGGGCAACTCGAAGGTCCTGAAGGTCACCCCAAGCGGCTATGTGACGCCGGTTGCATGGGGATTGAGTACAGTGCTCGGCATCGCGTTCGATAATCGCGATCGCATGTACGTGCTCGAAAATACGGTGGGCGCGCCCGGTCCGGCGCCGGGGGATGGCGACATCATCCGCATCGATCCCAACGGAAAGAAAACGATCATCATCAGCGGCCTCAACCTTCCGGGAGGAATGACAATGGGGCCGGACGGAGCCCTATACATCACCACCTGGAGCTTCGGCGGCGGCCCCGGAATGGGCCAGGTTTTTAAGGTGACGGGCCTCTAAAAAAGCGACGTCAATGTGTGGAGTATCGGGCTACGGCCGCTGCTGTTCCCTCGGGCGCCGGCCAAATCCAGGCCCAAGCCAACGGCGCGGAGTTGTGCTGGACACCGAGCGTGGGTGCAACAGCACGCCTGCTCAGTCCGCGGATATCGGCGGACGCCGATCGAAGGTGCACACGTGAGGAGGGGGACCGATGCCGGCATGGGTATGAAGCCCTCGGACAAATGGACGATCAGCCTCTCGACTATCATCAGCAGAAGCAGCACCAGATCGGGGAAAAGGCGTTCGAAGAAAGAGACTCCATCCATTTGCTCGAGCTTGCGAACGAATTTTCGCGGAGGTCGCCGTTCCAATGGAAGTTGTAAGATATGTGGTTTCGTCCAGCTCGGCTTCTCAGCCGCGAGCTAAGTGCATGGACCGTTCGACCGACGAAGGATCGGGCAGCCAGCTCGCTGGTACGACCCGCTCGCTCGTGCATTTGACGGCTGCTCGTGTATGGTGATTTCTCTATTCGTATACTCTCGCGAAGAGCGACTTATCGTCGGCGCCCGCCTTTAACAATCCAGCATACACGCCCTCAGGCAACAGCAATGCCTCGGGGGGCCCAATCCGGAAAACAATTACCGTCGGTCCCCTTTTAAGAGGAACGGGCTGCTTCACGTCCGAACCATCGAGGTTGAAATAATCCCGCAATAGCACTCCGTTTAGGTCATAGAGTGCGTAGGTCGCTCCGATCGGGACATTGAAGGCAGTTGCTTGACCTCGCCGCAGACGGATCCCTGCGATGCGGACGTTCGGGGCGACTTGCACATAGCTCTCGCGGATGAGAGGGCCCACAACGGGCTCGATCGCTTCCATTCGATATGACCACAAAATGATCTTGGGTGGCGAATGCGCGAAGATCCCCCACGCCTCTGACTGGTGGCCCTCACGCCGAGTTTCAAGGATCGCATGCCGGTCGAGCCACAGCGTCGAAGACTCCGCTCGGTTCGGAAGCATCCCGATCCCATCGAAATAGACGTCATGCGGCGCAAGTAGCTTTTCCGCGCGCGCGACCAGTGCGAGCTGGGCGTGGTTGTCGAGCCGCAAGGTTTGCACGTTTCGCACGAAACTTGCACCGATGGCGATCACAAGCACCGCCCACGCGGCTGCTAGGTAAAGTGGCTTGCCAGCGAGCGCGTCGAACGCCTCCGGCGCCCACAGCGCCAAGAACGGCAGCGCCATTACGAAAATGTAGGGCCACGGCTGGTTGTGCGCGAAAACGAGAGCGGTGATAACCACGGAGAAGATTAAAGCGATCCGGCGCGAACCGCTCAGCCTCGGCAACCGCGCCAGCGCCAGCGCCATTCCGCCGAAGCAGAATAGATAGAGCAATGAGTTGCGAATAAGCGTCTGCACCACGAAGTGCCTGAGCCCGCCGTACTCGGCCGCGGTTTGCGGCGAGGCGACCCCCAAGGGGCCGAATACTAGATTCTGCGCGATCGGCAGCGGGTGGTTTCCGCCAAAGCCGAAGCAGTAAAGGACGACTGGGACTGACCAGCCGAACACCAGCCATCCGCCGCGCACAACCGCTTGGCGGTTGCGCTTATGGAGCAGAGAGTCGCCGACGAGCGCGAGCCCCAATGCCACATCGAGATAGATCGCCTTTTGCGTGGAGAGGAACGCAAGGCCGCCGAGGATACCCGAGAAGAAGACTCGCCTGGGCCGGGGTTCCCCCCATACGGCCACGAGGAGCGCCGCAGCGCCGAAGAACGTGGCAAGCGGCTCCGCGCGAGTCTCGAAGACGCGCTCTATGAAATTGGAGAAGCAGAGCAGGATGAGAACGACCAGTCCCGATTGCCTCCGCATCTCGCCAATCGCGCGCGCTGAGGCATAGACGATCGCCAGCGTCCCGCAGGCCAGCAGCGCAGTCTCCATCCGTCCGACGAGCAGAACTGACTTGGCGTTCCATCCGATTAGATCGGCGAGCTTGGCAAAAACTGTGAAGCCCACGGTCTTCGACGGCCAGACCGTCCGGAACATGCCGTGTCCCAAATATTTCGCCCATCCGAGCTGAGCGAACTCGTCCATGATGAAAACCCTGTTCCACGCAAGCGCGAAAAGGACGACGATCTTCGTTGCGATAAACGCGCCAAGAACCATCCCCGCCCGACTCTTCTTCATCATATCAGTTTCATGAGGTCACGGGCCCTTGAGGCAGCTGCGCCAACTCCACCAGGCGGCGCGCCATCGCGGACCAGTCGTAGCGACGCAGCGCATAGCGGGCCATCTCAGCTCGGTCCGTCTCGGAAAGTTCGATGCTGTCGATTGCGTCGGAGCAGCGCTTGGCAGATTCGCTCGGCTCCGAAAGATCGATCGTGACGCCACGGAGCCATCGCGCGGCGTCGGGATCGGCCCGGTTGCTTGGAGCGCCGCAAACAACCGGCAAGCCGCAAGCCATCGCCTCTTGTATGACTAGCGGATAGCCTTCTCCGACACTTGGAAGGAGAAGCACATCAGTCGAGCGATAAAGCTTTGCGAGATGGGATTGGTCGAGCACGCCTAGGTCACGGACGTTCGCCAAACCCCAATCCGCCGGGCGAATGGGCCCACTCCCCACAAGAAGGAAACTTAGGTCTGCCCGCAATGCAGCGAGCGCGCGCAGCACAGTCAAGCCCTTTTTCTCTACGTACCGTCCCACAAAAAGTATTTGGCGGGCGCTCGAGCTGAGGGTCTTGGGATCCTCGCTTCGGAAGAAGATCGAGCCGTTGACACCATTGAACAGCAACTCGCTTGATCGGCCGTAATGTCCGAGCAGGTCTTTGCGAACCGTGTCGCTGACGAACACACGAACATCCGCCGCGCCTAACATTGGTCGAGTAATGAGTCCGTTCGCGATGCTCATAATCCTGCGCATGATCCGGGAGGCGAAAGGAATCCCAGCAATATGCTGGATAAGGATGGCACGTTTGCCCGTCGCCTTCGCAATGAGCATCGCCAGTACGGAAGTTGCGTAGAGCGCGTCGTGAATCACGACAGCGTCGCTTCGCCGCACCTCACGCGCGAGCGCACAAATACCGCGGAAGCCCGGAATCGGCATCGGCAAGCCCGTGAGTTTTTCGGTAGGATTGATGCAAGACAACGGCACCACTTCAATCTCGCCGCCGGGAGGGGGATCGGAATTGCTGGCAGCCCAAACGGCGATCGCTCCAAGGCGGCCGAACTGACGGTTCAGTTCGCCGGCTACGCGCTCGATGCCGCCGCCGTGACTTTCAAAGAAATGGCTAATCGTCAGGATGCGCAAGTCGATACTTTAGGAAGGCTCGAAACGCATTGTCACTTCGAGTGAATTCGGGAAAAGCATCGCAAATGCTCCGGTACGATATGGAAACTGTTCAGACCGTGCCGCAATTCGATAGCCGCTCTCCTTCGCGAGCAGTTCCCACTCGGCCCGGCTGAGATAGTGAGCCCGCACCATGCCGCCGAATGGTATGTTGCCGATCGCGTCGAGCGTTGCGAGACGAAGATCGTCAAGCTTTCCACGAGTTTCATGATCCTTGATGTACAGCGGTCCATCTACCGCACGTCGAATCTCGCGCAGCAGTCCGGAGCGAGCGTCAGCGGGAACATGGTGAATCACATTGTTGATCGTCGCGGCATTGAAACTGCCGTCGCTGAAGGGAAGTTTTCGCCCGTCGTATTGTTGAGTCTGCACGCTTAGGGACGGACAGAAACGATCCACGACGTCCACGACTTGCACCTCGGCTACCGGAAACAACTCCGAGATCGCCTCGGCAATCACGCCTGTCCCCCCCCCCACGTCCAGCAACTTCTGAGCATGGCCAAGCCAGACCTGGCGCAGGCTGCTGAGCAATAGCGTCTGATACGTAGGCACCTTCTTTCGGTACATCGAAAGGTGGGCTCCGAGGATTCGTTGAACCGAGTTGAGATCGATTGAAGGCTTCGGGACGGTCATCATCGCGGCCCGGCGGTCTTGGGGTCGGGCGCCGCGACTGCCCAGCGCCCGAGCACGAAATTTGCCACAACCATGCAGACCGATCCCATCGGCGCAGCAAAAAGCATCGGCAGTCCAACGGCGGCGTACCAGAACCACGTCGTCAAGTATGCGAGCGGGACGTTCGCCGACATGGCCGTCGCATAACGCACAAGCCGCGAAATGGAGAGCGGTTGTCGGAACGTGAAAATTGCGTGTAGCGCATAGCCGCAGCTCGCGACTGCGGCGAAAGAGATGAGCACCGCCAACCACAACGGAATGCTCATGCCATTTGCAGCAACCAAAATGAGGTTGTGCAACACCAGACAAAATCCCGCTACGACGAGGTAGGTGACTGGAGTGCGCGCGGTCATTTCCGGACTTTTCTTGCACGCACTAGGAATACGCACGCATCGTTGTTTCGGATCGCTGCGGGCGTCATCGAATCTTCCAGCATCGCCCGCAAGTTCATTATTCCCGCCAGCACGGATGCAAACGCTCCTCCTATGAGAGGTACTTTTCGCAACGCGAATGCAAAACCCGTTAGTCTGATGAGAGTGGTAGTCGCTAGTGGGCCCGCAATCGCGTGAACGTCTTCAACTACGAACCTTCGGTCGGACAAGTCGGCAATCAGTCCCGTCCGTGTCCATCGGCGGTGATCTTCAGGATGCGGGTGGTAAAGCCACGTTCCATGAGTGGATAGGAGCAGCACCCCGTCGTCCGAAAGGAGCCGATGCATCTCCGAGCAATACGCATCAAGGTCGCGAACGTGTTCGAGCACCTGAATTGACAGTACCGCAGCCGCCGATCCGTCCGGAAGAGGAACGCGTCCTTGAGCGTCGATCTTCAATGACGCTCCATCATCGATGTCTGCGCCGCGGTAGTCGATTTGCATCTCATTGAGCATGTCCGCGTAGGGCATCTCACCACAGCCGAGGTCGACCGTTAATGCCTCGGGAGGGATGTGAGCGCTGACTTCGCGTTGCAACAGCCGGGCGAGCTGTCGCAACACAAGCCAGTCCGTGTCCCAAATGCGAGGTTTAGCGCGACTTCTCCTCAGAGCAGCACCAGGTCGCTCAAAAGCCGTGCCGCTCGTCGAGATTGTCGAGCAGCAGCTTCATTACGAATCCCGACATGACCATCATTACACCCGCGACGCAGCCCGTCGTGACCGCGAAAACGAGGTGCACCGATTGCTCCATCGGACCGCCGACGAAAATCCACTTGAACGCTAGCAGCGCATCCGCGCTCAAGGCCGCGGCGGTCAGTAATCCCCCGAGGCCAACCAGCCATTCAAGCGGTCGGCCGCGCTTGAGCCAGGGAACGATCCGGCTGGCGCCGGTCGGCTGATAGATGGCGATCGCTACCTTCGCCAGCGCTCCGAGAAGAATTGCGCAGAGGCCAATCAGGGTCGCCATTGACGACAGAGCTACGAAGTGAATTCCGAAATAGAAGTCCCCGATCTTCATCGGGCCGTCAGCGAGCGCTGCGAGCCCGAACATCCCTGCAACTAATAGAACGAGCCCTGGGATTAGGTACACAGTATCGGGCGCATAGGCGATGATTAGCCTGAGGTGCCGCCAACCGTCTCGAAACGATCGCAGGTGCGGCGGTCGGTCGCGTTTGTCGGGGTAAAGCCTGATCGGCACCTCGCGGATGTCGAGCCCGGCGCGCTGGGCGTTGATCACCATTTCGGACGCGAACTCCATTCCCGGCGAACGCGCTCCCATCTTCTGGTAGGCGTCGCGAGTGAAGCCTCGCATCCCGCAATGGAAGTCGCGGATCGACGAGCGGTGAAGCCAGCGGGCGACCGCAGACAAGACCGGGTTGCCAACATAACGATGCAGTAGCGGCATCGCGCCCGCCTCTATCCCGCCCGCGAACCGGTTCCCCATCACCAGATCGGCCCCGTCCTCGAGTGCGTCGATGAAGCCGTCGAGCTCGCTCCAGTCGTAGCTGTCGTCGGCGTCAGCCATGATAAGGTATTTTCCGCGCGCTGACGTTGCGGCGACCGTAATTGCGGCTCCGTACCCCTTTATTGGCTGGTGAACGACTCGGGCGCCGATCGACTCGGCTATCTCTACCGACTTGTCGGTGGAACCATTGTCGCCGACGACGACCTCGCCGGCGATGCCGCGTGCAGCGAACGCCGCGAACGCCTTTCGAATACAAATGCCAAGCGTCCGCTCTTCATTGAGGCAAGGAATAATTGCCGAAACGAGCGGCGCGGCCGTGCCTTGCGCGAGCGTAACGTTCGAACGAGGGGACATCGTAGTTAGACTCAATCTGCCCTCCATATGTCCCCTAATCCGCCCGACATCCCTTAACTGGAGAGCCGATCCGGGCGCCAAACGAATTCTTGCTCGAATGCCGATGAATGGCAAGACGAAGGTCATTTCAAGCACTTGGGACGCCTTGTCCGTTTTCGGGACGATAACTTTGGCGGAGTGCGCCTTCCAATAATCCCTTGACCTTACCCCGTCATAGGCGTGAAAATGGTGGTGGAACCGAGCCGAAGCCTTTGGGGGGCAACCGGCAATGCAGCCATTTCCGGCCAATTTTCTCGAGAGCATGGACGCGCGTCCGGCGCGCCGGCGTGCTCTCGTCACGGCGGCGGTCGCCGCTTCCGCAATCTTCGCCATTACTGCGGCAATCGCTCTGCCTTCGGCGGCCCGCCCAAGCGTGGCCCGAGCAACGGCGCCGCCACCATCGTCCCGCAAGCCGCAATATCTGAGCAACGTCGAACGGCCTCGGGCCGTGGCGGCAGCCATCAACTCAGAATCGAGCCAGCGCCGCTTCACGGGCCGTGTAGGCCAGGACTTGTCGCGCTCGCTCATCGCCGCTGGGGTGCCGGAGCGCCAAGGCCGCGAATATGTAGCTCTGCTGGGGAAAGCGATCCAGCTTTCAGACGGTCTTAGCGTCGACGACAAGTTCGATCTCGTCATCCGGCGGAATTCCGACGGTAGCCTCGGCCAGCTGCTCTACGCGGGCATGGACCGTATCGCCCGCGCCGACGTCGAGCTGATGAAATGGACTGACGGCAAGCACGTCATTTGGGTTAACGCCGATGGCGCCGGCGGTGGCGCTGGAGGTAGCCAGGAAATCCGAATGCCAGTGCAGGGACGCCTCACCTCTGGCTTTGGCGAGCGGTTCCATCCGATCCTCGGGTACGAAAGGTTCCATGCAGGGGTCGACCTCGGCGCGGTGGCGGGGACACCGATTGTCGCGGCGGCGGACGGCAATGTGGTGAGCGCGGGCTGGGCCGGGGGCTACGGCCGCGCGGTCG
Organism: Sphingomicrobium sp.; assembly: GCA_036265105.1. Lineage (GTDB taxonomy): Bacteria > Pseudomonadota > Alphaproteobacteria > Sphingomonadales > Sphingomonadaceae > Sphingomicrobium. Next base: position 59,523 of record DATAPR010000055.1, read on the forward strand.
CGATCGCGCATGCGGGCGGGATCGAGACCAAGTACGGGCACATGAGCCGCATTTCAGCCTACTCGGGCGAGATCGTGCGTCGCGGGGAGGTGATCGGATATGTCGGATCGAGCGGGCTGTCGACTGGGCCGCACCTGCATTTCGAAGTGATGAAAAACGGGCGGCCGGTGAATCCGTTATCAGTGAAGTCGATCGCTGACGGGCCGGGCCAACTTGAGGGCGCCAAGCTCGCCGCCTTCCGGAACGAACTAAGGAGTCTGCTCGTGGCGAGCGCGAGATAGGCCGATGACGTTCGAAGCCGACATTCGTCACGCGGCGGCGGGCTTGTGTCTGCCGAACCCTGTTCTTTCGATCGTAGTTCCGGTGAGGGATGAAGAAGACGCAATCCCAGTTTTCATCGACCGGGTCGTAAGCGTCGTCACGGCTTTGAACGACGCCGCTGCAGCGAGCTTCGAGATTCTGTTCATCGACGATGGCAGCGCCGATGGATCGCTCGACCTTTTGCGGAGCGCCAACGCCGTTGACGGGCGCATCCGGGTCCTGTCTTTTTCTCGCAATTTTGGAAAAGAGGCGGCACTCACCGCGGGACTCGACCATGCGCGCGGCGACGCCGTCGTGCCAATGGACGCGGACCTTCAGGACCCCCCTGAAGTGCTCGGCGCCATGATCGCAAAATGGCGGGAAGGTTTCGAAATCGTCGACGCAATTCGGTCGAACCGAGAGGCGGACAGCGCTGGGAAACGGATCACCGCGCACCTTTTTTACAGGGCGCACAACCGTCTGAGCACCGACAAGATCCCCGAAAATGCGGGAGATTTCCGCTTGCTCGACCGCAAAGTGGTGGACGTGATCCGGGCAATGCCCGAGCGTAGCCGCTTCATGAAGGGCCTGTTCGCGTGGCCGGGTTTTCGCCAGGCTGCCGTCACTTATGCTCGACAACCGAGACAGGTCGGAACCACGAAATTCGGTTATTGGAAACTGTGGACGTTCGCACTCGACGGGATCACCGCGACTTCCACGCTGCCCCTGCGGGTATGGAGCTACGTTGGGGTATCGATTGCGGCGCTCGCTCTTGCCTATGCGTCTTTCATCGTCGCGAGGACGCTGATCTTCGGCATCGACGTACCGGGCTATGCATCGTTGATAGTCGCAATTCTGTTCTTGGGGGGGCTGCAATTGCTCTCACTAGGCATAATCGGGGAATATATTGGCCGCATCCTGGTCGAAACAAAACAGCGCCCGCTCTACGTTGTGCGCGAGCAAATCGGCTGAGGGGCGTGCGGGCGGCATGGCAGCTCGGCAGCACGAAGATTTATGCTCTTCCCGCCAAAGACCTGAGCCGATCGATTAACTTGGCTAAGGAATCATAAGCGGATGAAGAGCTGGGCCGTTCCCGCGGCGATTATCGTCGCGGTTGAGTATTTGTTTGCTCTGCTAATCGGGGCGAGGGTGGGTTTCCACTATCGAATTCCTTTCGTCGCCTACGCAATCATCGGAACCACCATAGCGGCGGCCGGAGTGGTGGTTTTCATTCTAGGCCGGTTAATTCGATATGCTGCGGGCAGGGAGCGCCGGCCCGCGCGACGGCTGATGGCGGAGCTGCCAAAATGCCTTCCGTTCCTCGCAGGCACGCTGCTCGTCTCGCTCGAAATCGGAGTGCTCACCTGGACGAAAATCATGCTGCCGATCGCCGTTCCTTTCTGGGCGGATCCCTTCCTCGCCGACTTCGATCATGGGATCTTTCACGCGGAGCCTTGGAGGATCGCGCATGACCTTTTCGGCTGGGCGGACCCCTTAGTTGATCGCGCCTATATCACATGGGCGCCTATTAAGTTCGGGACCCTAATAGTCGTCCTCGCAATGCCGGAATCCGCGGTGAAGGCGCGCGCACTGGTTGCTTATTTCGCGATGATGGCGATGGCCACGATGGGACAGTATCTGCTCTCGTCGGGCGGTCCCGTTTTCTATGCGCAGCTTGGGTTCGGGGATCGCTTTGCGAGTCTTCCAATCGAGCAATGGGTTGAAAGTACGACTCAATATCTCTGGAGAAATTATGAGCGCGCGGGCGGCGACATCGGCGGTGGAATCTCTGCAATGCCTTCTCTGCATGTGGCTGTTGCGCTTTGGGTTGCACTCGTCACACGGTCCTATTGGCCGCGACTTGCGGTTGCCGGTTTCTTCTATTTCGCACTGATTGTGGTCGGGTCGGTGCTCCTTGGATGGCACTACGCAGTCGACGGGATCGTGGGTGTCGCGATCACTCTGGTTGCCTGGCGCGTCGCCGCCGTGCCGACGCGCGAGCGAGCGACTGAGCCTGGATCGCTTCCACTCGATGCGATTCCGACTTCGACTCCAAAGAACTGACGCGCGCAATTCTGGCCACGCACAGAATCGCCGCGATCGGGACCGTGTTGGGCCCCACATAAAGGTGGAAATAAAACAAGACGGCCGGGAGGCAGGCGACCCACACGAGCAGGGCGAAGCGGCGCTCGCCTCGGCGCAGCAACCACGCGAAGGGAACGATTAGCAGCAGCGCGTCGTAAGTGAAGAGGTACGGCGGGACCAGGATGGTCGCGGCGGCAAGCACCGCCCCTCGCGCTTCCCAATTTGAGCTCCACGCGCGCCATGTCACGATTGCTGCGGCACCGGCGGCGATCAGCTGCATCACGAAAGCGAGCCTCTGCGCCATTCCGAAAAATCGGCAGAAGGCGAAGACGCTGGCCATCTCCGTCCACGGCCAGCTGCCCTGCAGTACGAAGTGGCCGAACTCGGTCATCATCCGTGCCCACGCCAGATAAGAATCCGATCCGAAGGCGACGAGACCCGCGAGCAATAGCAGAGTCGACGAGAGCGCCGCTCCTGTGAACGGCCGCCACGCCCGCGCAGCTACCAGAGCGACCGGGATCAGCGGTGCGAGTTGGGGCTTCAGCACGAAGCAGCCAAATAGCATGCCGCCAACGAACGGCCGTTCCTGCAGCGCCTCCAGAGCCCAGGCGAAGATGCCAGTGAACAGAAACCCGTTCTGCCCGACCAACGCATTCGGAAAGACCGGCGGCAAGACGATCGAGGTCGGCAGCGGCGCGCGTCTGCGCGTCGCCACGAGATAGAATGCGCCCGTGACTATCTGCCATGCTGCGAATGCGAACCGAAAGCTGAACAGGCCGAAGGGGGTCACGAGCAGCAAGAAAGGCGGCGGATAGGCGAATGGCATCAGGCCGGGGAGATGGACGAACGTCAGTTCCGTCGCCCGGTGCGCCTGAAGGTCATAGGCGAGGACGGCTTTGTGATCGATCGCGAGCCGACCAGCAGCCCAGAAGCTGACGAAGTCGATACCTGGCGTCGTGACGAAGCTGCGCCACGCGGCATAAACCGCCGTCACGACAGCGATTCCACCGATCGACCAGGCGAGCACCCACCCCCAGCGAATGATCCGATCATTCGTCATCTGGCTGTGGTGTCTCTCAATGGGAGCATCATGTCATTGGCCCGATTGGACGATTTGTCGGCCCGTGGTACCACCGGCGGGTGGGGGAGAGGCTTAACACCGAGCGCGGGTGGGCGGTACCGGGCGTATTGCTGACGCTCGCGTCGGCGGCATTCGCACTCGTCGAGATCCCGGATCGTTCGGGAATTGTTCCCGCACTTCTGTTGCTTCCAATGTGGATGGTCGCTGCTGGAGCAATGGCCTGTGTCATAGTGCTGATCGCAACCGTGCGTATGATGCTGCGCGGAGCCGATCATCCAGTCGGTTATTGGCTCGGGTTCATCGTAGAACATCGCGCGCGGCTGCTGTTCGTGACGGTGTGCATGGTCTTGACCGGCCTCAATATGATCACATTTATGTGGATTAAGCCGCTCCTCAATTATCTCGTGCCGTTCTGGGCTGACCCTTATCTTGCCTCGATCGACCGGGCAATTTTTGGCATTGATCCCTGGCGGCTGTTCGGCTGGCTCAACAACTATCCGATGGCGATCTTCTATCACCGCGCATGGTTCGCGCTGATGATCCTCACGCTCCTGACGGTGCTATGGCGCCCGGCTTCAGCCGAGAAGAGCGCAGTTATGCTAACCTATTTCGTTCTCTGGTCGATCTTTGGACCCGCAGTTCACACACTTATGCCGGCAGCTGGGCCGGTTTTTTACGCGAGGCTCGGATACGGCAACGCTTTCTCGGGCCTCGTATCCGCGCGGGAGACGCGGCAGCTCGCAGACTATCTCTGGCGGACTTACTCTGGAGCGCGGTTCGGCCCCGCGGCTGGAATTTCGGCGATGCCGTCACTGCATATCGCGACGACCGTTTGGATGGTCATCGCAGTCGCAATCTTCGAACGCCGCTGGCTCGTCGCCATGATCCCTGCGGCCGCACTGATCTTCGTGCTCTCCATTTCGCTCGGGTGGCATTATGCGATCGACGGATTCGTCGGGGGGGCCGGAGCCGTTCTAATCTGGTACGTCCTACACGTCTTCATGACGCGCGCGTCCCCTTACAGCGATGGCAAAGGAGTTGCTGCCCTCGCAGACGAAAGTATACGGGCCTAGGGAACCTTGGCGCGAACAAGGTCATTTACCATATCGCAATCGTGAACGGGGTAGGCGCTGACCAGGCAGGAGGATGCCGCCCCGATGTTATATCAATTGAGTAACCGGATGAGCTCGAGATCGGCGGCGTTGCTGCTGACGATCGATACGCATCTCGACGCCATCCTCAAATATTGGTTGCTTGTTGCCGGACTCGCATCGGCGGCTCGGATAGCGCTGGCGCCAAATACGGAGCCCGTTGCCAATGTTTCGACCTTCGCTTCTTACTTCCTGCTGGTGGTGGCACCGTTCGCGTCGACTTTTCTCGCGTTGCGCTGGTTTGCCGATGGGCACCGCCAGCCACAGCCTGCGACCCGGCTCGCTCGCGTCGGCCGATGGCGTGTCGTAAACCGCGCCGAGGCCGAAAAGCATCGGCTGTACGGTCCCCGTGGGATCATGGTGTCGCTGATCATCGGCATGATGATCAACGTGCCTGTGCGCGCCGCCGAATATTTCGCTGCAATGCCGCCGATCCCGATCGATGCGCCGCGTTGGCTGTCTGCCCTTCATTTCGCAATGACCTTCGATGTCGTCGTGTTCACGAGCCTCTACATGGTTGCGTTTGTCGCCGCGCTTCGCCGCGTGCCGCTGTTTCCCCGGCTGCTGGTTGCTATCTGGCTTGCGGACCTCGCCATGCAGCTCCTGACCGCCCAGATGGTCGGTACAACTCACGTGCCAGCGAACGTCGCGGTCGCGCTCCAGCACCTGCTGGTCGGCAACGTAAAGAAAGTGCTGATCAGTATGACGCTATGGCTGCCGTACTTGCTCCTTTCCACGCGCGTCAACGTCACTTACCGGCATCGCATTCCCGCGTAGCCCGGAGCGATTGCCCGATTCGCTTCCGTAGCAAAACCGTAACGAAATCCGGCCTTTGGCTTGCGGATTTTGTGGCGCGAGGACGATAGCCGAGTCCGAAAATGGGACGAATCGAAGGGTAATTAACTCTCCATAAGGAGGCAGAATATTCTCTTTGCGTTCAATGGTTTAGCAGAGGCCAAGAATTCTCTACTTCTTAACCCGATTTAAAAAACTCTGGTTGACAATGCGTTAACTGAGTCGCAGCCCATGAGCAGCTGAGCGCTCGGGGGGCAATTGTCGCGAGCCTAATTTTACTCGGTTCCACCGGGTTCGCGGCGCGAATTCAGCGTCAACTTCCTCCGATTCACGCGCAGCCTGAAATCCGTGCCCACGGGGGGGCATGGGTGCATGTGGAAGGAATAAGACAATGAAGACCTTCATTCGTATGCTCAAGGACGAGTCCGGCGCTTCGGCGGCGGAATACGCCCTCATTCTCGCGATCGTCGGTTCGGCGATTGCGCTTGCAGCGATTACGCTCGGCCACACCATTGGCAATGCCATGAACTCGGCCAGCACCTGCATCAGCTCGAAGGGCACGAACTGCTAAGCTGACTAATTGCTGTTTGCGAAATGACGCAGAAAGGGATTTCGATGGGAATTCTCATCAAGATGCTGAAGGACCGATCCGGTGCTTCGGCCGCCGAGTATGCGTTAATTCTCGCGATCGTCGGTTCCGCTATTGCGCTCGCAGCCTTCACGCTCGGGCGAACTATCGGGAACGCGATCAACAGCACAGACGCTTGCATCAGCAGCAAGGGAGGCTCTTGCAGCTGAGAAAGACCTGGGGCCGTCGTTTCGGCGGCGGCCCCACTCACTCCAGTGTATCGACTGCTTTGTTAAACAGGAGCTTACGCGGGAGTCGAACTTAGGTTAGAATCCGCGTCCGGGGGGACGGACCATGATGTCACGTCAAACAATGATCGCACTGACTGGCGCGATCGTTTTGGGACTTATCGCGGTGTTCATCGCGAACTCGTATCTGAACGGCGCGCAGAAGCGTGCCTATGCGGGCGCGACGACGAAGGTCGCGGTCGCGAGCGCGCCGATGGCCTACGGAACCGTCATAACACCTGACAAGGTGCGCTTTGCTGACTTTCCGAACTCAAGCATCCCGCCTGGGGCGTTTACCAACGAACAGCAGCTGCTGCCCGCCGGAAAGAAGCGCGTCGCGCTGATGGAGATCGGTGTCAACGAACCGATCCTGAAGGACAAGATATCGGGCGAAGGTGAGGGCGCATCGATCTCCGCGCTTCTTCCTGACGGAATGCGCGCGGCTACCGTTCGCATCAACGATGTTTCAGGCGTCGCGGGCTTCATCCAGCCAAACGATCATGTCGACGTTCTGATCACGCGCGACCTCGAAGGTGGCAACGCCACTCAGGCAACGGATGTGCTGCTTCAGAACATTCGGGTCATGGCGATCGGCCAGCAGGCAAAGGACGCCAACGGAAAACCAATTTCAGCTCGAACAGCAACTTTGGAGGTTGCGCCGATCGATGCACAAAAACTCGCGCTTGGCGAGGCGGCGGGCAGCTTGAGCCTCGTGCTCCGCAAGCCCGGCGAGCCGAGCAATCCAGTTGTCGAGACCGTCAGTCTCAATGACCTTCGCTACAACATGTACGGCGGTGCGCGCTATCCGGCGCCCGCGGTGGTCGGAAGCCTCGGCACGCCAGCGGTTCCTGCCGCGGCGCCAAGGCCAGTTCACCGCGTGGGTGTGATCAAAATTAGGCCCGTGCCGCCGGCCGACTTTGGCAAGCAGATCGAAGTGTACCGCGGAACGAAGAGCGACCAGGTGAAGGTGGGGGAAAATGGGCGCTAAGAAGCTGAAACGCTTTACGCTTTGCGCGGCGGCAGTCGGGGCGCTGCTCGCCGCGCATCCTGCGCTCGCGCAGGTCAGCGTGGCGACGAACATAAGTGCGGGCGAACTCGATGTTCCCGTGAACAAGAGCCAAGTGGTCCGCGTCGACCGCGCCTACTCCAAGGCGCTCATTGGCAATCCGGACATTGCCGATATCGTGCCGATCAGCGAGACTTCGGTTTACGTTCTTGGAAAGAAGACTGGCACAACCAGCCTGACGCTTTACGATCGTGCCAATCGTTTGATTGCGGTTGTGGACATTTCCGTTGGTCCCGATGTCACGAGCCTGAAGAGACAGCTAGCGCAGCTACTTCCGGCCGACGAGATCTCGGCGACGATGTCGAACGATTCGGTCGTGCTCCAGGGGATGGTGCCTAATGCAGTCGATGCCGATCGGGCTGTCCAGATCGCCGATACGTTCGCACCTGGCAAGGTCGTGAACCTGCTATCCTTGGGGTCAGCCCAACAAGTGATGCTGGACGTCCGCTTCGCCGAGGTGAAGCGCACGGCTCTTGCTCAGCTCGGGCTCAATTGGAGCGTACTCGGTGACACCGGCAAGCTGCAGGGTAATGTCGGTGATGGCACCAGCACCAGCACGTTTACGGATCCGACAACTGGGCAAGTGCTCGGGTCACAAATCCTGCGCGGGAACGTTGCCGGCAGCTTCGCGATCATCTCCCGTACGTTCCGTGCGTTCGGAGCGAACTTCAACGTCCAGCTGGATGCGCTCGAAAACAAAGGAGCGATCACGACGCTCGCGGAGCCTACGCTCGTCGCTTTGTCCGGCGAGACGGCGAGCTTCCTCGCTGGCGGTGAATTCCCAATTCCTGTCTCTCAAGGAAGCAGCGGCACCGCCGGGACGGCGATTACGGTCGAATTCAAGCCGTTCGGGGTAAGTCTTGCATTTACGCCGACCGTCTTGGCTGACGGTGTTATCAATCTTGTTGTCGAACCTGAGGTGAGCTCAATCGACCCTACTGCTTCGGTCACCATCAACGGCTTGACGATTCCAGGCCTTCAGACGCGCCGCGCAAAAACGACATTAGAAATCCGCGATGGTGAGAGCTTCGCTATGGCCGGCCTGATCCGCAAGGACTTCCAGGATACAGTTAAGCAAGTTCCGCTGCTCGGCTCGATACCGATCATTGGCGCGCTGTTCCGTTCCACGGGCTTCCAACACCAGGAGAACGAGCTCGTCATCATCGTCACGCCGCATTTGGTGCGGCCGGTGCCCGACGGAACCATGAAGTTGCCGACCGATCGCGTTGGGCCGCCAAACGAGGCTGACTTGCTGATCAATGGCCGCACGGATACCGGCGCCCCACCCGCCGCCCGGCCTTTTGTTCAGCCATCGCCATTCCCTCCGCCGCCTCCCCCCCCAACTGGTAGTTCGGGCGGAATGGCGCTCGCAAAACAGCCTTCGGGTTTCGAAAAGGACTATGGGCATGTCCTCTAAGCAACTCTGGATTGCGGTCGTCGGGTGCGCGGCGCTGGCGGGATGCAATACCGCGCAGACTCACATTGGGGATGAGGATCCGGGCCTCGGCGAAGCAGTGAAGTATGATGTGGCTATCCAGACCGTAAATCCAGCACCTGTGTACCCGGCGGACTCAACACAGCCCGGAAGCAATGGCGAGCTCGGAACGAAGGCGGTTGAGCGATACCGAACCGACAAAGTGAAAGCGCCTCAGGCGCAGAATCCCACCCGACCCGTCACGGGCAGTGGCGGACCCCAATGAGGATGCTGAGCAGTGAAGCACATTGCACGTTCGCTGTGGAGGAATATTGAGGGCGCGGTCGCGCCAACGGTAGCTCTTTCGCTCACCGCCCTCATCGCCGCGGGCGGCATCGCCTTCGATTACTCGCGCATGGCGACGATGGATACCGAACTGCAAACAGCGGCCGATCAGGCTGCCCTCGCAGCGGCGGCTCAGCTTGATGGTGGCACGACCGCATGCAAGCGCGCTGTCGCGGCAGCCCAAGGGATGGTCGCGAATCAGACACTGATGGCAAATGACAATCTCGGTACGTCGGTGACCGTGCCAGATCCTGGTGTCTGCAACGACGACGGGAGCATAACCTTTAGTGCGACTGCGAGCGTACGGTTTTACAAAGACGTCGACAAGACTCAGCCCGCCGACGATAGCAGCAACGCAAAATTTGTCGAAGTTCAGGTGGCCGACCGACAGGCAAATTATGCTCTGACCCCGATCGTGGCCGCGTTCAGATCTGGTGAAATGCATGCGATTGCTTTTGCGGGTCTCAATTCTGCGATCTGCAAAGTGCCGCCTTTGATGATGTGCAATCCCAACGAGACCAGTGATCCGGACTTCACGATCGGGAATTACGTCGGCAAAGGCATCCGTCTCGTTTCGAACGATGGCGGAGGTAGTTACGGGCCCGGCAACTTCGGATTTCTGGACGCGGGAGCGGGAAACGGCGCGTCGACACTTCGGCAACTGCTTGGAAATCTAAACGTACCAGGCAACTGTACGGCAGGTGACGGTGTCACCACAGAGCCGGGAAATCTGATCTCGGTCCGCGACGCTCTGAACACTAGATTTGGAGTTTACGACAACGGACTTAATCAGGCCTGCGGCAGCGGCGATGGTCAGTGTCCTCCTTCTGCGAACATTCGCAAGGACCTGCTGCTCAGGGGCAACGGCGCCAATCTAAACAAGTTGGGCTTCATCACCGGCAATGGCGGCAACGGCTGGGTTGAAGCATCCAACCCGTATCCCGGGGCTACAAACATCACTGCGGGCGGCGCGTATCACAGTTTGAGCGACACGGAGATCAGCGCGATATCGCCGATGGGCTACCCGGAGGATGAGTGTCATTCATTCACATCGGGTGGCACCGGAATTTGCACCAACGGCCGCATTGGGGACGGCAATTGGGACCGTTACGCATACTTCAAATCGAATTCACAAAACTATAGCGTTACTTCGGCGAATATCAGCACGTTCCTGACCAGCACTTTTGGGACGGCGACCCCAACACGATTCCAGGTCTACCAATATGAAATGAACAACGCCGCGACCCGCTTGAAGTCGCAAGCGAGCGGGTCGCTGAGCTCTATCTCGAATCCGGCACTTCTCACACTTGAGCCCGGTGGAATTTCTCCAAGCTCCACGCAGATCGACCGGCGCGTCCTTACTGTCGCGGTAGTCGACTGCACAGCAGAGGGAGTTAAGGGGCACAGCACGGGCGTCGGGGTGACGAAATGGGTCGACGTCTTTCTGGTACAGCCTTCGGAGGCGCGAACGACTGGTGTGCGCACCTCAAACAGCGACATCTATGTTGAGATGATCGGCCAAACCCAGAACGCTACTGATCAGGGGGCAGTACAGCTCGTCAAGAAGAGCGTGCCGTACTTGATCCAATGATTAGTCTGCTTCCCTCCCTCGCGAGGAACCGAGGCGGTTCCGCTGCAGTCGAGTTGGCGCTCGTAATACCCTTCCTTCTCACGCTCATGCTCGGCGCCGTCGATTTGGGAAATTATTTCCTGTCCGAGCATGTCGTCGACAAGGCAGTTCGCGATTCCGCACGGTACGCAGCCCGCCTTCCCTTCGTAGATTTTGACTGTGATTCCGGAACAATGACTGATCCATCCACCGTGCAGAAGTTGGCCCGCACTGGCGATCCGGCTGGAACCGTGGCCCGTTTAGCTGGATGGACGAGCGACGGGATGACTTCTGTGACCGTCAGCTGCGACACGGACACGTCGCACATATACGTAAACAATGGAATTTACGCAGATTTTCCAAACGGGGGCGAAGCGCCTACCGTCACAGTCTCTGCGACGGTCCCCTACAATTCTCTCTTTGGTTCCATAGGGCTCGGCCGGGTGACGCTGAACCTGTACGCCCAGAGCCAGGCCGCGGTGATCGGCTCATGAGAGTGATGCTTTACATTCTTCTTCGAAATCAGCGGGCAGCGGTCGGCGCCGAGTTTGCGCTCGTTTTGCCGCTTCTGCTGATTCTTCTTTTCGGTGTTATCGACGGTGGCCGTTTCCTCTGGGAGTGCAACGAAGCCGAGAAAGCCACACAAATGGGCGTCCGATACGCGGTAGTGACCGATCCAGTTGCATCTGCTTTGAAGGGGCCGGCGGACGGGGGCTACAGTTTCTCTGTCAGTGACGGAATTACCCAGGGAACAGTGGTTCCGACCGCGAATTTCGACAATGCTTCTTGCAACAATAGCACATGTTCTTGCGCGCCGAGCGGCGGAGGGATTTGTGGTGCGATTGGATACGACACGACCGAGTTCAACCGCATCGCCACCCGGATGGCGGCGATGTACGCGCCTATCCAAGCCTCCAATGTTCAGGTGGTCTACAAGAACGTAGGCCTCGGATTTGCGGGGGATCCCGACAATCCGAATGTGTCCACTCTTGTGACAGTCAAATTAACGGGACTGACTTTTCAGCCACTTACGTGTCTGGTGTTCGCTTGCTCCATTTCGATGCCCGATTTCGCGGCTTCGCTGACGCTCGAGGACGCGTCGGACAATGGTCAGAGCCCGCCAATAGCCAATTAAGGAAACATCTTGAGCGTCATCAATCCCAACGAAACGGCCCTCAATTGGAAGGCAAGCAAGCGCGAGCAGGCAGTCCACCTGTACCTAAGCGGCGCCGACGGGGACGCGGCTGAGCTCGCCGCAGCTCGGGTCGCCGGCTTGCCGATCTATCTCAACGTCATTCCGACCTCCGACTGGATCAATCCAGAGGAACTGAGCGGCGCGGCGGCAGCCGTAATTCAGGTGGATTCCGATAGCGCTGCCTCGATCAAACGTTTCCAGAAGCTCGCAAGCGCAGTGGAGACGCCGCTGATAGCCGCCTCCTACGAGCCGCCCCTGGCACTCGTTCGATCGCTCATTCGAGCGGGAGCGCATGACGTAGTCCCGCTTCCGCTGAACTTCGAGGATGTCGAAACATCTCTTGGCCCGCTGATCGAGGACCTTAAACGCCGCCGGTCGGAAGCGGGCATCGCCAGGAATGCAAAGCTCGTCAGCTTCATCAAAGGCGACGGCGGAGTCGGGGCGACCGCGATCATGTCCCAGCTCGCCATTCGATTCGCGGAGCGCGAGGCTGCGCACAGGCGGGAAACCTGTCTAATCGATCTCGACGTGCAGTTCGGCGATGTGGCATTCCAGCTCGGATTGCAGCCGAAGCTCTCACTGATCGAGCTGCTGGATGCTGGTGCTCGCCTCGACGGAGATCTCGTTCGTGCTACCACAACGGACCATGCAAGCGGGCTCAAGGTCATCGCCTCGCCGCCTGAGATGATGCCACTGGAGGGAATCCAAGGGGACCACGTACTGCGGGTAGTGGACCAGGCGACGCGGGAATTCGGGACGGTGTTTGTCGATCTTCCGAGCAACTGGACGAACTGGTCTCTTTCTCTCGTGGCGCGGTCGGACCTCGTCATCCTCGTGACGGAGCTGACCGTCACAGGTCTCAATCGCGCTCGCCGCCAGCTGAGCCTTCTGGATTCGCAGGACCTAGGCAATCTTGATGTCCGAGTAGTGGTAAATCGGTTTGAGAAGAGCCTCGCGCGGACGATCAGTTTAGCTGACGCTAGTCAGGCGCTCGGTCGCGAGGTCGGATATACTATCGCCAACGATTACCAGTTGATGTGTGCCGCGATCGACCGTGGAGTGCCGATCAGGGAGGTCAAGCGCAAGACGGCCGTCGCTAGGGACCTTGATACTCTGGATGCCGGGATAGCCGCGACGCTCGGATTGGGACGGTGAGTATGTGGCAGATCCGTAAGCCGACCCGGACCGCCGCAGACGGCGATGAGGCGGCCCATCGCGCTTCCGAAGAGCACAGGCTCGTAACAGTCGGGGATGCGGGCGCGTTCGGGCACCGAGACAAGCATACTGAGCTCAAAGTCGAGCTGCACCAGCGGCTCATCGATCTGATCAACCTGCCGGCGCTTGAAAAAATGTCGCGTCAGCAGATCGAGGCGGAAGTCGGTGACATCGTTGCCGAGGAACTCGCCAAACAGAATGAGGCTCTGAATCAGTCCGAGCGCAAGCAGCTTGTGGGCGATGTGCTTGACGAGCTTCTCGGCCTCGGCCCACTTGAGCCGCTGCTCAAAGACCCGACGATTACCGACATCCTCGTCAATGGGCACGATCATGTTTTCGTCGAGCGCTATGGTGTGCTTGAGCCGAGCGGCTCCCGGTTCAAAGATGAAAAGCACCTTGTCCGGATTATCCAGAAGATTGTCTCGGCTGTTGGCCGCCGGATCGATGAATCCTCGCCGATGGTCGATGCTCGCCTGGCCGATGGAAGCCGCGTCAATGCTGTCGTTCCTCCGCTCGCACTCGACGGCTCCCTCCTCTCAATCCGCAAATTCGCGCGCGTCCCGATCAGCATGGATCGTCTCGTCGAGATTGGCAGCGTTCCGCTCCAAGTCGCCGAGGTCTTGAAAGCGATCGTCGGCTCAAGGCGGAATGTCCTGATTTCAGGCGGCACTGGATCGGGCAAAACAACTCTTCTGAATGCCATGTCGGCGTTCATCGATGCCCGCGAACGGATCGTCACTATCGAGGACTCCGCGGAGCTCCAATTGCAACAGGAGCATGTGGTCAGGTTGGAAACCCGGCCCGCCAACATCGAGGGCAAGGGCGAAATCGCACAGCGTGACCTAGTCAAGAACGCGCTGCGGATGCGCCCTGACAGGATTATCGTCGGGGAAGTCCGTGCCGGAGAAGCCTTCGACATGCTGCAGGCAATGAACACGGGCCATGAAGGGTCGATGACTACAGTGCACGCGAACACTCCGCGCGACGCACTGTCCCGCGTAGAGCAGATGATAGGCATGAGCGGCATCGACATTCCGCCTCGCTCCTCGCGCGCACAAATTTCATCTGCGCTCAACGTCGTCGTGCAGGTCGCGAGGCTGGCCGATGGGCGGCGCAAGGTCATCAGCGTCTCTGAGCTGACCGGCATGGAGGGAGAGGTCATCACGATGCAGGAAATCTTCCGCTTCCGGCAGAGCGGCGTCAGCAGTGAGGGGATCGTTCAGGGTCGCTTCGAAGCAACGGGCATTCGGCCGCGCTTTCTCGAACAGGTGATGTCGCACGGAATGACATTGTCGGCGGATCTGTTTCGGCCGGATACGAAGTTCGACGCATGAGTCCGACCTGGATCCGGACGTTCATCCTCGTCCTTATCTTTGCTGCTGCAGCTCTCGCCGGGGAGAGCTTACTCCGCGCCTACGCCACCGCGCGGGCGGAGGGGCGCGCGATCAACTTACGCCTGACGCTCATCGGCCGCGGCCGGACTCACGGCGAAGCAATGAACATTCTTCGACGCGCCAATACGTCGATACCAAAGGGTCTTCCCCCCTTCCTGAACGATATCGCTCAGCGATTCGAGCGCATGCTGATGCAGGCTCAGCTGATCATCCCGACGGGACGGCTAATGCTCTTCATTTTGATTGCGCCCTTCGCAATATTCTTCGGGTTGCTTCTCCTGATGTCGGCCTGGTGGGGGATGGGCGCGAGCATCGGACGGATTGTTATTAGCGCTGCGTTCGCGCTGCTACTTGGAGCGATCCTCCCGCTCATGGCGATAAACTTCAAGGCCAGCCGGACTCGCAAGCGGATGGAGGAACAATTCCCGGTTGCGCTTGACGTCTTCGTTCGAGGTCTGCGCGCAGGACACCCGATTGCTGCGGCGCTTGAGTTGCTGACGATTGAAATGCCTGATCCTATCGGTTCGCAATTCGGACTTGCGGTCGACGAGGTCACCTACGGCGCCGAGCTTCGCGACGCGCTTCAAAACATGGCCGAACGATGGGATCTCGACGACATGCGTATGTTTGTCGTTTCCCTGTCGGTGCAGAACGAGACCGGCGGCAATCTCGCCGAGATTCTTGAGAATCTCTCGAAGGTCGTGCGCGATCGTCATGCGATGATGCTGAAAGTGCGAGCACTTTCGAGTGAGGGGCGTATGACAGCGGTGATGCTGACCGCTCTGCCAATCTTGTCCTTCACGGCGCTATTCATGGTGAACGCCCGGTTCTTCCTGGACGTCGCTGACGATCCAATGTTTGTGCCGGGTTTTGCAATATTGATTACTCTTTATGTCATCGGATTCGTATGGATCCGGAAGCTGGTCGATTTGAAAGTATGATCAATGGTTGAACTTGTTGCCGAAAATCCTCTTCTCAGGCTGTTGCTGTTGCTTCTCCTGTTCACGTTTGTCGCCATCGCGGTCTATTTGATCACTCAAACCTTCTCAGCGAAGCAGCTCGCCAGAGAGAGGCTTCTCGAGCCAGTGAGCATGGGGCCTGGAACGCCAGCGCTAGGATCCCTGCGCGCCGAACGGACAGAGAGCGCGTGGCTGAGACTCGTCAACACCATAGAGAGCCGCGGCCTCAGTCTCGTCGATACGAAGGATGTGGCCCTTCGCCAAAAGCTGATCGCTGCCGGTTATCCCGCACCGTATGCTCCCCGGCTCTACACGCTCGTCCGTCTCGTGTCGGTTGTCTTACTTCCGATCATGGTCCTGATTTTCTTTTGGCTTACGGCTTCGAGCCCGGGCACGATCAAGCTCTATTTTTCCTTGATCATCGCGGCCGCGATGGGGCTTTACCTCCCGTCGTTATTCATTCGCGCCAAGGCGGATCGCCGGCAGCGTGAGCTTATCAACGCCTTCCCTGACGCGCTGGACCTGATGTTGGTCTGCGTAGAAGCTGGGCTCAGCCTTGAAGCTGCATTCTCCCGCGTCGGCATGGAAATGACCACCTCGCATCCCTTGCTCGCCGAGCAATTTGGCGCAGTCGTTCTCGAACTCCGGGCCGGTCGCAGCATCGAGGATGCACTTCGCCGGCTGGCCGACCGGGCCGGCGCCGATGACATCCGGGCATTCGCGACATTGCTTATCCAGTCGACCAAGCTCGGATCATCCATTTCTCAGACGCTACGCACCTATGCTGCCGAGATGCGTGAAAAGCGCAGAATGAGAGCCGAAGAGAAAGCCCATCGCCTGCCCGTGCTCATTTCGATTCCGCTGGTTGCCTGCATGCTTCCAACGATGATTGGCGTTCTCATGCTTCCCGCGGCGATCCGGGTCATACGGGGGGTAATTCCGGCACTTCACGGGGGAGGATAGAATGAACGGGGGGGGCAAAACGTCGCTTCTATTTTCCTGCGTTGCGCTTGCCAGCTGTGCAACCGCGACGAAGGAAGTGAAGTTTACTGCGATCCCCGATCCTTCGGCGGTTCTATCGCAAGGCGGCGACGAGATCGCGGTCGCAAGAGGTCAAATGGTGCTCGGCAACGTCGGCCTTGCGCTCGAGGGCTTCCGGAAGGCCCAGCGCGCAAATCCTTCCAATCCGGCTGCGCTCGCGGGAATTGGAGATTGCTACACCGTGATGGGCCGCTTCGATCTCGCTCAGTCGAATTATGAAGCCGCATTGGCACTGGCGCCGCACAATCAGCGGCTTCTCCTTGGTCTAGCAACAATCTTCGACCGAGAGGGGAAACCAGAACTCGCAATGGCTGCCCGGGCAGAAGCAGCAATTGTCCCGCGAACTATAGCTCAATCGCCAAGTGCCGTTGCTGCATCAGCCCCAACGCAAAAAGTGGCCATTGCCTCAGCAAGAGAGCCGGCCACTGCACTGACCGCTCGGGCGACGGGTTCGGTCCCAGTGCCGGCCGAAAAGATCGTCGAGATTCCACGTCCTTCCATTGGGAGTGTGACGGTTGAGCTGCCGCGCGCACGGCCTGTCGAGCATGTCCAGGCGCAATCGGCCACGCTAGCGCCGACGGAGATTCGTATTGCGCAGCCGACCGCGGCAGTTCTGGCCGCAGTCCCAGTGCCCACTTCCGAGCAAACCGCACACGCACGAGTTGTGCAGGCCGAGATTCCGCGGCCTTCCATCGGCAGCGTTACGGTTGAATTGCCGCCGGCGCGACCTGTTCAGCAGGTCCAGGCACTCGCATTTGCGCCGCCGACAATTGAGATCGAAGCTCCGATCACACTGGCGGCCATTCAATCGCCCTTGCCGGCTGCACCGGCGCGCCCGGAACAAACAGCCGATATTCCGCGCCCGTCCCTCAAGAGCGCCATGCTTGACGTGCCAGTGCCGCGACGTGCCGAGCGCGTCGAGGCCAACGCGGCCTCATTGGCAGCGACGAAGATTGAGGCCGTACCTGCGGAGGCCGAAGCCAATCCTTCCAATACGGCTCCTCGTCCTGCATTGCCTCGAAAGCCGATGCCCAGCGAGAATGGCCTTGTTGCCATGGCGCTCGCGCCGGCGCCCCGCCTAGAGCGGCTTACATCGGGCGAAGTCGCGCTCGTCACGACGGACAAGCCGCTTTGGCGCTCATCAACCAGCATTCAGACTGCATCTGCACCCACTGTCCGGTGGGTTGCACTCGCGTCGCCGTCGGATCGCCCGAACGTCCAGATCCTCAACGCTGCGCGCAGCCAGGGGCTCGCGGCGTCGGCTCGGACTGTTCTTCTTGATCGCGGATGGCGCAGGATCGCCGTCGGCGACGCCCCGGCAATGCTTCACAAGAGCGTGGTCCTCTATCCCAAGAGCCGAGCGGCACTGGGCCACCGGCTTGCAGCGCAATTCGGGGTAGGCGCTCAGCTGGCGGAGCGGAACAAC
The DNA here is from genome assembly GCA_036265105.1 of Sphingomicrobium sp. Lineage (GTDB taxonomy): Bacteria > Pseudomonadota > Alphaproteobacteria > Sphingomonadales > Sphingomonadaceae > Sphingomicrobium. The sequence continues at coordinate 77,454 of DATAPR010000055.1, forward strand.
GTGGTGCTTGTCCTTGGGCGTGATTCTGTTGACAGGATTAGCGGTCGGCGAGGGTCATGATCCTCATCCTTTTGGCCGCAGCGAGCGTTGCAGCGCAGAAGCCCCCAGCGACACCGCCGCCAACCGCACCTCCTGATCCATCTATTCTCAACGATGCTTCCCAGGCGATCGATTCCGGGAGGATCGAGGAGGCGACGATCCTCATCGCTCGGGCGATCTCGGAAGGGTTTCGGGGAGCTCCGATCGAGCGACTGACGGCGAATGTCTCGTTCGCGTCCGGCAAGTATCTGGAGGCGTTCGTCGCCTACCAACATCTCGCGAAATCTTCCGACAAGCAGATCGGCGACTGCGAGAAGGGTGCCATTGCAGCGCTGCAGCTCGGCAGGGTTGATGATGCACGGCCACTCGTCGAGTGCGCAGTCGCAAACGACCGTCCCTCGTGGCGAGCGTGGAATGCGCGCGGTGTTCTTGCCGATTTCACGAACGACTGGAAAGGCGCGGACGAAGCCTATGCTCGCGCCCATGAGCTCGCTCCAAAGGAAGCCCGCATCATCAACAACCAGGGCTGGTCGAAGCTTCTACGCGGCGACTGGGCTGCAGCTGTTCCCTTCTTCGAAGAAGCCACGTCTCTCGACCCTAAGTCGGAGCGCATCGCCAACAATCTCGAGCTCGCTAAGGAAGCGCTCGCAGCCGATCTTCCTCAACGGGGGGCTGGCGAAAGCGATCATGACTGGGCGGTTCGCCTCAATGATGCCGGCGTCGCCGCGGAGCTGCTGGGCGACAAGCAGCGCGCGATCGCGGCATTCTCTCAGGCTCTCGACGCAAGTCCGGCGTGGTACGACCGAGCTTCGAACAACCTCAAAGCGGTGAGCCAGAATTGAACCTGATCTCCGCTGCTCCGCTATGGCTGATTGTCATCCTTTGCGTAGCGATGCTTGCTGCTGCACTCGAAGACGCAGCGCGTTTCCGCATCTCCAACATCACGAGCCTGGTTGTCCTGGCCGGGGCCATTGCGGCCGCTGTGATTGAAGGCCCTTCATTCGCGCTCTGGCAAAATGTCGTCGCTCTTATCGTGATCCTCGTGGCTGGGACGGCCGCCTTCTCGGGGGGCTGGCTCGGAGGAGGGGACGTCAAGCTCTTTGCGGCTGCGGGCCTTTGGTTCGACCTTAAGTCGGCGGTCTGGTTCGTTGCGTTGACCTTCTTCGCTGGGGGCATCGTGGCCCTTGGATATCTCGCCAGCCGCCCGTTCCGAAAACGCTCTCAGAGCATGAAGAATACAAGGGTTCCCTACGGGATCGCGATCGCCCTTGGAGCCCTAAGCATGGTCCTCATCGAGGGGGGAGCCTTCGCTCACCACGAGCGGCCACTGCCAGCAATCAGGATCAATCCCAGCCGCGGCTAGCGACTCGGAAGCGACCTTTCCGAGTCGCTGCGCCGAGGTTCGCTACAAGGGCCGCGATTCCCATTGTGGCACAGCCGCCAAGGCAATTTTTTCTACTTTCCCGGGGTGTGTTTGGGGTCTTCCAACGCGCGACCAGAATCGGCGTAACGACAGTGTTAAACATAATGTAAATGGTTAACGACAACAAAAACGGAGGGACGTTTGGCGTAACACGATGGTCTATCTTTACTCAACTGACGAAGAATTAGGGAAGTATTGCAGGTCATTCTGCAGTGAAAATCATTATATGTTAGAAAGAGGACAATCGTTTTTGTACGAAGATGATACTTTAGTTAACGTTTAATACTTTGAATTTGCATGGACCAGAATCGGTAAATGACTCGCTGGGTTCCATCGCCACCTTGCAAACCATGCTGACTAGTGTTCTTGTCCGATGATTGACGGGGGTGTCGGGGCTCTTCCGTTAACCTTTGCTGTTCAACGGCCTAGCTGAGCCCCTGCGCGCTCGTCTGCGCGATTGATACGGTCTCGCGGCTTTTTGCCGTGAGGTCATTACGGGGGTGACATATGCGGTACGACGACGCTTCGCAGCCGGTTTCCAATGGCCATTCAGAGCCAGTCGCACGGCCTGACGTAGACATTCTGCCGCCAGGCAGCTTCGGTCCCGCCACGGGCAACGCCATCACGGGCGAGGGAACGAACTCGGGTCATGCTGGAGCCGACAGTGTCGGCGCTTCACCTGCGATCACGCAGGTCCAGGGCGCGGGCGGCCAGACTGTTGTCGGGAACGGCAACTTCCAGGCGCCTGGTCAGTACGGCGTCCTCCAGATGGATGCGCAGGGCAATTTCAACTACGTCCGCAATCCGAACACCCCAGACGGCGTCAAGGACGTCTTCAACTACACGGTTGCTGATGCGAGCGGCGGAAACTCGTCGACGACTCTGACGATCGACATCGCGCAGGTCGCCGCGGCTGCGGCAGGGCAGGGCGTGGTCGCTCTTCCGGCCGGCGTCCAGCTGTCGGACATTCACGTCAACGGGCACGATCTCATCATCAACATGCCCGACGGCACCCAGATGGTGATCCCGAACGGAGCGGTTTTCGTCCCCGAGATCACGATCGGTGACGTCCAGGTCCCGCCGACCAACCTTGCGGCGCTTCTCATCGATTCAGAGCCGCAGCCCGCGGCGGGCTCATCGCCCAGCAGCGGCGGCGACTGGAACGATCCCATTCCACCGCTCGATCCGGGGGTTCCCCTCGGCGACCTCATCCCGCCGACCGAGCTCACCTATACGCCGCCGACCTTCGTCGAACCCGCTGGGTTCATTCACGAGCCGCCGACGGTCGTCATCGAAACGCCGGACAACCCGCCTCCGGGCGTGGTCGACGCTTCGGAGCAGGTCTTCGAGAAGGGTCTTCCCGAGCGCGACGGCGGAAAGCCCGCAGGTTCGGGCGAGATCGCCGATGGTGATCCCAACAACAACAGCGATCCGAGCGAAACGAACACCGGGACGATCGTGTTCACCGCGCAGGGCGGTCTCCAGGTCATCTCGGTCGACGGCGTTGCGATCACGCAGGTCGGTCAGACCATCCAGGGCCAGTACGGCACGATGACGATCACCGGCATCGACCTGACCCATGACACGATCACCTACAGCTACACGCTCGCCGACAACACGAGCGGCGACAATACGGCGGACCACTTCACCGTCGTCGTAACCGACAAGACCGGCGACACTGCAACCGCAACGCTGACGGTCAACATTGTCGACGATGTTCCGACGGCACGCGACGACACCGATTCGCTCGATTCGAACCTGACAGCCACCGGCAACGTCATGACCGGCGTTGGAACGACCTCGGGCGCGGCCGGCGCGGACACGGTTGGCGCTGACAATGCGTCGCTGACCAGCGTCTCGAGCAATTTCACTCACGCGTCGGATGCGACATTCGATTCCAGCGGCAATCTCATCGTTCACGGTGAATTCGGAACGCTGACGATCAAGGCTGACGGAACCTACAGCTATACGCTCGATGCAAACTCGCACGGCGGCGGAAACGACGTCTTCACCTACACGATCACGGACGGTGACGGAGATACGTCATCCGCCACGCTGACGATCGACGTCCCGCTCCAGAACAGCCCGCCCACGGCCGAGAGCTCGACGGTGAACGTTTCGGAAGAAGGCCTTCCTGGCGGAAATCCCGACAGCACCGGCACTCCGGATACGACCAACAGCGCGACCGGAGCTGGCACGATCAACGCGTCCGATCCGGACGGCGATCCGCTGACGATCAAGCTCACCGCTCCAACCGGTACCTACACTTCGCACGGTCAGGTTGTGAACTGGGCCGTCTCTTCCGATGGTCACACTCTGGTTGGCTACACAGGTAGCGATTCGACCACGAACCATGTCATTGAAGTGACGATCACCGACAGTGGCACGTACAGCGTCCAGCTGCTCCAGGCGTTCGACGATCCCAATCCGAACATCGAGGATTCGATCAGCTTCACGGTCCCGGTGACCGTCAGTGACAACCACGGCGCCAGCACCGGGGTCAGCATCACGGTCACGGTCGAGGACGATAGTCCGGTCGTAAGCCCGTCGGTCAACTCCGATGCGTCGGCGACTCTCGATGAGAGCGGCACCGGCGCGGGCGCAGCAACGATCGACACGGGCTCAATCGTCAAGGGCGATGATCCTGACGTGGCCGGTTCGGGCGCGATCAGCTCGGCGACATCGGGCAGCGCGATCGTCAACGCCAACGTCTCATTCGGAGGCGATGGGCCGGCAGCGAGCAATTCGCTGACCTATGCGCTGAGCATCACCAACGCAGCCTCGGGGCTCGAGGTGACGGACGGAAGCGCGATCACTCTCCAGATGGTCAACGGCGTCATTGTCGGCGTCGTCCAGGGCGGTGCGTTCAACGGCGAAGCGGCTTTTGCGATCTCGATCAACTCGGCGACCGGCGTCGTGACAGTCGAGCAGTATCTCTCGCTCGATCATCCCAACACGAGCGATCCCAATGACGCGGTCCAGATGGCTCTGGGCTCGGTCGGAGTGACGGTCACCGCGACCGATTACGACGGCGATCATGTGACGTCCGGTGCGGTTGACGTTTCGCACCAGATCACGTTCCTGGATGATGGTCCCTCGATCAATCCGGTCGTCAATTCCGACGCCACGGTAACGCTCGACGAGAGCGGCCTTGGCGCGGGCGCAGCGACGATCGACACCGGTTCAATCGTCAAGGGCGACGATCCTGACGTTGCGGGCTCTGGTGCTATCAGTAGCGCGACGTCCGGAACCGCGGTGGTCACCGCCAATGCGGCGTTCGGTGCCGATGGTCCGGCCGTCAGCGGATCCCTGACCTATGCCCTCTCCATCACCAGCGCGACCTCGGGTCTTGAAGTGACGGACGGAAGCGCGATCACCCTCCAGATGGTCAATGGCGTCATTGTCGGCGTTGTCCAGGGCGGTGCCTTCGACGGCGAAGCCGCTTTCGCGATCTCGATCAACTCGACGACGGGCGTCGTGACGGTTGAGCAGTATCTCTCACTCGACCATCCCAACCCCAATGATCCCAACGACGCCGTTCAGATGCTGACCGGTACTGTTGGAGTGACAGTCACGGCGACAGACGGCGACGGCGACCATGTCACCTCGGGCGCGGTCGACGTTTCGCACGAGATCACGTTCCTGGATGATGGTCCATCGGTCAGTCCGGTCGTCAATTCCGACGCCACGGTGACTCTCGACGAGAGCGGTCTTGGAGCAGGCACAGCGACGATTGACACCGGCTCAATCGTCAAGGGCGATGATCCTGACGTGGCCGGTTCGGGAGCGATCAGCGCGGCGACTTCCGGATCCGCGATCGTCACGGCCAATGCGGCGTTCGGCGCCGACGGCCCGGCCGTCAGCGGCTCGCTCACTTACGCACTCTCAATCACCAGTGCGACCTCGGGTCTCGAAGTGACGGACGGAAGCGCGATCAGCCTCCAGATGGTCAACGGCGTCATTGTCGGCGTGGTCCAGGGCGGCGCCTTCAATGGCGAGGCGGCTTTTGCGATCTCGATCAACTCGACGACGGGTGTGGTGACGGTTGAGCAGTACCTCTCGCTCGATCATCCCAACCCCAATGACCCCAACGACGCCGTTCAGATGCTGACCGGTACTGTTGGTGTGACCGTGACCGCGACGGACGGCGACGGCGACCATGTGACTTCTGGCGCGGTCGATGTGTCGCACGAAATCACGTTCCTGGACGATGGTCCTTCGGTCAATCCGGTCGTCAATTCTGACGCTTCGGTCACGCTCGACGAGAGTGGTCTCGGCGCTGGCGCAGCGACGATCAACACGGGTTCAATCGTCAAGGGCGATGATCCTGATGTGGCGGGTTCGGGCGCGATCAGCTCGGCGACTTCCGGAAGCGCGATCGTCACCCCCAATGCGGCGTTCGGTGCGGACGGCCCTGCGGTCAGCGGCTCGCTGACCTACGCCCTCAGCATCACGAACGCAGTTTCCGGTCTCGAGGTTACGGACGGCAGCGCGATCAACCTTCAAATGGTCAACGGCGTCATCGTCGGCGTGGTCAGCGGCGGGGCCTTCAATGGTGAGGCGGCTTTCGCGATCTCGATCAACTCGACGACGGGTGTCGTGACCGTCGAGCAGTACCTCTCGCTCGATCATCCGAACCCCAACGACCCGAACGACGCAGTCCTGCTCGCTTCGGGATCGGTCGGAGTGACCGTGACCGCGACGGATGGCGACGGCGACCATGTGACTTCGGGCGCAGTCGACGTATCCCACCAGATCACCTTCCTCGACGATGGTCCCTCGATCAGTCCAGTCGTCAATGCCGACGCAACGGTCACTCTCGACGAGAGCGGTCTTGGAGCAGGCGCGGCGACGATCAGCACCGGCTCGATCGTCAAGGGCGATGATCCAGATGTCGCCGGCTCAGGAGCGATCAGCTCTGCGACGTCGGGTTCGGCAATTGTTAGCGCCCATGCGGCGTTCGGCGCCGATGGTCCGGCGGTCACCGGGTCGCTGACCTACGCACTTTCCATCACGAACGCAGTTTCGGGTCTTGAAGTGACCGACGGAAGCGCGATCAACCTTCAGCTGGTCAACGGCGTGATCGTCGGCGTGGTCAGCGGCGGTGCGTTCAACGGCGAGGCGGCCTTTGCCATCTCGATCAACTCGAGCACCGGCGTTGTGACGGTCGAGCAGTATCTCTCGCTCGACCATCCCAACACGAGCGATCCGAACGACGCAGTCCTTCTCGCTTCGGGATCGGTCGGTGTGACCGTCACCGCGACGGACGGCGACGGGGATCATGTGACCTCTGGCGCGGTTGATGTGTCGCACCAGATCACGTTCCTGGACGATGGTCCTTCGGTTAGCCCGGTCGTCAACGCCGACGCAACGGTCACGCTCGACGAGAGCGGCCTTGGCGCGGGCGCAGCGACGATCAGCACGGGTTCAATCGTCAAGGGCGACGATCCTGACGTTGCAGGTTCTGGCGCGATCAGCTCTGCGAATTCGGGCTCGGCGATCGTTAGCGCCCATGCGGCGTTCGGTGCGGATGGCCCCGCGGTCAGCGGCTCGCTGACCTATGCGCTCTCCATCACGAACGCAGTCTCCGGTCTTGAAGTGACTGATGGAAGCGCCATCAACCTCCAGATGGTCAACGGCGTCATCGTCGGCGTGGTGAGCGGCGGTGCCTTCAACGGTGAGGCGGCGTTTGCGATCTCGATCAACTCGACGACTGGTGTCGTGACAGTCGAGCAGTATCTCTCGCTCGATCATCCCAACACGAGCGACCCGAACGACGCAGTCCTTCTCGCTTCGGGATCGGTCGGAGTGACGGTCACTGCGACCGATGGCGATGGCGATCATGTGACCTCGGGCGCTGTCGACGTATCCCACCAAATCACCTTCCTGGACGACGGTCCCTCGGTCAGTCCAGTCCTCAATGCCACCGCTACGGTCTTGCTCGACGAGAGCGGCCTCGGGGCGGGCGCAGCGACGATCAACACGGGTTCGATCGTTAAGGGCGACGATCCAGATGTTGCCGGCTCGGGCGCGATCAGCTCGGCGAATTCGGGCTCGGCGGTCGTTAGCGCCCATGCGGCGTTCGGTGCCGACGGCCCGGCGGTCACCGGCTCGCTGACCTATGCATTGAGTATCACGAACGCAGTCTCCGGTCTGATGGTGACCGACGGCAGCGCGATCAACCTCCAGATGGTGAATGGCGTGATCGTCGGCGTGGTGAGCGGCGGTGCGTTCAACGGCGAAGCGGCTTTTGCGATCTCGATCAATTCGAGCACCGGCGTTGTGACAGTCGAGCAGTACCTCTCGCTCGATCATCCCAACACGAGCGACCCCAACGACGCAGTTCTGCTCGCTACGGGATCGGTCGGGGTGACCGTCACCGCGACGGACGGCGACGGGGATCATGTGACCTCAGGCGCAGTCGACGTGTCGCATCAGATCACGTTCCTCGACGACGGACCGCAAATGGATCCGGGTCTCAACGCCAGTGCGACCGTAACGCTCGACGAGAGCGGCCTTGGAGCGGGCGCTGCAACGATCAACACCGGCTCGATCGTCAAGGGCGACGATCCTGATGTGACGGGTTCCGGAGCAATCAGCAGCGCCAACTCGGGTAGCGCAGTCGTTACGGCCAATGCGGCGTTCGGTGCCGATGGTCCCGCGGTCACCGGATCGCTGACCTATGCCCTCTCCATCACCAATGCGACCTCCGGTCTTGAAGTGACCGATGGAAGCGCGATCAACCTTCAGATGGTGAACGGTGTCATCGTCGGGGTGGTCAGCGGCGGTGCCTTCAACGGTGAGGCGGCTTTCGCGATCTCGATCAATTCGAGCACCGGCGTTGTGACGGTCGAGCAATATCTCTCGCTCGACCATCCCAACACGAGCGATCCCAACGATGCCGTTCAGATGGCGCTGGGCTCGGTCGGAGTGACGGTAACGGCGACGGACGGCGACGGGGATCATGTGACTTCCGGGGCGATCGACGTTTCGCACCAGATCACGTTCCTCGACGATGGCCCCTCGGTCAGTCCAGCTCTCAACGCCAGCGCGACCGTAGCGCTCGATGAGAGCGGTCTCGGCGCAGGCCCTGCAACGATCAACACCGGCTCAATCGTCAAGGGCGATGATCCAGATGTTGCTGGATCAGGCGCGATCAGCTCGGCGATGTCGGGCTCGGCACTCGTCACCGCCAATGCGTTGTTCGGTGCTGACGGTCCGGCGCTCAGCAATTCGCTGGCCTATGCGCTCTCCATCACCAACGCGACCTCGGGTCTCGAAGTGACGGACGGTCATGCGATCACCCTGCAGATGGTGAATGGTGTGATTGTCGGCGTCGTCCAGGGCGGGGCGTTCAACGGCGAGGCGGCCTTTGCCATCTCGATCAACGCCGCGACCGGCGTCGTGACCGTCGAGCAGTATCTCTCACTCGATCATCCGAACACCAGCGATCCGAACGACATTGTCCAGCTCGCTTCGGGATCGATCGGGGTGACTATCACTGCGACGGATGGCGACGGCGATCATATCACTTCGGGCGCGGTCGACGTCTCGCACCAGATCAGCTTTGCTGACGATGGGCCGACGCTTGGCACCGTTCAGGACCAGGTCGTCTCGAACGATCCGACCCAGACTCCGGCAGTTGGCTCCCTGCATTTCGCGGCAGGTGCGGACGGCCCGGGAACGACGATGACGATCACTGCTGACACCACCGGAATTACCTCCGGCGGATTTGGCCTCGTCACTCACCAGGTCGGAAATGTTCTCACCGCCTACGAGGACGTAAACCACAACGGCGTCTACGATTCTGGCGATACCACTGCGGTCTTCACAATCACGGTCGATCCAAGCGGCGGTACGTCGGGCACCTATACGTTCGACCTGCTCCAGGCGCTCGATCCGACCGTCACCCCGTTCAACATCGGTTCGGGCAGTTCGTTCGGCGCGGGCCCATCGCAGAGCGTGGTGGTCACGGATACGGCCAGCGGCACCAACCTGGTCTTCGTGACCGGGTGGAGCCCGACGGACACGAGCCACGAGTTTACGACGGGGGAAAACACCGCGTGGCTTGGCGGCGGCGATCCTTCGCTCAGCCAGACATCGAACGTCAACGGTTCGACGGCGGGTTGGGGACTTGCCAACAACAACTTCGACGCCGGCGAGTTCATGCGCTTCGACTTCGGAACGCTGGACGATTATGACGGCGGCGGACCCTATACGCCTCCGGGAACGCCGACCATCGCGGTCGTCGATTTCGCGACCTTCTCGTTCAAGAACTTCTCAACCGGCGATACGGTCGAGTTCGTCGCTCACTATACGGACGGAAGCACGGCAGATTTCGTTCTCTCCGACGGATCGGCGAGCACGCTCACGATCAACGCCCCCGCCGGCCTGCACATTGCATGGATCGACGTTTACGAATCGGCGGGCAGCATCAAGCTGAACCTCGATCAGGTTGGCGTTGTCACATCGACGGTCAACGACACCATCAATGCGACGGTGCAGCTGACGGACGGAGACGGCGATCCGACCACGACCGGAGGCTTCACGATCCAGGTTACGGATGGCGGCACGCCCGCTCAGCCCAACCTGCAAGTGCAGAACAATGTCGTCACGACCAACTCGGTCGTCTCGACCACGAGCCTCGTTTCGAGCAACGACAATCAGACGCACGGCGACCACCGCTCATTCGGGGTCGGTCAGAATGCGGCAGTGATGGCGGCGCTCGCAGCGGCAGGTATCGAGGCCGAGCACGGCAAGCTCGACTTCCACGGGCCTGCTGGCGGGACCGGTCATTCGCAGACGATGACTCCGCTTGTGGCCGCTTCGGCCGGAGCGGCGAGCTTCAGCTCGGGTTACACTGCCTCTCCGACCCACATCGTGGAGACGACGAGCGGATCCACTCCAGTCGAGGGACACCAAGCCGCTGGTCGGTTCCATGAGATCCTCGAGCAGATGCATGGTCTTGGCCACGCCGACGCTCACACTCCGGTGCTGACGACGCTTCTCAATGGCTCCTCGCCGATATCCCATGGTTCGGTCGTCCATACAGGATCGATCATGGCCTCGGGTGTCGCAATGCCGTCGGCCCAGCAGCTGATTGCAGCGATGGGTGGACACGCACAGCCGCAGAACAGCGTTGCTGGAGTGGATCACAGCCAGGCGGTCAGCCAGGTTCTGGCGGATGCACTGCACGGCGGCGAAGGTCACGGGCCGAGCATCGACGGGCTTCTAAGTGGCCCGACGAGCCATGTGACGCACGACGTGATCGAGGCCCTGGCAAGCCATGCTGGAAGCGCTGTTCCATTCTCGAACAGCAGCGTGCTCGCCGCTTTCCACGGCACGCATAACATGTTCTCCATGAACGGGATGGCGCACCACGACGCGGCACCGCATCACGGATGAGGATTGGAGTGACACAATAACCCCGGCCGCCATGCGTAACTTTGGCGGCCGAGATGACCAACAGGGGGGATTTATGTCTTACAAGTCTTGGATGCTTACCATTCCGGGGGCCTTGCTGGTCTCCACTTCTCCGGCGTGGGCGGTCGATCTACGTGACGCCGTCCAGTCCGCTCTCGCGACGAACCCTGAAATCCGCCAGGCCGTCTCGAACAGGGCAGCGACCGAAGAAGAGCTTCAGCAGGGCAAGGGCCTTTATTATCCGACCATCTCGGTCGAGGGCTCGGCCGGCGTTGAGGATCTCCATAATCCCACGAGGGAACAGCTCGGCATCGCAAACCACACGTTGTGGCCGATCGAGGGCGACCTGATCCTTGACGAACTGGTTTATGACAGCGGGGGCCGCGAGGCCGAAATCCGCCGCCAGGCCGCTCGTTCGGATTCGGCTGCGGCACGGGTTCAGGAGCGCTCCGAGTTCGTCGCTCAGAATACTGCTCGCACCTACATCGATTATGTTCTCCAGCAGCGGCTCGTTGCCATCGCGCAGGACAACGTAACGTTCCACGAGAAGCTCGCCGGCGACCTTCGCGAAGGTGTCGCCAAGGGTTCGATCAGCATTGCCGACCAGCAGCAGGCCGAAGAGCGGCTTCAGGCTGCTCGGGCCAAGGTGACTCAGGCCCAGGAAGACCTGGAGAGCGCTGGAATCACCTTCCGCACCTACACCGGAATTCCGATCGACACCGTGTCGCTTCCACCGGATCTCTCGCCCTGCATGCCGGCCACTCTCGAGGATGCCGAGGCAGCCGCCCGCAACGAAAATCCGCGGGTTCGCGAAGCGGAGGCCGACCTTGCAACGTCGCGCGAGGAAATTCGCGCCGCCAAGGCAGCGCTCGGTCCGAAGTTCAGCATCGAGGGCCGCGCTCGCGCAGGCCATGACATCGACGGGTTCGAGGGCCGCACGACCGACCTCCAGGCCCGCGGAGTTGTCCGCTGGACGCTGTACAATGGCGGAACCAAGGAAGCGAACGTCCGCGAGCAGCAGGAGCGCGCCAATGAAGTTCACGGGCGCCTGTTCCAGCAGACTCGGGCTGCCGAGGAAGACGTAAGGACGGCCTGGAGCCGACTTCAGAACCAGACGTCGCTGACGAGCGAGCTCGAGACTCAGGGCCGGATTTCCGACGACCTGCTTCTCTCCTACCGCGAGCAGTTCAACATCGGGCGCCGTTCACTTCTCGACGTCCTCGATGCGCAGAACTCCCGCTATGTCGTGCAGCAGCAGGTGGAGACCGCGCGTCTCGCCAAGCTCTATGCGCAATATCAGGTCCTGGCTTCCGAGAACCGGCTGATCCAGTGCCTGGGGGTGCAGCCGGCGGCGGCTGCCCGGCAGACGGAGATGGTTCGCTATCACGTCAATCCGATCCCGCCCGCCGACCTTCAGGAAAACAGCATCCCGACGCCGGCTTTGGCGCCTGCGCCTCCGCCCCCTCCGGGCGAGGCTCCTCCGCCACCGCCGCCGCCTTCGGGCCGCTAAAAGCTAAGAGAATCGAGGACGGGTAGTGAGTTTCATGCATTGGCTTGATGTAGAGCCGTCGCGCGAGATCGATCCCGTCCTCGACTGCCTGACCTTCCTGGCTCGGCAGGCGGACCGGCCGTCATCGCCGGTCCTTCTCAGAGCGGGTCTAGCGGTCTCGGCCGACGGGCGCTTGCCGTTCCACCAGGTCGAGCCCGCGCTCGAGCAGGTCGGAATGCGTGCGGATCCCATCACTCGTGGTCTCAAGGGGTGGCCGTCGGGCAAATGCCCGGCGATCCTCGAGCTCGAGGACGAGCGCGCGGCCGTACTTCTCGAGGTTCGCGATCGCGACGGCCTGATCTACGCGCCAGGCCTTTCCGAGCCGATGTGGGTGAGGCTTTCCGAGGTCCAGCCAGTCTATACAGGCCGCGCGGTCGTGGTCGAAACCGATCCGACTCGCGAACGCTCGAACGAGCGTCCTTGGGACGTCGCCAAACGCCGCCACTGGTTCTGGTCCGAAATCTACAAGGTTCGCCGCGAATTCTGGCCGGTTCTGTTGGCCGCTCTCATCGTCAACTTGCTCGCCTTCGCGATGCCGCTGTTCACGATGAACGTCTACGACCGCGTCATTCCGAACAAGGCGGCCGCAACGCTCTGGGTGCTCGCGGTCGGAGTTCTCCTTGCGCTCTCCTTCGACTTTACCCTTCGAATCGCCCGTTCGCGGCTGATCGACGAGGTCGCCCGCAAGCTCGACGCAAAGCTTTCGCAGAAGCTGTTCGAGAAGGTCATGAACCTTCCGATGTCGGACCGCCAGGGGAGCACAGGTGCGCTTGCCCGGCGGGTCTCCGACTATGAGATGGTGCGCGACTTCTTCGCGTCGACAACCGTCGTTCTCGCCGTCGACCTCACCTTCATGATCCTCTTCCTCGCGTTCATCACCTTTGTCGGCGGATGGCTCGTTCTCGTGCCTCTTACCGGCATCGTGGTTATGCTGATCGCGGGCCTCAGCCTTCAGCGGCAGATGGGCAAGGTCGCCCTCGACGCGCAGGCGGATTCGAGCCTTCAGCATTCGGTTCTCGTTGAAGCGATTTCTGGCGCCGAGACGCTGAAGTCGGCTCGCGCCGAAGGGCAGATGCTTGGACGCTGGCGCCGCTATTCATCGATGAGCGCCGCGACGAGCGAGCGGATGCGCAAGCTTTCCGCGGTCGCCGTCAACCTCGCGAGCATTTCTCAGCAGTCGATCAGCGTTGGTCTTCTCGTCGGGGGATTCTACCGCTTCCAGACCGGCGACATGTCGATGGGCGCGATCATCGCCATCATCATGATTTCGGGTCGCTCGCTCCAGCCCGTCGGGCAGCTCGCCTTCCTCGTCACGCGGGGCAAGCAGGCGTTCGCGACCTTGACCTCGCTCCAGCGGATGATGGAAGCCGACGACGAGCGCCAGGGAGCGATGCGCAGCATCGTTCCCGAGATCCGGGCCGGGCACATCGAGCTCAAGGACCTCACGTTCCGCTATCCCGGCGCATCGCGCGACTCTCTTTCGGCCGTCAACCTCAAGATCGAACCGGGTGAGCGGATCGGCATCATCGGCCGCGTCGCTTCGGGCAAGTCGACTCTCGGCCGAGTGCTGTGCGGGCTTTATCCGCCAAGCGGCGGCGAGATGCTCATCGATGGTCTCGATAGCCGTCAATACCATCCCCATCAGCTTCGCGAGGCGTTCCGCTTTGTCAGCCAGGATGCCGACGTCTTCAGCGGCACGGTTCGCGACAACCTCATGCTTGGCGCCGCGCAGGCGGACGACCAGCAGCTGATCGACGCCGTGGTTCGCTCAGGGGCCGACATCTTCCTCTCCCGCGACGCGGCGGGCTTCGATTTGCCGGTCGGAGAGCGGGGTGGCCGTCTGTCGGGCGGTCAGCGTTCCTTGCTCGTCCTTGCCCGGGCGCTCGTCACTCCGTCGAAAATGCTGTTCCTCGATGAGCCGACCGGCTCGATGGACACGCAGACCGAGCTCTATTTCATCGAGCATCTGAAGACGGCGCTTGCGCCCGGCCAGTCGCTCGTCGTTGCGACTCACCGTCACAACATGCTCTCGATCCTCAACCGCCTGCTCGTGATCGACAATGGCAGGATCATCGCCGACGGTCCGCGTGACGAGATCTTGAAGCACCTCACGACCGCGGCGCAGGCGCCCAAAGCGCCCGACGAGCGGATCGCTGCGCAGGTGCAGAAAGTCGTGAAGTCGTGAAAATCGCGGCTCGCAAAGTCATTTCTGCACGTCTCGCGGCGAGCGCCGCCGCGCTCGTCGGAGTGGTTGCGGTTTCGGCCCTTCTTGTTAGCGCCCGCCAGCCCGCGAGCGCTGCGGTGACGGTGATGATTCCAAAGGCGAGGGCCGCGGCGCTCATCCAGGCCACCAGCGGCGATTCGATGACGGACATGCGCGCTGTCGGTGATGAGGCCCGCCTCATCAACGCTGCGCTGCCCTTTGCCAACGGGCCGTTACATTCGGCTCAGCGCTTCGTTCTTGCCGGAACCGATCTCGACCAGCAGCGGGCGCTCCTCTGTCTCACCCAGGCGGTCTATTACGAGGCCGGTTTCGAGCCGCTCGAAGGCCGCCGGGCCGTGGCGCAAGTGGTTCTCAACAGGCTTCGCCATCCGGCTTTCCCGAAATCCGTCTGCGGGGTGGTCTACGAGGGCGCGGGAAGCGGGACCTGCCAGTTCACATTCGTTTGCGACGGGGCGCTCTATCGCAAGCCCGCAATCGATGCCTGGCGCGAAGCCGAGCAGGTCGCCCGAGCCGCTCTCTCCGGCTATGTCGAAACCTCGGTTGGCGAAGCCACGCATTACCACGCCGACTATGTCGCGCCGCGCTGGGCGCCGCTGCTGGCGAAGGTCGCCACGATCGGACAGCATATTTTCTACCGCTGGCCCGGCGAATGGGGCCAGCCTGCGGCCTTCACCGGTCACTATATCGGCGAGCCGCGCGATCCTTTGGCGATGCGGCCACCGCCGCCGGCTCCAGGGACGCAGGCCAGTGATGGACCCGTAACGCTGGCGCAGGTCGATGCCGGGCCACCAGTCGCCCGAGCAGCCGACGATGTTGGAGGCCTGCTGGACACCTCCAAGGGCTGGACTCTCAATATTCCTAGTCCCGAAGATAGCGACAGCGCGGCATCGAAGATGATCGCCGTCCAGCAGGGATCCTCTCAAGCGCCGCGGGAAGTTGCCGCGGCTCAGCCTGTAGCCGCATCGACGAGCAGCAGGTAAACTTAGAATTCCGGAGCAAGCGTATCATGGCTACCCTTCCATTCATCGGACCCGCAATCAGACACCGCAAGCCAATGACCGGCGCGCGGATGATCATCGTTGCGACGGCGGCTGCGTTCCTGCTCTTTCTTATCTGGTCGAGCCTCGCTCAGGTTGACGAAGTGACCCGCGGCGAGGGCAGGGTCATCCCGTCGAGCAAGCTTCAGATCATCACGGCGGGCGATACGGCGACGGTCAGCGAGATCCTCGTCCGATCGGGCCAGAGGGTTCACAAGGGCGAGCTTCTCGTTCGCCTCGACAATCCGGAGAGCGAATCGCAGCTGGGTCAGCTTCAGGCAGAGACGCAGTCGCTCCAGGCGCGCTCAGCCAGACTGACTGCCGAGGGAATGGGCGGAAGCGACGCGTGCCAGGGCCCCGACTGCGCCGGTGAAGCAGCCCTTCGGGCAGCCCGGCAGTCGGCGCTTCGAAGCAAGGTCGAGGCATCGCAAGCAACGGCCGAACAAGCTCGGCGCGATGGAGCGGAAGCCGCAGGCACGGTCAGCAGCCTCCAAAGCACGCTCGCGCTCGCTCAGCACCAGGTGCAGATGATGACGCCGCTCGCCGCGAAGAACATCGTCCCCCAGACCGACCTTATCGAGAAGCAGCGCGAAGTCGTCGACATCCAGGGACGCATAGCCGCCGCCCGCGAACAGCAGGGCAAGGCCGCCGCGGCTGTTCAGGAAGCTGAGGCACAGGCCTCGCAGGCGACGTTCGAGTTCAAGCAGCAGGCGCTCGACGAGCGAAGCCAGGTGAATGCCAAGATCGCGGTCAACGAGCAGTCGCTCCGCGGCGCCGAAGGCAAACTCAGTCGCACCGAGATCCGCTCGCCGGTCGACGGCGTCGTCAATGATGTCCAGGTGACGACCATCGGCTCCTACGTTCAGCCGGGCCAGAAGATCATGGAAGTCGTGCCTCTGGGCGACAAGCTTCTCGTGGAAACCCGAGTGAAGCCGAGCGACATTGCTTTCATCAAGGTCGGCGACCGGGCGCTCGTGAAGGTGACCGCCTACGACTTCTCGATCTACGGCGGCCTGCAGGGCCGTGTCGTCCAGGTTTCCGCGGATTCAATCTACGACGACAAGGAGAAGGAAGCCTATTTCACGGTCGTCGTTCAAACGGACAAGAGCTATCTCATGTCCCTAGGCCGTCCGCTTCCGATCACTCCGGGAATGATGACCAGCACCCAGATCATCACCGGGCGGAAGAGCATTCTGACCTATCTCTTGAAGCCGGCATTGAAGGCGAACAGCGACGCGCTTCGCGAACGCTGATCGTTCTCGGCAATCGCAACCGGAGCAACCGGAGCCGTCTCCCGATGGATCCGGTATCCGTGAGTCCATTCGCCATATGACGCGAAGGTGAGGATGGGCCGGTAATCGTCGACGTTCCTTGAATCGAGCACTTCGTCGGTGCTGTCGTCGAGGACGTACATGTGACCCGCGGCGCGTGCGACGAGCACCGCATGGTCGGCGCGCCGATCCAGATCATGAACGATCGTCAGATAAAGATCGTGCTGAGGAAAACCGGCGGCGCGGAGCAGCTGCATCTTGGCGATCGCATAATCCTCGCAATCGCCAAGGCCGCTGCTCAGGGTCTCGTTGGCCGATGACCAGACATCAGGACGACCCCAATGCTTCTGATCGTCCTCATACGTAACCCGGTGATTGACGAAATTGTTCACCCGCTCGAGCATCTCGACCGCAGCAAATCCCTTGAGGGCGGCAGCAAAGCGCGCGGGCGATCCCGTGACTTGAGCATGTTCGACCGAATGCCATTTTGCATCGAGCGGCGTATGGCCCACCCTCAGAGCGACCGAGCCGAAGACGTCGGGGCGTCCGGTCAAGGCACCATCGTCTTGTGCCGGCACGTGTACGATCGCCTGCACGAGCGGCGGCGCCGAATAGGATGCGGACGCAAAGGATGCAGATGTGACGGCTGCGAACGCCGGCGCTGCATGCTGTTCGGAAAGGATAGCCTCCAGCGCGCTCGGCGCGCCGAGGATCGACTCGCTTTTCGACCATGCGAGAGATCCGGCGGTGCCGGGCAGCGACTGCGCCGAAGCGCTTCCGGGGAAAGCGAATGCGCAAAGTGCGGCCGAAAGCCCGATCGAAGCGCGAGTGATGCTGCGGATCGCCATGCATCGGCATCTCGCAAACTAAGTCGAAGATTAGCTTAGGGTCTGTGGTTACCGACAAATTTACTATCCATTCCGGAGCGTTCGTCATGCGCCGGATCAACCTCTGATTCGCTGCAGAGGTTCTTGCGGGATGGCAGGGCGCTCATTGACCCTGGTTTGATCCAGCAAGATGAAAGGAACGTGGAAATGGGAGATGAGCCTTTCGAGCTAAGGCTCGGCCACACGGGTAGCGAACCGACATATCTCGATGCGGTATTGCGCGTCGCACGACGTGCGAAAATGCCAAAAAAGGGTCGGAGGAGATTTTCCGGGAGCCGTCTCGGACGAGGCGCCGTGGCAGCACGAATGCTTGCTTTGCGCGGCCGTCACGCCGCCATCCGGACCCGCCGTGCGCATGTCCGCATGACGATGGTGAGGGTTGGACGATTGGGAAGGTTGCTCGCGCACCTTACATACCTCCAGCGCAACGGTGTCGCTCGCGACGGCGGCCGTGGGCAGCTTTATTCCGCTTCGCAGGACCATGCCGATGGACGTCAGTTCGCTGAACGCTGTCTTGGCGATCGTCATCAGTTCAGATTCGCCGTCTCAGCAGAAGACGCAGACGAATATGAGGACCTTCAACCACTCATCCGTCGGTTCATGGGGCGTATGGAAGAGGATCTGGGAACGGGCCTCGATTGGGTCGCCGTAAACCACCTCGACACGTTCAGTCCGCATACCCACGTCGTTCTTCGCGGCAAGGATGACCTTGGCGGCAATTTGATCATCTCGCCTCAATACATCATGCGTGGCATGAGAGAGCGTGTCGCCGAGATCGCGAACCTGGATCTTGGACCGCGGATCGATCTGGAAAGCAAGCGGACCCTGTTGCTTGAGGTCAGTGCGGAGCGGTTGACTTCGATCGATCTCAAGCTTCTGCGCGACATGGACAGCGAGCGGGTGGTGTCCGCTTTTTCAGCAAGCGACATGTTCGATCATTCGATACGGACCGGACGCCTGCACAAGCTCGAGAGATTTGGCTTAGCGGAGAATCTCGAGCGTGGGAGCTGGCGGCTCAGCGAGGAGCTCGAACGCACTCTGCACGCAATCGGGAAGCGTGCGGAGATGTTCAAAACACCGGGGCATGCGATTCCGATTGGGTATGATCGCGATTTTGGGACCGAGCCATCAGGGCCAGCGATGGGCGGCGAAGAGTCAGGACCGGTCGGACGACCCGCAAACATCGCTTGGTCCCTCGCTCACCGGCATGAAATTGAGCGCTAGTAGACGGCTGCCGACACAATCCACCCTCCATTGAGGCGCCATAACATCTTCAGATTCGTCGGACGGCTGCTCGTTGCGTCCGGAAGGTACTTCACCCGACTCGCGGCAGTCTTCGATCCCTAGCTGCGTCGTCGGCTCATTCCGGCGTGGAGCTTTCGGATGACGCCCACCAAGCTGTTGATCGGCCAGATTCTGATCGTGTTCGCGATCGTCGTGCTTGGACTGTGGGCCGCGACGCAATTGGCCGCATCGATGCTCGCGTACCAGGCTGCGCTTGGTCCCTATTGGTTCCAGTTAGGGGAGTTGCGAATCTACCGTCCATGGGCGTTGTTTCCCTGGTGGTTCCATTTTGACGCTTACGCACGGAGCGTATTCGACAAGGCCGGGGCCCTCGCCGGAGCAAGCGGACTTCTCGGCTGCGCGGCCGCAATCGCTGGTTCGCTGTGGCGCGCGCGGCAATCGGGCGCGGTCACGACTTATGGCTCGGCAAGATGGGCGAATGAACACGAAGTGCAGGCGGCCGGCTTGTTCGGGGATGCCGGCGTCTTCATCGGATCACTCGATGGATCCTACCTTCGCCATAACGGGCCGGAGCATGTCATGGCGATCGCGCCAACCCGGAGTGGAAAGGGCGTCGGACTCGTAGTGCCGACGCTTCTTAGCTGGACAGGGTCGGCCGTAATTCATGACATCAAGGGCGAGAATTGGGCGCTGACCGCCGGCTGGCGCTCGCGTTTCTCGCACTGCCTTCTGTTCAATCCAACGGATGCGAGGTCCGCCCATTACAACCCGCTTCTCGAAGTGCGCCGCGGCCCCGAGGAAGTCCGTGACGTCCAGAATATCGCAGACATCCTCGTCGATCCGGAAGGGGCTCTCGAGCGGCGCAATCATTGGGAAAAGACGTCGCATGGGCTCCTGGTCGGAGCGATCCTACACGTCCTGTACGCCGATGAGGAGAAGAGCCTGGCGCGCGTCGCGACGTTCTTGAGCGACCCGACGCGAAGCTTCGCGGCGACGCTCCAGGCGATGATGACCACCAATCACTTGGGCACGAAGCAAGCTCCACTTGTTCACCCTGTCGTAGCGTCTGCCGCTCGCGAACTTCTCAACAAGTCCGGCAACGAGCGATCGGGCGTACTTTCGACCGCAATGTCTTTCTTGGGCCTCTACCGGGATCCGACGATCGCGACCGTGACTCGCGACTGCGATTGGAGGATTGACGATTTGGTTGGTGCGGATCGGCCGGTCTCGCTCTACCTCGTCATCCCGCCTTCCGACATTTCGCGCACCAAGCCGCTGGTGCGGCTCCTCCTCAACCAGATAGGCCGTCGCCTCACCGAGCGCCTGCAGACTGCTGGGGAAGAGTTGCAGCCGCGTCTGCTGATGATGCTTGACGAATTTCCAGCACTCGGCCGGCTGGATTTCTTCGAGACGGCACTCGCCTTCATGGCCGGCTATGGAATTCGCGCCTTTCTCATTGCGCAATCCCTTAATCAGATCGCCAGGGCCTACGGCGAGAACAACTCGATCCTGGACAATTGCCATGTCAGGATCGCTTTCGCGACCAACGACGAGCGAACCGCGCGACGCATCTCGGATGCTTTGGGCACCGGGACCGAGTTGCATTCGATGCGCAACTACGCCGGACACCGCCTGGCACCATGGCTCGCACACATAATGGTCAGCCGCCAGGAGACAGCAAGGGCCCTCTTAACTCCTGGCGAGATCATGCAGCTGCCTCCGGGCGAGGAACTCGTGCTGCTCTCCGGAATGCCGCCGATCCGCGCAAAGAAGCTGCGCTTCTTCGAGGATGGACGATTCGTCGCTCGAGTTTGTCCGCCGCCAATGCTTGCCGAGGGGAATTATGCGGACCGACCGCCAAAACGTCCCCATGATTGGTCGGCATGCCGCGCCGAATCCATCGTCGTGGATGCGGCGCTGGAAGATCTCCACGGCGAAGGAAGCCTGCAGCAGGATCACCGTCTGCGAAAAAATGCCGGTCAGGATCTTCCGTTGGTTGATCCGTACGCCTCTGACCCTCTGGGACTCGGCGCGGACGACGACGATTGCATCGTCGAGCCAGCTTCATTCGAGCGCAAGCCCGGACTTGCGCCTGTCATCACTGCTGACGGCATCAACCAGGGATCGGATCGCGGCAGCGACCTGATGCCGAGCTTTTAGAAAGGAGCGACCATGGCGCGCACCGAGCTTGTCCGCCACTATCTTACCCTGAAGCGCGATCTTAGCGATCGCCTCGAGGAGGCGTCGCGGGCCCCAGGCGTCTACAAGAATGCAATTATCGCGGCAGCCATTGACGCGTGGCTCGATCGCAAAGCCACGGACGAGCTGGAATTGAGGTTCGGGCGGCGCCTCGACAAAATTTCGTACCAACTCGCTCGGATCGAGCGGAATGGGCGGGTCGAGCTCGAAAGTATCGCACTCTTCGTACGCTATATGCTGACCGTGAATGCGCCGCTTCCGGAAGCCGACGAAGCGGCACGGGCGATCGGGAGTGATCGGTTCACCGCTTTCGTCGAACGCGTTGGACGGCATCTGGCCAAAGGCCGGCTCAGCTTCCTGCCCGGGGAAGAAGGATGAGCGCTGTTGAATCGGCTGAGCGCCAGCGGGCGATGCTTCGTACGGCGATGGGACCAAAGATCGCCGCGGCTCTCGCCGACGACGAGGTCTTCGAAGTGATGGTCAATCCGGACGGAGAAATTCGTCTCGATCGGCTGGGTTCAGGGCGCTGCACTACCGGCGCGTGCCTCGAGCCCGGCGAAGTCGAGCGCATCATTCGGCTGGTTGCGAGCCATGCGCGCACCGAGGTGCATGGCAACGCGCCGATTGTCAGCGCCGAGCTCCCACCGCTTGGAGACGGGCTCGCCGGCGAACGTTTCGAGGGTGTACTTCCGCCAGTCGCAAGCGGACCCTGCTTCTCGATCCGCAAGCCTGCATTCCGGATCTATACACTCGCCGACTACGAACGAGACGGGATCATGACCGCCGAAGTCGCGCGGCTGCTTTCCCACGCGGTCGCCGATCATCGCAACATTCTCGTGGCAGGGGGCACCAGCTCGGGGAAAACCACGCTTGCCAACGCCCTTCTCGCCGAGCTTGGCGCCCGCGACGAACGGGTGATCCTGATCGAGGACACCCGCGAGCTGCAATGCTCGGCGCCAGATACGGTGGCGCTTCGTACCCGGTCGGGCGTGGTCAGCATGGCCGACCTCGTTCGCTCGACACTTCGCCTACGCCCCGACCGGATCATCGTTGGCGAAGTGCGAGGCGGCGAGGCCCTCGACATGCTCAAGGCGTGGAACACCGGTCATCCGGGGGGAATCGCGACCGTCCACGCCAACAGCTCGCGCTCCGCGCTCTACCGCCTCGAACAGCTGATCCAGGAGGCGGTGATCACGGTCCCGCGACGGCTCATCGCTGACGCGATCGACCTGATCGTCTTCATCGAAGGCCGGGGCGCGTCCCGTCGGATCGGCTGTCCCGAAACTGTCGAGGGCGTCGATTCCGCCGGCGACTATGCGCTTCGGCCCGCCGCCACCCAAACCCTGGTCATGGAAGGAGAGTGACGATGCCCAAACTTCGCTCGATCCGCGCTGTTGCTTTTCGGACCGGCCTTTTCCTCGCCGCGTCGATTTTCGCCGCGAATGCACATGCGGCCGGCTCCGGAATGCCGTGGGAGGAACCGCTCGAGAAAGTACTCGAATCGGTTCAGGGGCCGGTCGCCAAGATTGTTGCGGTCATCATTATCATCACCACCGGATTGACCCTTGCCTTCGGCGAGACGGCCGGAGGGTTTCGCCGGCTGATCCAGATCATCTTCGGGCTGTCGATCGCCTTTGCGGCCTCCTCCTTCTTCCTCTCATTTTTCAGCTTCGGCGGCGGAGCAATGATCTCGTGAGCGACGGGTATCTGCATCCCGAAGGCTTCGAGGTGCCCGTCCACCGGGCCCTGGTCGAGCCAATGCTCCTGGGCGGAGCGCCTCGCTCAATCGCAATCCTCAACGGAACTGTCTCGGCGGCTCTCGGTCTCGGGCTCCAGCAGTGGATTGCCGGCCTGCTGCTTTGGGCCCTCGGCCACTCATTCGCGGTGTTTGCCGCCAAGCGCGATCCGGATTTCGCGGCGGTGATGCTCCGGCACCTCAGGCAACGGGGATATTTCGAATGCTGAACCTTCGCGAATATCGTCGGCATGCCGACAGGCTCGCGGATCATCTGCCATGGGCGGCTCTCGTCGCGCCTGGCGTGGTTCTCAACAAGGACGCTAGCTTCCAGCGGACCTGCAGGTTCCGCGGACCCGATCTCGAAAGCGCGACGGACGCCGAACTGCTCGCCGTGACGGCGAGGGTCAACAACATGCTGAAGCGGTTCGGTTCAGGCTGGACGCTGTTCTTCGAGGCCGAGCGAACGCTGGCGTTGGGTTATCCCGCCAGCCATTTTCCGGACCCTGCGTCCTGGCTGGTCGACAAGGAGCGCCAGGCAAGCTTCGACGGAGGGCGCGACCATTATGAGAGCCGCTATCACCTGACTTTGGTGTGGCTTCCGCCACCAGACAGCGAGACGCGTGCGGAACATGCGCTGGTCGACGGCTCGAAGCGACAGGGCCACGACTGGCACGAGGCCCTCGCGCGCTTCACCGCGGAAACCGATCGAGCTCTGGACCTTCTCACCGAGCTGATGCCGGAGGTCCACGTCCTCGGCGACCAGGAAACGCTGACCTTTCTGCACGGCTGCGCCTCTGCGCACTCGCAGAAGGTCGCAGTCCCCGAAACGCCGATGTACCTGGATGCCTTCATCGCCGACGCGGACCTGACCGGCGGCCTCGAGCCGATGCTCGGCCAGCTTCATTTGCGAACGCTGACGGTACTCGGATTTCCCGCGCTGAGTCGCCCTGGCATTCTCGATGCGCTTAACCACCAGGATTTTGAATATAGGTGGGTGAGCCGCTTTATCGCGCTCGACCGAACAGATGCGACGCGGGCCCTGACGAGGCTTCGCCGCCAATGGTTCAACAAGCGAAAGTCGGTAACCGCGCTTCTGCGCGAGGTGATGTACAACCAGCCGGTCCAGCTCACGGACAGTGATGCCGACAACAAGGCCGCGGATGCCGACCTTGCTCTTCAGGAGCTCGGCGGGGACGATGTCGCTTTCGGATATCTGACGACGACCATCACCGTTGCTGCCGCCGATCCGACTGCCGCGGACGAAAAGGTCCGCAGCGTCGAGCGCATCGTGAACGGCCTCGGATTCACGGCAAAGCGTGAACATCTGAACGCCGTCGAGGCGTGGCTGTCGAGCCTTCCCGGCCAGCTCTACGCCAATGTTCGCCAGCCTCTCGTTCATACCCTCAATCTTGCCCATCTCATGCCGTTGTCGTCGGTCTGGGCTGGGCCCGCGAACAATGCGCATCTGGGGGGACCGCCGCTCCTGTTCGCGGAGACCGGCGGATCGACGCCGTTCCGTCTTTCGACCCATGTCGGCGATGTCGGGCACATGCTGATCGTCGGTCCGACCGGCGCCGGCAAATCGGTCTTGCTGGCACTTCTTGCACTGCAGTTCCGGCGCTATCCCGGTTCTCGCGTTTTCATCTTCGACAAGGGCTGGTCCGCGCGCGCCGCAGTGCTCGCAATGGGCGGAACGCATCACGAGCTCGGCGCTGCCGGGACCGAAGGTGCACTCGCCTTTCAGCCGCTGCGCAGGATTGATGAGCCAAGCGAGCTCAGCTGGGCAGCCGAGTGGGTCGCGGGGCTTTTCGAGCATGAAAAGGTCCCGGTCACCCCCGAGATCAAGGATTCGCTCTGGTCAGCGCTTCTCAGTCTCGCGACGGCGCCCGCTTCCCAGCGGACCCTTACGGGTCTTTCGCTGCTCCTTCAGTCGAACCGGCTCAAATCCGCGCTTCAGCCCTACACTCTGGAAGGACCCTTCGGCGCTCTCCTCGATGCCTCCGACGACCGGCTCGCGCTCGCCGATGTTCACTGCTTCGAAACCGAGACGTTGATGGGCCAACCGGGAGCCGCGCGGCCTGTGCTCGCCTACCTTTTCCACCGCCTCGAACAGCGATTCGATGGAAGCCCGACCCTCCTGATCCTCGACGAGGCGTGGCTGTTCCTCGACAATCCTCTCTTCGCCGCGCGCATCCGCGAATGGCTGAAGGTGCTTCGAAAGAAGAATGTGGCGGTCGTTTTCGCGACCCAGTCGCTCGCCGACATTTCGGGAAGCACCATCGCTCCGGCAATCATCGAGAGCTGTCCGCAACGCATCTTTCTGCCCAATGACCGAGCGATCGAGCCACAAGCACGCGAAGCTTATGAGCGGTTCGGGCTCAACGGCCGGCAGATCGACCTCATCGCAAGGGCCACGCCCAAGCGCGACTATTACCTTCAATCACGGCGCGGCAATCGCTTGTTCGATCTCGCTCTGGGCGACGTTTCGCTTGCCCTGTGTGGCGCGTCCGATCCGTCCTCACAGCGTCTCATCGATCGTCTCCTCGACGAGGGCGATGACACGTTCCTCGCCCGCTTCCTGGGGGCTCGCGGCCTCGATTGGACCGCGGCTCTTATCGACCAATTCCCATCCTCGATCGGCGAAGGAGAAGTCCAATGAAGGCATTTTATACTGCGCTGCGTATCGCCTCGCTGACGTCGACCCTTGGTCTTTCGGCGGCACTTCCGACTGTACCGGTCAATGCCACAGAAATGCCGGTCTTCGATGCGGCAAACTATTCACAGAACCTTATCGAGGCAGCTCGAGCTCTCGAACAAATCAACAATCAGGTGACGTCGCTCCGAAACGAAGCCGGGATGCTTCAGAATATGGCGACCAATCTCCAGAAGATCGATTTTCCCCAGCTTCAACAGCTCACCTCCTCGATGCAGCAGATCAACCAGCTCATCACCAGAGCGCAGGGGATCGACTTCACCGTCCAGGGCCTCGACCAAAGGGTCCAGCAGCTGTTCCCGGGCGCGCTCCAGCAGGCCCTCACGAGTGATCAGCAGGTCACGAACGCTCGCGCCCGGCTCGACGCAGCGCGCTCCGCATATCTTCAGTCAATTCAGATGCAGGCCCAAGTGGCCGAGAACGTCCAAGCCGATGCCGGAGCGCTCGCTGACCTTGCCAAAAGCAGCCAGGGAAGCGTCGGAGCGCTCCAGGTCGGCCAGGCATCAAACCAGCTGCTTGCACTCAGCATCAAGCAGCAGCTGCAGATCCAGAATCTGATGGCGACCGAATTTCGCGAGACCGCGATCGAACGTGCCCGACATGCGCAGGCTGAAGAGGACGGACGCGCAACCACCCGGCGGTTCCTCGAGGGGCCGACTTCCAACTGAGCTCATGGGCGAGGGCGGCATAGCGCCCGCCGTCCACAGCCCGCCGCGGGGCCTCGACTCCCCCTTCGGAGGCCCCGCGGCACCCCAAGGATCTTGAAATGCATCTCAATGAATGATCTCAACATCATCGACCGCTTCATGGCGGCTTTCATCCAGTACATCGACAGCGGCTTCGGGCTGCTGCGCGGCGACGTCGCCTTCCTGACCACAACGCTCGTCGGGATCGACATCACGCTGGCCGGACTGTTCTGGGCGCTCGGCGGCGAGAATGACGTCATCGGCCGCTTCCTCAAGAAGATCCTCTACGTCGGTGCGTTCGCGCTGATCATCGGCAGCTTCTCGACGCTGGCGGACATCATCTTCCGTTCCTTCGCCGGGCTCGGGATTACCGCTGGGGGAGGGCGGATTTCAGCCGACGATCTGCTTCGGCCAGGATTCATCGCCCAAGCCGGTTTCGACGCCGCCAAGCCGCTGCTCGAGCAGGTCAGCCAGCTGACGGGTGTCACCGGGTTCTTCGAGAATTTCCTCACGATCGCGGTTCTGATGATCGCGTGGCTGTTCGTGATCATCGCCTTCTTCGTGCTCTCGATTCAGCTCTTCATCACCATCATCGAATTCAAGCTGACGAGCCTTGCGGGTTTCGTGCTCGTCCCCTTCGCCCTCTGGAACCGGACCAGCTTCCTTGCCGAGCGGGTACTCGGCAACGTCGTCTCTTCGGGGATCAAGGTGATGGTGCTCGCCGTGATCGTCGGCATCGGCTCGGGCTTTTTCAGTGAATTCAGGGCTGCAAGCACTCCTGGTGGTCAGCCCGATCTCACGCAGGCCATGAGCCTCGTGCTGGCAAGCCTCGCTCTTTTCGGCCTCGGGATCTTCGGTCCCGGTATCGCTTCAGGTCTCATCGCCGGAGCGCCGCAGCTCGGCGCCGGAGCTGCCATCGGAACAGCGGCAGCGGCGGTCGGTACCGCGGTCGTCGGCGGCGCTGCCGCTGCAAGCGGAGCGCGTGCCATCGGCGGTGCAGCGCTCGGTGCAGTTCGCGCCGGAACGACCTTAGGTTCGGCTGCCTCCACCGCTTACCGGCTCGGTCAGGAGACATCGGCAGAGGCAAGCCTTGGCGCGGGACTGAGCGGTGTCGCAAGCGCCGGCATGAGCGCGGCCCGAACCAAGCTTGGGAACCTTGGCGGCATCGGCGCCGCCGCCGAGCGGGGACAGCAGGGGGCGCTCCTTGCAGGGTCCGCCCCTTCAGGTGAGGCGAAAGAGGCTCCCCCCGCAGCGGTCCCGGACTGGGCTCGGCGCCTTCGCTCGGAACAGGCCGTTCGCCATCACCGCCATGTCGCCCTGCAGGCGATCCGCGACGGCGACCGCGCGGGCGTCGGAGCGCATCCCGACATCAAGGAAAGGGAGGAGTAGATGAAGTTCAGGCGTGCAGTGCAGCGCTATGGGCGCACCCCCGAACCGCAAACGCCGTACCAGCGCGCGGCGCAGGTCTGGGACGAGCGTCTGGGCTCGGCCCGAGTTCAGGCCCGCAACTGGAGGCTCATGGCCTTTGGCGGCCTGGTTCTCTCGGCCGCGCTTTCGGGCTGCCTCTTTTGGCAGTCGATGCAAAGCCGGGTGGTTCCCTACGTCGTTGCCGTCGACCATCTGGGCGAGGCGCGCGCTGTCGCTCCCGCTGACCGCGATTATCAGCCGACCGATCCGCAGATCGCCTGGTTCCTCGCAAGGTTCATCACCGACGTTCGATCGGTTTCGCTCGATCCCGTACTGATGCGCCAGGATTGGCTTTCCGCGTACGACTTTGCGAGCGCGCGCGGAGCACGGTTTCTGAGCGCCTACGCCCGTGACGCAAACCCCTTCGGGGAGATCGGGACGCGCACCGTATCGGTGCAGCTGACGAGCGTCGTAAGGGCTTCAGATCGCTCATTCGAACTCAAATGGACCGAGAGCGAATTCGAGCGAGGCTCTCCTGCCGGGACTTCGCACTGGACCGGTATCCTCTCAATTGTTCGAAAGCCGCCTTCGTCCGCAGATGCGCTTCGGAGAAACCCGCTTGGCCTCTATGTCGACGGGATCGACTGGAGCCAGGAAATCGAGACTGCGGAGCCGAAATCCACGGTCAGCCCGGTGCCGACCGCTTCAGCCAATCCGATGCTCGGTTCCCCGCTCAACCCAGCCTTTCCGCAAGTGGCGCAGCCTAGCCCCTCAACCAGGAGCATCCCATGAACCGCTCAGTCATCCTCGCCTCGTTGATCGGCCTTTGCAGCTCAGCCAGCGAAGCAACATCCTCGCCCCTGGCCGCAGGACTTCTCGCCCCAAGCCCCCCTTCGGCAGCGGCGGGACGCGCGGCAATGGTCGCAGCGCCCGTATCCATTGCCATGACACGCGTGCGCTCCAAACGATGGGACGCTCGGTCGGATTCATCGACCATCGCGCGCGTCGAGGAGGCGAACCGTGCGGCCGTCCAGGAGCCGGGTCGCGACTCATACGTGGGAGCGGTTCAGATCTATCCCTGGACCGAGGGCGGCCTGTACCGGCTTTTCACGGCCCCCGGGCAGGTCAGTGACATCACGCTTGAGAAAGGTGAGGGTCTCGTCTCGGTTGCTGCCGGCGACACCGCCAGGTGGGTGATCGGCGACACCACCAGCGGAACCGGGGCGCAGCGGCGCACGCATATTCTCGTCAAGCCTTCCGCTGCTGGCCTTGCGACCAACCTGGTGATCGCAACCGACCGGCGCGTCTACCATGTCGAGCTTCGAAGCAGCCCGAAAGTGGCGATGGCCAGTATCTCCTGGACCTACCCTGAGGATCCCTTGCTGGCGCTGAAGGAAACAGCCGCCTCGGACGTCAGCGTCACCCCAGATGTTGCCATCGAAGCGCTTAATTTCGATTACCGAATCGAGGGCGACAAACCAGGCTGGCGGCCGGTTCGCGCATTCGACGATGGCCGTCAGGTGTTCATCGAGTTTCCGCCAAGCATCTCCGAGGGTGAAGCTCCGCCGCTGTTCGTGACAGGGGAGGGGGGACGAGCGGAGCTGGTCAACTATCGCCAGCGCGGTCACTATTATGTGGTCGATCGCCTCTTTCCAGCCGCGGAGCTTCGCCTCGGCGAGCGGCGACAGCAGGTCGTTCGCATCATTCGCGAAAATCCCGTTCCCTCCCGCTCTCGCAAATCGTCATGAGCGACTTGCAGAACTCGGCCGCCGCCCAGCCCAAGGAAAGCCCAGAGCGGTTCGTGCTCCGCGGGAAGCCGCGGCCTGCCGTCCGCTTCCGTCGCGGACTGATCGTTTGCCTAACCGGTGCTGTCGCCGCACTTGTCGTCAGTCTGTCCTGGTTCGCGCTTCAGCCGCCCAGTTTGCGCAAGGCAGCAACTGCGGTTGAAAGCGACGAGACCGACACCAAGGCCGGACCCGATGCGGTCGCCAATCTTCCAGATAGCTACGGCAATGTGCCGCGCCTTGGCCCGCCGTTACCGGGCGATCTCGGCCGACCGATTCTCGAACGCGAACGAAGTCTTGGCGATTTGCAGCCGCCCGATGCCGTGAACGCTGATGCTGAGCGAGCCCGCTCGGCTGAGGCGGACCGCCAACGCATCCTTGCTGCGAGGGAGACGGCGCGCACCTCGCCGGTCCTTGTCCAGCTCGACGCCGGCCGGGGCGGAGCTCAGTCGAGCCCAGTCGAGCAGAGGCCGACGGGGATTGTCGACGAAAGCCAGGTGGCAACGACCGCCGCCTCAATACCGGCGAGCCAGCAGCACAGGATCGATTTTGCGCAAATTGGCGGCGGACGTGACGTGAGCCCGCATGAGCTGAGCCATGCACCGTCCGCCTGGGCCCTTTCGGCTGGTACGATCATCCCTGCGAGCCTGATAACGGGTTTGAACTCCGATCTTCCAGGGATCGTTCTCGCCCAGGTCACCGAGAATGTTCGAGACAGCGCTACGGGAAGATTTGTCCTCATCCCTCAGGGCGCAAGGCTCATTGGCCGCTACGACAGCGCAGTCGCTTATGGGCAGCGCCGGGCGCTGCTGGTGTGGACACGCATCGTTCTTCCCGACGGATCATCGGTCGATCTCGACAGCATGCCTGCGACCGACGTCGCCGGCTTTGCAGGCCTCGAGGACAAGGTGGATTCGCATACCTGGCAGCTCCTCAAAGGTGTCATGCTTTCAACGCTGCTTGGAGTTGGTACTCAAATATCGCTCGGAAGCGATGAGAGTGATCTCGTGCGCGCGATCCGGGAATCGGCCCAGCAAAATGCCGCCCACGCGGGCGACCAGATTACGAGCCGCAACCTCGAGATCCAGCCGACGATCAAAGTCCGGCCCGGCTGGCTCGTCCGGGCGGTCGTCAACAAGGACATCGTTCTACGGCCATGGACGGGATGATTGACTGCCTGTTCGGCGCATGCGCCGAGCCGGCCTCCTAGAGATAGGCGATCAGCCTCATGTGCCGCTGCTCGATCGGAAGCGCCGCAGCGGCGACTGGCCTGAGAGTCGGGCTCCTGCCATTTGCCAAGTAGGTGGAATCCAAAGCGATAGCCCGTTGGTGGACGATCCTCTCATCGCGAACGTACTCGGCATCGAAACTGCTGCTCGCGGCGAGACTGTCGAGCATCGCCTGTTCGCTTGGTCGAAGCGTCGCCGACGGGAGGAGGTTCAGCCTCCGGCCCTCAAGCGACAGCTGGGCCGCGGTCCCTTTGTGATCCTCGACCATGGTCTGCGCGAATTCGCGGATCCGCGCGGAGGACGAACGCTGGAGCGCGAGCTCGGAGGAGCGGATGGCGAAGAGATCGATCGATCCGTTCTCGTAGACAAAATCCGCTTCAGAAATTGCTGTTCCCTGCGGTCGCGGCAGTGCGCCCTGCGGCGGATAGGGGGGCGGGGGCGATGGCCGTTCCTCCCGAGCACAGGCGGCGAGACAGATGATGATCATTATCGCCGCGGCGGTCCGAAGTTCGCGCAAGGCCAATCTCCCTCAATGCGGACTTTCATAACACGGCGCCGTGCCGATGAAGAGCCAAGAGCACGTTGCTTCGAACCGCAGCGAACAGCTGCAGAATTCGGCTTCTCCTTTTGTCGCCGGAAGGCGATTCTGGCGAGACGTCAAAATGAAAACCGCTCTCGATCATTTGCCTCAGGCCAAGCGCGACGAGCTCGCCTTTGTGGTCGAGGTCATTCGCAAAGGGTTCGAGTTTGCGATCTCGAGGCGGACGATGCCGAGGCTTCGCGGCGGCAAGCTCCTCAAGATCATCCTGTTTGGAAGCTATGCTCGCGGCGACTGGGTCGAGGATCCGATCGGGAGATATTTTTCGGACTATGATCTCCTGGTTGTGGTTGACCGCGAA
>DATAPR010000056.1:0-1736 GCA_036265105.1 Sphingomicrobium sp.
CCGAAGCGGCGGCGCGGGTCCCCTTGATCCGCTCGACACCGATGGCCGGATAAGCGCGCCGCAACGGCCCCTGTGGGTGAGAGGGCTGAGCGTGCTGAGGCTCCGCTCGCGGGTTTGATCAAGGGTCGGAGAATGGCCGGATCGGCGCAACCTCGCCGTTCGCCCGCGCTCCAACGAAGGACAGGAATCCGCCGCTCTTGGCCACTCGCAGGATCGACTACACCGGTTTTGGGGCCCACAATGAGCGAGTCCGTTTAAGGCCATTGGGTCGGTTCACGCCCATAGTAAGCGCGTTCGCTCGACGCCAACGATCAGACATTGTGGATCCCGATCACCTCGTCTGAGGGGCACCAAAACGGAACTCACCGTACCTCGGCAATTCCGAGGCGGTCAGCAATGCGGCGCGCGGTCTGCTCCCGCGCAACCGACGGGAAGTACGGTCACGCCCCTGCGGCACCGCCCCGCTGCCCTGCATCACGTAGGTACCCTGGCGCGTTTCTCGACGAAAGCGCTGGCGAAACAGATCGGCGACATCAGGTTCGTCGTCGACGATCAAAATACTCACACTCATAATGCTGCCTCTGCCGTCGTTGCTCGGTAGGCCCGCGGCAGTCGAATATTGAACTCGGTGAATTCGCCGACCCGGCTATCGACGGTGATTGTGCCGCCATGCTGTTGGGTCACGATGTCATAGCTGATCGAGAGGCCAAGGCCGGTTCCCTCGCCGGTCGGCTTGGTCGTGAAGAACGGTTGGAAGAGCTTGTCCTTGATCTCGGGAGCGATACCAATGCCATTGTCGCGGACGCGGATCTCCACGGCCTCCCCGAGATCGCGCGTGGACACCTTCAGCGTGGGCTTGAAACTCGCGTCGCTTCCTTCCTTCTGGCGTTTGGTGGCCGCATAAAATCCGTTGCCGAAAAGGTTGAGACAGACCCGGGTGATGTCCTGAGGCACAACTTCGATCTGGGCGAGTGCGTCGGGATAATCGCGTTCCAGTGTGATGTTGAAACTTTGATCCTTGGCCCGGCCCCCGTGATAGGCGAGATTCAGGGCTTCTTCGACCAAGGCGTTGAGATCGACGCTGCGACGTTCGCCGCTGCTGCCGCGCGAATGCTCCAGCATGCTAGTGACGATATTGTCGGCCCGCCGGCCGTGCTCGGCGATCTTGTCAAGATTGCCACTGAGCATCTCGATTGTTTCGTCGATCTCGGCACGCTTCTCGTCGTCCAGTGCAGAAATCGCCGGACTGGCGGTCTCTTTCAATTCGTCGAGCAATTCGACCGACAGCCCGGCGAAGTTGTTGACGAAGTTGAGCGGGTTCTTGATCTCGTGAGCAATGCCGGCGGTCAGCTGGCCCAACGACGCCATCTTCTCGGCCTGGATCAGACTGACCTGGGCGGCTTTCAGGTCGCGATAGGCGGCCTCGGCCGCGTCCCTGGCCGCCTTGATCTCGGCCTCGCTGCGCTTGCGTTCGGTGATGTCGCTATAGATCAGCACGATGCCGCCGCCCGCCATCGGATTGTGCCTCACCTCGATGACGGTCCCGTCCGGGCGGGTTCGCTCGAAGCTGTAATGATCGCCGAGCCGAGCGCGCAGCCGGGCAATCTCTTTCTCCGGATCGGTCTCGCCGAATTCGCCGCGCTCGACGAGATAGCGGATGTAGGTGTCAAAGTCATGACGCTTCGCGAGGAGCTCGTCGGGGAGCCGGAGCAGTTCCTGGAAGTTGCGGTTCCAGG
>DATAPR010000057.1:0-2626 GCA_036265105.1 Sphingomicrobium sp.
GAGGTCGAAACCGCTGAATTTGAGATCCTGCAGCTCACCGAAAAGCAGATCGGGGTCCCAGCTCCCCCGCGCGGCCAGTTCATTGTCGGCCAGGCGATAGGCCTGCTTTTCATCCTCACTCCAGCCCCGCGCGACGATCACTGGTATGGATTTGAGCCCCAGCCGCGCTGCCGCGGCGACCCTCAGATGCCCGGCAATCAGGCCGCCGTGCTCGTCCACGATGACCGGGTTCGTCCACCCCCATTTGAGGATCGATGCGACGATCTTGTCGATGTCGGCTTCGCTGTGAAGCCTCGCATTGGTAGGGTTTCAGCCGTTCGATCGACCAAAACTCGATCCGCTCGGCCGGCCACGGTCTCGCGGGGATGCACTCCGCGGATCCGGATGCTGTCAATGCCATAATTCACCTCAACACGGCGCTTCGGCCCGAAATTGTTTAGAAGAAATGGTTGTAAAATTAGCAACAATTGTTTACGTTCAACGTAATGGTTGTCTCCGGATCGAATAGCAGCCTTGTCTCTCTCGCGCCGATAGAAAATCAAGGAGCCTCGTTTTGTGATCGAAATCTTATTTATATGTTTATCACATTAGAACGAGTTTGTCAATGATCTCTTTTTGTTCCTCGAAGGCTGAACGGCACAGCTCCCTAAACAGTGTGATCGACCCATCGCTTCGTCGCGGTAAATTGGGCTGCGCGTTGGTGGCCCCTAAGTTCTTGAAGCGAATATGTTTATGGCTCAATCCGCGGATGGGCGCGGCCGAGCCGGCTCTTTTTATAGACGGTAAATTCGCCAAGCACGGGACGCCAGGTGACGACAAAACCAAAGGAGTCACAGCGATTTAGGAACCGAGATTTAAACGAGCGGGAGGCCGCACGGTTTTAAAAAATCCCGCCGATACGACCTTAAACAGGCGTTTTTGACGCCGGTAAAGATCCTATTACCCTCGAAATCGCGCGTTATTCCAAAATCCCATTTCAGAGACGGGTTCGCTCCTGACTGCCTCCTCCAGCAGGGAGTCACCTGCGAACCGGTTGGGTCGGCGCCACATTGGCGTCAGTGGAGATCAATGGCCGGCAGGCGAATGCCAGCCCGCTTGCCGGCTCAATCGCGGCGATCTTGTCATTGTCGACGAGAAGATCGACGAGTGTCGCGCCGTCACGATCAAGAGCCGTCCCAGGCCCGCATGCCAGCGGCGTTGCAAAGGGCAAGATCGAGTTTGCCCGCGAGCTTCTCACCGAAGCCGATCCTTTTGTAGAGCGGTTGGAGTCCGCGTCCAAAGGTATCCGAGCCAAGACCGTTGCCGGGCGTGTGCGGCATCTCGCGAGCGTGGCGCGCCGCATATTCGAGGCAATCGAAAAGGATCCGTTGCGCATTGATCGGGTACGCCGGTTTCTGACCTACTATTTGCCGCGCGCAGCAGAGATGGCGGAGGCTTATCAGAGCCTTGAGGCGAGCCCGCGCGTCGAAGCGGGGCGATTAACCGCGACCGGAGAGATCATCGATCGTCTGGACGCGGCCTTCACGGAATACGCGGCGAACCTGCACCTTGCCGAGCTCGACAAGCTGGATATCGAGCTGAAGCTCCTGAAGCGCTCGCTAGACGAGGATCTCGCCTCGCCCTCCGTGCTGGACGGGGCGCCCCGAAAGAGAGCTTGATGGCCGTCTCTCGCCGTGCCTTCGGGGTTGGCCTGGTCGCGGCTAGTGGCCGCAACCGGCGGCTATCTGTATTTGCGCGAGCATCCGGAAATTGCCGGCCGGTTCGGCGAGCCGAAGAAGCTGTTTGGGTTTGCAGGAGGCGAGAAGGAGGGCTTTTTAACGAATGCCGGGGTGCGCGAACTCTTGGATGAGCGCTTCGGTCTTGTGCTTGATGCACGCCGCGCAGGATCCGTCGAGATGGTGCGCGAGCGCGCGCTGCTCGACCAACATCCGCAATTCCTGTGGCCTTCTTCCTCGGTCCGGGTTGAGGTCGCGCGCAGCAGCGGCCTTACTCTATCGCGCGACCAAGTAATCTTCACCTCGCCAATCGTACTCTATTCGTGGGACCGGGTTGCCGATGGTCTTGTGAAGGGCGGTCTAGCGCAGCCGGCAGGTGGCCCGCGCTACACCATCGATCTTCTGAAACTGCTGAAAGCGGTTATTGCCGGCGAAAGCTGGACTACGCTGGGCGTTCCGGATCTATTCGGACGCGCACGTGTCGTTTCGACCGATCCTACCAGATCCAACTCCGGCTTCATGTTCGCGGGTCTTGCGGCGAATTTGCTCAGCGGAGATGTGGTGACGCTCAAGACTCTCGGATCGGTCGAGGGCGGCGTCACCACGGTTTTCCGGCGCATGGGCTTCAAACCTTCCTCATCCGGAAAGTTGTTCGACGATTATATCGCCGGCGGTGCCGCGGCTCAGCCGCTTGTCGTCGGCTATGAGAACCAGCTCGTGGAATGGGTCATGCCGGACCCCGAGCGCTGGAAGCGGCTCGAGGCGGCGGCACCCGCAAAGCCGGTGATGCTGTACCCACGGCCGACCGTCTTCTCGGCGCATCCGCTGATCAGCCTCGCCAGAGAGGCGGACGAGCTCATTGACGCGATGATGAACGAGGCGATGCTCGAACTGGCCTGGGAAGATCACGG
>DATAPR010000058.1:0-1587 GCA_036265105.1 Sphingomicrobium sp.
TTCCGTCGATTGCCTTGTCCCTATGCCACTTGCTCCGTTAGATGCCTCCTCCAACTGAGAAAATCTTCAAGGCAATTCTTCTCAGATGAAGGCTACGGCGCGCTCCTCTAATCATGCTGCGGCATACACCGCATTCATTGCAAAACGATGAGCGATAGTAGAATGGAGGAGCCGACCCTGGGCTCGCTGGATTGGACCTGCCATGAAGCGGGCAACCTTAGTCCCCGTCAAATCTTGCGGATGGCGAACGAGGGAAAATTCCCCCAGCCGGTCCGGGTTACTAAGGGCAACGAACGCCAGAGGGGGCGCATAACCTTTGTCAGGAGCGAAGTGAGGACCTGGGTCGCCGAGCGAATCGCCGAACGAGACAATGTCAAATTGGAACGTGCCTCCGGTGGCAGCTTAGCGCGAAACGACAGCACTGCTGCGAAGCCTAAAATATCCCACGTTCCTCAAGAGGTAGATCCGAAGGGACGGCAAAAAGTCGATCGTTATCGAGCTCGTCGGGGGCCGGGCCCGCGGACGGCGGCCACACCCGACTCGCGGTGAGGCGCCATGGCCCAAAGGGCCGATGTTGGGCGGCTTGTGCGATGAAATTGATCAGTCGGGGAGACTTTCGGCGCGACCCTTTAGTCGCGAGATAGGGCATGGCCAGGGGGTCGCGGGAGTCCGATCCGCGCCGCGCAGAAGCGGTAAAATGGAGCGCAAGACAAGGCGCTAGCTTTAGCCGCCGAGAAGCTTTCGCCTCCCGGGCCGGGTAATGAAGGCGGCTGATATCGGCCAGGCGCTCGCTAAGCGAATCGAATCGCTCGTGCGAGAGCTTCTTCCGAACGGCATCCGCGAGGGCCACGAGTGGCGCGTAGGGAATTTGCACGGCGATCGAGGCTTCTCGCTTGCCGTGCACCTGGGTGGCTCCAAAGCGGGCGTCTGGTGCGACTTCGCGACCGGAGAACGCGGCGACGCGCTCGATCTGGTCAAGGCCGTGCTTGGCGTCGATACGAGGAAGGCTTTGGCGTGGTCGTATCGCTGGCTCGGCACCGCGGATAGCCTAACTTCACCGCCGACTCCCTGCTGCACAGCGGCGCTAAAGCCGGACGCATTGGGATCGGATCCTGACCGCTGGCGCTACGCTTGGCAGGCCGCGCGGCCGGTCGTCGGCACCACCGCGGAGACCTATCTCCGCGCGCGCGACCTACGTTTCGAGGATCCGGCGGGGCGCGTGCTCCGATTTGCCGCTCGGCGAGCACGGAAATCGCCATGCGACGAGCTCGAATACCATCCCGCACTGCTGTGCGCTCTCTTAGACCCTCGATCGAGCGAGCAGTGCGGCATCGTCAACATTTACTTGAAACCCGACGGCAGTGACCGGCTGCGCGACAATAAAGGTAAGACTGTCACCGGTCGGGCTAGTGGTGCCGTCGTCATGCTGTCGGGTTTTGACGAGCCGACGATGGGGCTCATCCTTTGCGAAGGTGTAGAAACCGGTATCTCGCTGTGTCAGCAGGAGGTGCGTCCGGTCTGGGCATGCGGCGCCGCCAGTACGCTCGCCAAGTTCCCCGTACTCGGCGGTATCGAGGCGCTGACGAT